>NZ_JBFAKX010000002.1:0-448772 GCF_040655935.1 Promicromonospora sp. NPDC050262 | reverse complement strand
CCCTAGCTCACAGCAACCGCAGAGAACCGGGGGCGAGGACTCGTCAATCCACCTGGGGGTCAAGGGGTCGCAGGTTCAAATCCTGTCAGCCCGACCGCATCAGGCCCGGGATTCCAACGGAATCCCGGGCCTGAAGGGTTTCTGAGACTTGATCCATCCATCACTTTCCCATCACTTTGAGTGCTCCGGCGCAGGTGAGTCCTCCCCCGTGCCTCGGTTGCTACGGGTTGAATCGGGTCCCGTCGGGTTGAGCAGGGTGCTGTCTCGACACGGGATCCGTGCTTCTGGTGATCTGCGGTACGCAGTCACCGCCACGCGGGGCGGTGAGGTGCGATGAGGGCGCGGATTCCTGCGGGGACGTTCGGTGACGTCTACGTCGCCCAGACCAGCCCGTCCTCGTGGCGCTCCAGGACCCGGTTTCGGGACCAGGACGGCATGCTGCGTCTCGTGGAGGCCAGTGGTCCGACCGCGAGGGCGGCGGAGCAGGCGTTGAAGGTCAAGCTCGCCCACCGCACGCGGATGGCTGGTGTCGGTGAGCTGCACCCCCACAGCCCGTTCCCCGACCTGGTCCGCGTCTGGCTGGAAGACCTCGACCTGGACCCGGACCTCGCCCAGGGCACCAAGGACCTGTACGAACGGGACATGCGCACCCTGGTGTTGCCGGTGTTCGAGCATTTCGTGCTGCGGGAGATCACGATCAGCAAGGTCGACCGGTTCCTGCGCACCCTCGCGAAACAGTCCTACGCCCGGGCCAAGCATGCCAAGGTCGTCCTGAACCTCGCCCTGGGTATGGCGCACCGGTACGAGGCGATCGAGAAGAATCCCGTGACCGGCACGAAACGCCTCAAGCGGCCAGCCACCCAGGCCACCGCCCTGACCCTGGAGCAAATCCAGGCCATCCGGATCGCGGCCCGGACCTGGCGCCGCGGAGACGCGAAGGTGCCTGGCCCTAAGCCGGACGGGCAGCTGGAGGTCATCATCGAGGTCATGCTCGGCTCCTCCCTGCGGATCGGGGAGGTCCTCGCGCTGCGTAAGTGCGATATCGACCTGACCACCACCCCCGCAACCCTGCGGGTGGCGGGCACGATCGTGTCCCCGAGAGGCAAGCCGACCTACTGGCAACCCCACCCCAAGACTCGTACGTCGGTGCGGCGGATCGCGATCCCGTCCTACACCGCCACCGCCCTCAGGGACCACATGGTCGACCTCGCCGGCCACGAGCCCGGGACGCTCGTGTTCCGGACCAGGAACGGGACACCGTTGACGACGAACAACATCCGCCGCCGCCTGCGCGACGTCCTGGCCACCGCGGGCATCACCGGGGTGACGCCGCACTCGTTCCGGCGCACCGTCGCGACCACGATCGAACGCGCCGCCGGCGCCGACCTCGCAGCCCAACTCCTCGGCCACACCAGCTCGGAGATCACGGTCAAGCACTACATCGAACCCAACACGAGCATCGACACCCGCACCGCCACCATCCTCGAAACACTCACACCCACCGCCCCGGCATCGCAAGCTTCGGGCACACCATCCACCGCCAAGATCTCAGGCGACGCAATCAGAACATAGCCAGACCTGTCAGCAGCGCGGCGCCTCGAAGATCGAGTTCCGCCTCTCACCGCGGTGACACCATTGGAGCGCGGTGCGGATAGAGATGCCGGTCGACCATTTATGGTTAGTTCCGGGCAGTAGGCACGACCGTGCCGAATGATTTTCCGGGTTGCTGCCTCCGAAAGGCCCTCTCCTCGTCAGGGAGACGGCCTTTCGTGTGGCCTCCAGCTCGCGTGCGACACCGGACTCGCCGCGGCTCGCACGGGTGCTTCACATCTAGGGCGCGTGCCCCTAGCCGCCGACTGAGGCCAGCGAGAGCGGACATGGCCACGGACGGGAGCCCGCTGCCAACGCGCGCAGCGGGTGCCGTCTGCACGTTCAGGATTCGGCGAACTCGCCCGAGCCACGGGTGGGCTCTTGCTCCTCGACTCAGCACCCAATGGAAAGCACACCCTGCTGGATCGTCACTCATGCTAGCGTCGCGCACGCGGAACCGCAGGTCAGACCATGCCACGGCCGGTGCCAGGCAGGAGCACGCCACCGATCGACGACACTCCTATCGACGCACCGGTGTCACCTATCTGCGCAGCAGTCCCGCTGAGGTCGAATGGCACCGGTTCTACGGCCGCAGACTGACCGCGACCGTCACTCTCTCTCTTCGGGTGACGGGTCAGGGATCTCTCCCGGGCGGTAGCGCGGTAGGCGGCTCGCCGGAAGGATCGCCGTCGCACTGATGCCCGCGAGGACGAGCAAGAGGCAGCGCTCGGTACCCTGCATCTCGCGGAGGCGATCGACCTCGCCGACCGCGTCATGGTGGTCAACCCTGGCGGATACATCGGGAGTCCACGCGACGCGAGCGACGAGCTCGGGGACCACGTCCGGCTCATTCCATCCCGTCTGGCCGCCACGACAACGCCGCCGGTCCGTCCAGGCCGACGTCGATGCCGAGGACCGCACCGTCGACCTCTCCCGGGTCGGGAAGTCCCACGCTCGCCGTCGTGACCACGAGCATTCCCGCCGCAAGGGCGAGTGCGGTGGGCCGGCGTGCGGGGAGCGGCACGCTCTCGATCAGGCGGCCCTGCGCCGAGTAGCGGTCCACCCGCGCCCCGTCCCAGACGGCGACCCAGAGCGCGCCCTCGTCGTCGATCGCCATGCCGTCCGGGTTGCCGTCCGGGACCGTGACGACGTGCCGCCGTCCGCCGAGCCTCCCGTCCTGGGCGACGTCGAACGCTTCCACGCTGCGGTTCGGCAGGGTGTCGATGTAGTACAGCGTGCGACCGTCCGCGGAGAACGCGAGGCCGTTCGAGACCGTCACCCCGGCGAGCCGCTCAACCACTCGACCATCGGCCTCCAGGCTGTAGAGACCGCACCGCGGCGTCCGCGACAGGGACTGGGTACCGGCCCAGAACCGGCCGCCGGGGTCACAACCGCCGTCGTTCATGAACGCCCAGCCGGGCGCGGCCGTCGCGTCGACCGCCGTGACGGTGCCGTCCCGGGCCACCCGCCAGAAACCCTGGTCGGCCGCAACGACCCAGCCGGACGACGGCCCCTGGGTCTTCCCCGGGGGCGCCTCGGACCTGGCGGGTGCCACCGGGGCGGCGCAGCCGATCCGGGACCCGACCACTACCGAGGGACCCGGGACGAGCCCCGCCCGTCCGAGCTCCCCGCGGTGCAGTCGGCCTGTGGCCATGTCGACCCAGATCAGCTCGCCGGCGTGCGCGTCCCACCGTGGCGACTCTCCCTGGACGTAACGCTCGGCGCACAGGATCTCGACCTCCCGGCGGCTCACGTTCCCGCTCCTGACCGCTCCATGACCGCACCCCTCACTGCACGCCCGCCTGTTCGGTGGTAATGGAACCCAATATATGGCACCCTAACTCATAATATGCATGCCGCATGCCACGAGTGACAGACGTCGAAAAGAGGACCCATGGCCCCGCGCCTCCACGGCCTGATGCCCATCCTGGCCACGCCGTTCGACGAGTCCGGGAGCCTCGACCGGGCCGGGTTGCGCCGTCTGGTCGAGTTCGAGCTCGCGGCGGACGTCGACGGCCTTGCCGTCTTCGGCATGGCCAGCGAGGGGTTCGCACTGACCGCCGCGGAACGGCGGGTCGTCCTGGGCGACGTGGTCGAGCTGGTCGCCGGGCAGGTGCCGGTCGTCGCGGGCGTCAACGGCACCTCGACGGTCAACGCCGTCGAGCAGGCCCGCGAGGCGGAGGCGGGCGGTGCCGACGCGCTCATGGTCCTGCCCCCCTTCATGGTCCGCCCGCCCGCCTCGACCCTCGTGGACTTCTACGGGAACATCGGGGCGTCCACCGGCCTCCCCGTGATGATCCAGGACGCGCCGGGAGTCACCGGGGTGGCGATGTCGCCCGCCCTGATCGCCGAGCTCAGCCGCGTGGAGCACGTGCACGCCGTCAAGATCGAGTCGCCGCCCACCACGCCCAAGGTCGGCCAGGTCGTCGACGCCGTCGCGAACACCGAGTTCGCGGTGCTCGGCGGCCAGAACGCCCAGTTCTGCCTCGAGGAGCACGCCGCCGGCGCGGTGGGGACCATGCCGGCGTGCGAGTTCCCCGACCTGCTCGGCCCGGTGCTCCGCCGTTTCGGCGCCGGAGAGGTCGAGCGTGCTCGGGCGGAGTTCCGCCAGATCCTCCCGCTCGTGCTCCTCGGCCTCCAGCCCGGGATCGCCTGGGCTGTGCACAAGGAAGTCCTCGTCGCGCGCGGCATCATCGAGCGGGCCACCGTCCGCTACCCGGCCGCTCCGCTCGACGCGACGAGCCGGGCCGCGTTGCGAGTCGTGCTCGACGAGCTGCGGCTGACCGGACAGGCTGCCCCTGTCGACGCCGTCGAGGCGGCCGACGCCTTCAAGGCGGCCGACGCCGTCGAGGCGAGCGCATGAGCGGCCGGGGCGTGCTCCTGGTCGGTGGCAACTCCGAGATCGCCGTAGCGGTCGCCGAGCAGTTCGCGGACCAGGGGGACGCCGTCGTCGGCGTCGGTCTCGCGCCGTGGGAACCCGACGGGGGCGACGTCTACCGCGGGTTCCTGGTGGCGGACTGCGCCGACCCCGCGCAGGCCGAGCGGGCCGTCGCGGACGCCGCCGAGATCCTGGGCCGGCTCGACGTGGTCGTGCTCGCCGCCGCGCAGATGCCGGTCGCCTCGGCCGTCGACACGAGCGACCTGCAGTGGCGTGGCGCGCTCGGGGCCACGCTGGACTCGGCCTTCTTCGTCGCGCGCGCCGCGCTGCCCCGGCTCGGTGCCGGCTCGTCGATCGTCGCCATCACCTCCGTCAACGCCGCCCTCGCGGCCCCCGGCCTGCCCGCGTACGCGGCCGCGAAGGCCGGGGTCGAGGGCCTCGTCCGGCAGCTCGCGCTCGAGTACGGGCCGCGTGGCATCCGCGTCAACACCGTGGAGCCGGGCTCGATCGCGTCCCACGACACGGGCGAGAGCGAGGGGTACCCGTTGGGCCGCATCGGCCGCCCGCACGAGGTCGCCTCGGTCGTCACGTTCCTGGCCTCGGACGGCGCGTCCTTCGTGACTGGCGCCACGATCCCTGTCGACGGCGGGCTCTCGATGTCGTCCCCGGCGGCCTGGCTCAAGCCGGCGCTGCGCGAGCGCTGGCTCTGAACCGCGGCCGCCGGGAGATACGCGGCCGCCGGGAGAACCGCGGCCGCCCGGGGCATCATGCCCCGGGCGGCCGCACCTCTCAGCACACCAGCACGGGTCAGCCCACCGGCACGAACTTGACCACGTTCGTGCGCAGGAAGTTCTTCCCCGTCGCCGCCGGGTTGGTCAGGGTGACGAACCCGCCGGTCCCGGACGCGAACGTGTGGGTACCCAGGGAGACCCATCGAGAGCCACCGGCGGTCTGGTCGTACTCCGTCGTTGCGGTCCCGTCCGCCGACGTCACCGCGTACCGGGCCACCGGTGTCCCGTTCGTGTTGGTCGGCATCCAGGCGTAGACCTCGTACTCCCCCGCCTGGTCGAGCTGGGGCCGCCACTGCGCGGACGCGGTCCCGGCGCTGCTGGTCCGGGTCGGCGTGGCCAGCCACCCCGGGACGCTCGACGGCGTCCACGTCCCGGTCTCGGTGTACCCGGTGTCCGCGACCCCGATGATGCTCATCGACAGCGGGGTCACGGTCGTCGTGGCCGGTGCCGACTCGTTGCCGACCAGGTCGAGCGTCCGCACCTCGATCGTGTGCGCCACGTCGTTCGCCAGGTCCTTGACCTCGTAGCCGAGCGGCCGGTTCGTCTCGTCATTGATGTTCCCGACCGGCAGGCTACCGTTCTGGAGCTCCCCGTCGACGTAGACGTTGTAGCCACCGAGGTCGAGCTCGGTGTTCTGGTCCCAGTAGAGCACCGCCCGGCCGTTCGCGGCCTCCGCGACCAGGCCCGACGCCGGCGCGGGCGCCAGGTTGTCGGCGGGGGCCACGGCCGGCTTCGCGGCGGACGGCGAGGACTCGTTACCGAGCCGGTCGACGGCGGTCACCGTGATGTCGTAGGTCTGGCCGGCGAGCAGCTCGTGGAGCCGGAACAGGTTCCGGCGCACCGGCTGCCAGGTCAGCCGCTGCCCGTCGAGGTAGACGTGGTAGCCCACGACGTCCGCCCCGGTCACCGGGGTCCAGGTCGCGGTGAACCACGCGTCGCCGTTCGCCGGCGTCGTCGTGACGTCGACGGCGAGGCCGCCCGGCGTCGTCGGCGCACCCGCCTCCTGCGGTGCGGGCACGAACTTGACGGCGTCGACGCGCATCTGCCCGGGTGTGCCGGTCTGCCCGTACTCCACCGAGCCGCCCGACCCGGCGTTGAAGGCGAAGTTGCCCAGCCGCAGCCAACCGGCCGCCGGTGTCGTGTCCGTGACCTCGACGCTCGCCGTGCCGCCGGCGTGCGTGACCGAGAAGGCCGACGTCTCCGGCATGTTCGCGTCACGAGGCGGGACCCAGGCATAGACGTCGTAGCGTCCCGCCGTGAGCGTGGGCGCCCAGCGCGCCTTGGCGGTCGACGGGCTCGCGTAGCGCGTGGTGGACCCCCGCCAGCCGGTGACCGCCGTGGACGTGGCCCAGGTACCCACCTCCGAGTAGCCCGGCGAGCCGTGATCCACGACGGTCGACGGGACGAACTTCACGGCGTCGGCCCGCAGGATGCCCGCCCCCGCGGCGTCACCCGTGACGGAGACCCGCTGCCCGGCGCCCGGCGTCATCGAGTAGGCCCCCAGGCTCACCCACTGCTGGCCCGCGGTCGTCTGGTCCACTGTCACCGCGGTGCTTCCGCCGTCGTGCTGCACGGTGTAGCGCGCCGCCGTGTGGCCCGTGTCGAGCAGGTTGGGGTTCCACGCGTAGACCTCGTAGCTGCCAGCGGCCGGGAGGGTCGGCGTCCAGCTCGCCGTCGCCCCGCTCGCGCTGCTCGCCCGCACCACCTTGTCCTGCGCCCCGAACGCGACCTGGCGCCCGTCGGTGACCTCGTAGCTCCACGTGCCGGTCTCGGCGTACCCCGCGTCGCCGTTGTCCACCATCGCCGATGCCGCCGACCGGTCGTTCCCGTTCTCCACCGGGGCGAAGTAGCGGAAATGGTCCCACGTGGTCTCGGCCGGCAGGTTGCCGGTCTCGACGCCGTCGGTGTAGCCGAGCGTCGTGAGCCACACGTTCTGGATGCCGTGCGGGCCGGCCTTGTCCAGCGTGTACTTCAGCACGCCATCCGTGTAGAAGCGCACCTCCGTGGGCGTCCACTCGAAGCCGTACGTGTGATACGCGGCCGAGCTGTCGGCCTGGGTCACCAGGTTGCCCTGGTTGCCGACGTGGCCCGGCATGAACCAGTGCGAGTGGTAAGCGAGCTTGTCGGGGGCGTGCGAGTCGACCTCGAAGCCGTCGATCTCGTTGATCCGGTTGTGCGGCCCCGTGTAGCCCGGCACGTCGGGGATGTAGGCGGAGAGCCCCGTGGTCCAGAACGCCGAGTGGAACCCCCGCTCGCCCCACAGCTTCGCGCGCACCTCGTAGTACCCGTACCCGAACCAGCGCTTCGAGACGACGCCGCCGCAGCTCGTGACGATGTCACCGTACGGCTCGTCGAGCTCGTCGAAGGCGATGTGCAGCAGCCCGTCGTCGACGGTGACGTTCTCCGGCTGGTTCGTGCAGATGGCCTTGTCGCCCTCCCGGTAGAACCATTCGCTCTCGTCGAGGCCGGTGCCCTCCGGGGTGACCCCGTCGAACTCGTCCGCCCAGGCAGGCTCGTAGCCCGGAGGCACCAGAGAGGGGGCGCGCTCGGCGGCCGCCTGGACCGGAGACGCCGCTAGGGCCGGCTGCCCGGGCCGGCCGGCGGCCGGGCCGGCCAGGCCGAGCGAGGTGAGGGTGAGCACGGCCACGACGGCCACGAGTGCCGGTCGGGGGCGGGGTACGAGCCAGTTCGTCGTCACGGGTCTGCCTCCTTGCAGGGGTCCGGATGTCGATGGTTCCGTCCAGCGGCCGGGAGAGCGGCCGCCGGGCGTTGTGCCGCGGCTGCTACGCGTTGGCGTCGAGCAGGTCCTGCACTTCCTGCTTCAGGTCGTTCAGCCCGGCCTGCACCTCGGTCTGGCCGGCGAGGATCCGCGCGATGCCGGCGCCGATCGCCGTGTCCACCTGAGCGGTGACCGCGACCTTGTCCCAGGCGGCACCGCGCGCGTGCTCGGAGATCTCGGTCCGGAACTCGGTCTGGAACCGGTCCTTGGCCAGCGCCGGGATCTGGTCCGCCACCGACTGCGCCGCGGGCGCCACGGCCGACCCCTCGTAGAGCGCGGTCCCCGCGGCGACGTTCGTCGCCGCGTACTTGATGAACTCGCGGCTGGTGAGCTCGCCCTCGCCGGCGGTCGCGAACAGACCGCCGCCCCAGCCGCGGTTGTACGACTCGTTGCCGCCGGTCGTCGGGCGCGCGATCGCCGCGATGTTGTCGACGATGTCCTGGGTGCCGCCGTTCGTCGTGACGAAGGTCGCGGCGAGCGGGGCGTCGTCGTACAGCGCGGCCCGGCCGGTGGCGAACAAGATGCGCGCGTCGGTCCGGGCCACGTTCGGCTGGATCAGCCCGGCATCCAGCAGCGACACGAACCAGGTGACCGCCGCGACGCTCTCGGCGTCGCCGATGGTGCACTCGAGGCCGTCGGTGACCACCTCGCTGCCGAACCCCCACATCCAGTGCACGATGTCCTTGAGGTCGGGGTTCTTGGTCACCGCCGCGTACGGGATCACGCTCTTGTCCTGCGCCTTGATGCCCTCGAGCGCCGTGGCGAAGTCCTCGACGGACATCCCGGACGCGATGCCGGCGTCGCGGGCGATCTCGCCATTGGCGACGATGCCGACGCCCGACGCCGTGAGCGGCAGCACGTAGAGCTTGCCGTCGAGGGTGTAGGAGTCGAGCACGCCCTGCGGGATGCCGAGCCCCTCCGCGAGGTCGGTGAGGTCGGCCAGCACCCCCATCGGGGAGAGCACCTGCCATGGACCCGCCTGCCCCACCCCCATGAGCTTGCCCGAGCTGCCCGTCAGGGCGAGCTGGGTGGCGGCCTGGTCGTACGGGTAGACGACCGGCTCGATCGTGACGCCGGCCTCCCCCGCGAAGCCGTCGACGACGGACTGCCACGCCTCCTTCTGCGCGTCCTCCCCCAGGGAGTTCCCGTAGAAGTTGATCGTCTTGGCCGCCGTCGCGCCCTTCGCCGACGCCGCCGGGGCCGGCGTCGTCGGGGCGCAGCCGGCCAGGGCGAGCATGCCGAAGGCGGCCGCCGCGGTGCTGCCGCCGAGGAATACGCGACGCGAGATGGTCGCGGACGTGATTGCCATGAACTGCTCCTTCGTGGGGGATGCGGGGATGGAATTGATGGGAGGTGGGCTAACCCTTGACGGCCCCGGAAGCGAGGCCGGACACGAAGTACCGCTGGAGGAGGATGAAGATGACCGCGAGCGGCAGCGACGTGATCAGGGACGCCGCCATGAGCGATGGCCAGTCGGCGGTGCCCTCGTGGATGAACGCCTGGGTGAGCCCGGCCGGAAGCGTCTGCTTGTCGGGCCCCGCCAGCGTGAGCGCGAAGAGCAGGTCGCTCCAGCCGCGCATGAACGCGAACATGGCCGCCGTGATGAGGCCGGGGACCACCAGAGGGAAGACGATCCGGAACACCGTCGCCGTCCGGGACAGCCCGTCGACCTTCGCCGCCTCGAGGATCTCGTCCGGGAGGGCGTCCATGATCCCCTTGAGCAGGAACACCGTGAGGGGAAGGGTGAACGTCGTGAACGCGACGATCAGCGCCGTGTAGGTGTAGAGCAGGCCGGTCGAGCTCAGCATCAGGTACAGGGAGATCAGCAGGAGCGCCCCGGGGATGAGCTGCCCCACGAGGAACATGAACATGATCGCGTTGCGCCCGCGGTAGCGGAACTTCGACAGCGAGTACGCCATCAGCCCACCAACCAGCACCGACACCACGGCGGTGCCCGTCGACACGACGATGCTGTTGAGCAGGCTGTCAAGCAGCGCGTCGTTGCGGAAGAACCCGACCAGGTTGTCGAGCGTGGGATCGACGGGGAAGAGCGGCCGGTCCGGGGCGAAGACGTCCTCGCGCTTCATCAGGGCGGTCGCCGTGAGCCAGTAGATCGGCAGGAGCCCGAACAGGACGAGCACGAACAGCAGGAAACGACCAGGGATCGACAGGCTAGGGTTGACGATCCCCTCGCCGATGTCGCGTGCGCCGCTCATGACCTCTCCAATCGACGGTTGAGCAGCAGGTAGCCGCCGGTGACGAACGCGAGGAGCACGAGCCAGAGGACGCCCATGGCGGACGCCTGCCCGAGCTCGTAGCTGCCGAAGGCGAGCTGATAGAGGCTCACGGCGAGCGTCGTCGTCGAGTCGCCGGGGCCGCCGCCCGTCATGACGAAGACGGTGTCGAAGTTGCCGAAGTTGTAGATGAACTCCAGCACCGCCACGAGGGTCACCGGGCCGAGCAGGTGCGGCAGCGAGACGAAGCGGAAGCGCTGGAACCGGGTGGCGCCGTCGATGGTCGCCGCCTCGAGCTGCTCGCCCGGCAGCGTCTGGAGCACCGCGAGCGCCACGACCATGATCCAGGGGAAGGAGTTCCAGGTCTTGGCGATCACTACTGCCGCCATCGCGCCGACGGGGTCGCCCAGCAGGCTGAGCCCCGGGAGCCCGAGCAGCGACAGCACGTGGTCGACGACGCCGTAGCTGTCGTTGAAGATCCAGGCCCAGAGGAAGGACACGACCACGCCGGGGAGCAGCCACGGCAGCATGAGGAGGCCGCGCAGCACGTTCCGGCCCCGGATGCGCGAGTTGAGCAGCATCGCGAGGGTGACGCCGAGGATCACGGGGAAGATCGTGGCCAGCGCGGCGAAGGTGAGCGTCGTGCCGACGTGCTCCACGAACTCGCCCCACACCGTCGCATAGTTGCCGACGCCGACGAAGTTGCGCTCGGGCCGCAGCAGGGACTGGTCGTAGAGGCTCGTGCCCAGGCTGGACAGGAGCGGGTAGATGGCGATCACGAGGAAGACCAGCACGGCGGGCAGCGCGATCATGAACCCGAAGAGGCTGTCCCTGGCGCTGAGTGTCGTCCGCCTCGTGGTGCCGCCCGTCGTCCCGGGCGCGGGAGTGCCCGCCGCCGGTGGGTGGCTCGGTCGTGACCCCCCGGGCTCCCGGAGGGTCTCCGTACGTCGTTGTAGCGGTGCGTGCCCTAGCATGCCGCCAGTGAACCATATTGCGGATTGGAAATCTACAAATTGCATGACGAACCCATAATTCGATTGCTGGGTCCCAGGCCCGTGGCTACGATGGCGGCAAGACAGCGCATGCAGCGGACCCAGCCACAAGAAGGAGCACGATGACATCGGAGTCGGTGGGAGGCACCCAGACCGTCGAGCGGGCCATGTCGTTGCTCGCCTGCTTCACCGAGGAGAGCGGGGAGCTGCGCGTGTCGGAGCTCTGCGCGATGACGGGGCTGGGCCAGTCCACGGTGTCCCGGATGATGTCGTCGCTCGACCGCATGCGGTTCGTCGTCCAGGACGAGCGCACGGGCCTCTACAGGCTCGGCCCGGCGGCGGTGTCGCTCGGCACGATCGCGCTCAACGGGTCCCCGGTGTTCAAGGCGGCCCGGCAGATCACCCAGAACCTGGCCCACGCGGTGGGGCTGGGGGCGAACGTCGCCGAGCTCGACGGCTTCTCGCTCTACTACCTCTGCAACTTCGAGGGTGAGCGGGCGCCCAAGACCTTCTCGATGGCGGGCCGTTCCGGCCCGCTGCACGCGACCGGTCTGGGCAAGGCGCTGCTCTCCGGGATGCCGCCAGAGCGGGTGGACGAGTACTTCGCGACCCCCCGGCAGCGGTTCACCCCGCACACCATCGTGGACCGGGACGCCATGGGCGCCGCGCTCGACGAGGTCAGGAGCCGCGGCTACGCGACAGAGGTCGAGGAGCTCGCGTTCGGCCGGGCCTGCATCGCCGCTCCGATCCGCAGCCGGGCCGGCGAGATCGTCGCCGCGCTGTCGGTGAGCGGCCCGCTGTCGGTGCTCGACCTCGACGCCCCGCAGGAGCTGGCCCTGCGCGCCATCGAGGCCGCGGACGAGATCTCGGTGGCGCTGGGTTACAGCCCCTCCCACAACGCCGCGGCCTTCGTCACCCCCTGACCCCTTCGTCGATGGAGACACCCGTGCGGATCGCCCGCGTCCAGACGTTCCCGTTGTTCCTGAGCAAGGAGGAAGCGGACAACTCCTATGCGGGCGACTCCGCGATCGCGCACCGCGGCTACATGATCAAACCTCCGTGGCGCAGCCTCTACTCCCCCGGCTACGAGACGCTCCTGGTCAAGGTCGAGACCGACGACGGGCTCATGGGCTGGGGTGAGGCGCTCGCCCCGGTCGCGCCCGAAGTCGTGGCGGCGATCGTCGACCACCTGCTCACTCCGCTGATTATCGGCGAGGACCCGCGGGCCGTGCGTGTGCTCTGGCACCGCATGACCGAGTCCATGAGAGAACGCGGGCATCTCCAGGGCCACCAGGCCGACGCCATGGCCGCCGTCGACATCGCGCTCTGGGACCTCTGGGGCCGGGCCACCGGCCTGTCGGTCTCGGAGCTGGCCGGCGGGCGGTTCGCCGAGACACTGCCGGCTTACGTCTCAGGCATCCGCGGCACGGACGACGGCGAACGGGCCGAGGGAGCCGTCAAGCTCGCCGACGCCGGGGTGCGTCGCATCAAGCTGCACCTCGGCACCGACATCGCCACGGACCTCGCGACGTTCGACGCCGTCCGCGCCGCGCACCCCGACCTCCACCTGGCGCTCGACGCCCACTGGACGTACCGGCTCGGTGAGGCCCGCGCCCTCGGGCGGGAGCTCGACGAACGGCGTGCCTGGTTCTTCGAGGCGCCACTGGCCCCCGAGGACGTCGAGGGCCACCGCGACATCGCCGCCGCCATCAGCACACCTGTCGCGGTCGGGGAGGCGATGCGGAGCCGCTTCGAGTTCGCCGACTGGCTCCAGCGCCGCGCTGCCGGCGTGATCCAGCCCGACATCGGCCGTACCGGCATCACCGAGGGGCTCGCGATCGCGGCGCTCGGCAACGCCTTCCACGCACCCGTCGCGCCGCACCACTCGGCTGCGTTCGGCGTCGCCATGGCGGCCGGCGTGCACGTCGCCGCGGCGTCCCCGGCACTCCTCGCGTTCGAGTACCAGCCCGTGACACTGCCGGTGGCGAACCGCATCCTGACCACGCCCCTGGAGGTCACCCCGGACGGCTCGTTCGTGGTGCCGCGACAGCCGGGACTCGGCGTCGAGGTTGACGAGGACGTGGTCCGGGAGTTCGTGCGGCACCCCCGACTCTGACGTGTCACCAGATGAGTACCGTCCCTGAGCGTCCTCAGGCGGCGAAGAGCAGGAAGAGCCCCGCCCAGGTACTTTTCATGCCCTTGGCGGCAACGCTCAGGATCCTGACCGATCGCGATTCACGGCCGGGTCGCCGAACTATGCTGAGCCCGAGCGAGGGGAACTATCCGCGTGACGGCAAGCGTTTCAGGACAGGACCGGCTCAACCATGAGTGGGCGGCTCACCGGCCCGCCGTCTTCGGCGCGGCATACCGTTTGCTGGGGAGCGTGGCCGACGGGCAAGTCGGGCCGGGGAATACGCCAGAGCAGATGTTATTCCGATCTCGCGAGCCTCAGCACCCACAGAAAGCACACCCTGCTGGATCGTCGCCGAGCCTAGCGTCGCCCACGCACAACCGCAGGCCAGAGCGTGCCGCGACCGACACCGGACAGGAGCACACCACCACATCGACGACACGCGGATCCACACGTGCGGTGTCACCTGTCCGTCCAGCAGTCCCCCAGCGGTCAGTTGCGAGTCGCGGTGTCTGCCGCTGGGGCATGTGACGAGTGGAGAGTGCGTGGGAGCCAGAGCAATGCGACCAGACCGCCCGCCAGATAGAGGCATCCCTGCACCTGCAACAGCGGCAGCAGGCCGATCATGGTGTCGGACAGGGCGCCGAGAAGGATACCGACGCCCTGCCCGGCTGCGCTGACCAGGCCGACGGCGGCGAAGACGGCACCGCGCTGGCGAGGTTCGGACTCCTGCTGGAACACGCTCAGGAGGCCTGCGAGCATGACGACACCGGGCGCACCGACCGCCGAAAACAGCCCGACGTACCACCCGATGTCCGTCGTCAGCGCCGGCAGGTTCCAGGTCACGAGCGACATCACGCCGAAAGCCAGCACGCTCGCAGCCGTCAGCGCGCGCGGTGAGGAGCCCCGCACCAGGAATCCCAGCACCAGACCAGCCGCGATCGCCCCGACCGCCTGGATGCCACGGAGCAACCCGACATCCGCGTCGGAGCCACCCAGGGGGCCGAGCACGAACAGCACGAACAGCAGCAGGAACATGCCCTGGGACATGCTCGTGATCAAGATGACCGCGTATGCGCCCGTCAGGCGGCGGATGCGGAGCGCCTCCCAGAGACTTCCCGTCCGCCGGTCGGGACCCGGGTGCTGGGAGGCACCGACGGCAGGAAGCGTGGCGATCAGCACGGCCGAGAGCAGATAGGTCGCTACATCTACGACCACGATCAGGGCGAGGTCGCCGACAGCCAGCAGGATCCCGCCAAGCGGGCCGCCGATGAGGCGACCAAGGTTCTGGTTGAGGCCGATCAGGGCGTTGGCGGAGACCAGGCGCTCGGAATCCACCAGATCCGGCAGCAGGGTGTTCTTTGCCGGTTCGAACAGCGTGCTGAGCGATGCGTGCACGACGATGACGGTGTAGGCGATCGGGAGGTCGGCGGCGTTGTGCACCCACAGGAGCGGCAGGAGCACCAGGGCCTGGCCGATGTTGACCGCGACCATCATCCAGCGTCGGTCGAACCGACCGACGAGACGCGCGGCCAGCGGCGCGAGCGCCACGGCGGGCACGAGCTCGAGCAGGAAGGCGACAGCCGTTCCTAGGGCCGACCCGGTGAGCTGGAAGACGACGAGCGGCAGCGCGATGAACAGCAGCCAGTCGCCCATGTCGGAGATCAGGCCCGCGCCCCACAGGCGCCGGAACGCAGGGATCGCGAAAGCAGTGCGCGAGGTCACGTCGGCTCGCCACCAAAGCTCGGTCGCGGGAACGCGAGCAGTGACAGGTTTGCCACTGCGGCTTCTGCAGGGGCGTCGTCTCGCGTCGCGCCGATGTACGGGCGGACGATGGCGTCGATGCGCTCGACGATCGACCTGAGCTCTTCGGGGGTGACTCGCAGCCCGTACTGAGCATGCGCGTCGACGTCGCGCCACGGGCCCTGCAGCCGGTCGCGGTGGCGAAGATGCTCGCGGGCGAGCTGATAGTCGAGCTGGAGGGAAGCCTCGAGGGCTGCGGTGGCTCCCGCGACGGTCGACGGATCGTCGGAGTCGAGATCCAGGCTCAGACCGGTGATGGTCGCGCGCCACGGCCGCTCCCGACCGTCGGTCGATGCCGCGCCTTCGACCAGGCCGTGCTTCGCGAGCACGCGGAGGTGGTAGCTGCAGTTCGACGGCGAGTCGTTGACGGCACGCGCGCACTCCGACGCAGTTGCCGGCCCGTCGGACATGAGGAAGCGGAGGAGATCGAGACGGACCGGGTGCGCCAGCGCGTCGAGCGCCGCAGGGTCGGTGATCGTCTGGCGGTTCTCGGAGGTCGACATCCGGCACCCTTTCTGAAAGGAGCTTTCAGATTACTTCCCTGTCCTCGAGTTCTGCAAGACTCTTTCAGAGTTTCTCGGCGGCGGCGCTGAGTCCATCGCCCCTTGGGCCCACCAACCTGGAGATCGGGGCCGAGCTGTTCATCTCGCTCAGCGCGGCGTCAAAGGCCATGTCGCCGCGATCCAGGCCAAGCTCGGGCTGCGCAACCGTGTCGCGAGCGCCCCTCGCTGCGGGCGGCGGCTTCATGGAAGGAGGACTCGACAGCCCTCCGGCCACAGCTCCCCGAGCGTCCAGGCGCACCTCCCGGCGGATCGATCCCCGGCAGCCAGAATCAGTAACGTTACGGTGGTTGGTACCTGCACCCTCGGCCTAGCTTCATTTCATGACGCACGCGAGCACCTCCGCGGTGAGACTCTGCCGTGGCCCGGGCCTGCACCGACTCCCCGGGCGGCGCCAGGTGTGGGTGGACGACGCCGGGGCTCCCGTGCAGGACGCCGCGGAACTCGCGCGGCTCCGTGCACTGTCCGTCCCGCCCGGATGGACGGACGTGTGGGCCTCGAACGACCCGGTCGCCCGGATCCAGGCGACCGGCGTCGACGCGCGAGGCCGCACGCAGTACAGGTACTCGGCGAGAGCGACCGAGAATGCAGCACGAGCAAAGTTCCACGACCTGCTTGGCTTCGCCGGCGCACTCCCGCAGCTCCGCGCCCGGGTGGGGCGGGACATCACCTCTGCGAGTTCCGACGACGAGTGCCGGCAGGTGCTGCGTGTCGCCGCGACGGCGGTGCGGCTGCTCGACCGTGGCCTGTTCCGCGTCGGGAACGGGCGCTACGCGCGAGACAACGAGACCTACGGGCTCACCACGCTGACCCGCGAGCAGGTCGCCGTCGACGGTACCGCCGTGGTGTTCACGTTCGTCGGCAAGGAGCACCGGCCCTGGCGTGTCGAGATCGAGGACGCCGCCGTGACAGAGGTCGTGCGGGAGCTGCTCGAGCAGCGTCCCGCGCCGGACGGCCGCGTGTTCGCGGCGCGGACCGCGCGCGCGCTTCACCCCATCAGTAGCACCGTGGTCAACGCGTACATCCACGGCGTGGTGGCCGAGCACGCCACCGCGAAGACGTTCCGCACCTGGGGTGGCACCGCCGCCGTGATGGCGATGCTCGGTGGGGCGACGGCGCACGACGCCCCCCAGTCACGCCGCCCCGATCTCGGCGCAATCGACGTCGCGGCGCACCTGCTGGGAAATACGCGCGCGGTGGCCCGTCGGTCATACGTCCATCCCGCCGCCTTCCACGCCGGCACGAGTGGCGAGGTGCGCGCAGCGGTCGACGTGGCGTCGGCCCGCGTCGCGACCCGCGACGTCCGCGCGCTGCTGCACGTCGACGACGTCGTGCGCACCATGACCCGGCAGCTCGCGGACCGTGCTGCGCCGTCCACGAACCTGTCGTGAGCTGTCGAGCCTGCCGCTCCGTCAAAGAACCGCACCCCGGAATGTTCGATACTCATCGAACGTTCATTCCGGGGTGAGGGACTCAGCCCTCAGAAGGAGACAAGAGAGATGCCCACCACAACCAACATCCACGTCCCGGACAACCGCGCGGCGATCCGTGCGGAGGTCGAGCCCAAGGGGCGCATCGCGATCCTGACCGCGGACCGGGTCGAAGACATCGAGTTCTTCTACCCGTACTACCGCTTCACCGAGGAGGGGTACGACGTCGACGTGCTCACGCCCGCTGGTGACGAGGTGAACGGGTACAAGGGCCTGGCCCTGAAGACTGGCGTCACACGGATCGACGACGCCACCGCCTCCGACTACGACGCACTGTTCATCCCGGGTGGCCTCGCTCCGTCCGAGGTGCGAGAGATCCCGGAGGCGCTGAAATTCGTCAACGACTTCGCTGACACGGGCCGTCTGATCGGAGCCGTCTGCCATGGTCCGCAGATCCTGATCTCGGCAGGCCTGGCGACCGGTCGACGCATGACGTCGTGGCGTGACGTGGCCCCTGAGGTTCGGGAGGCGGGCGCGGAGTATTTCGACGAGCCCGTCGTCGAGGATGGCCAGTACATCACCTCGCGCAAGCCTGGCGACATGCCCCGCGAGCTGGCCAGGTTCCTGGAGCGTCTCGCGGACGCGAAGGACACGGGAGCACACCATGAGTGAGCTATTGCAGACTCCATTCGGTGCCAGCGCGACTGCCGATGACGTACTCACCGACGTCGACCTGGCTGGCAAGCGCTTCGTCGTCACCGGTGGCGCGTCAGGAATCGGCGCGCAGACCACGCTCGCTCTGGCACGCCGGGGAGGGGAGGTCACGATCGGCGTGCGGGATCCTGGGGCGGCGCGGACGTGGCTGGCATCGGTGGGACCTGTAGCTGGTCAGATCGACGTCGCTTACCTGGACCTTGCCGATCTGAACAGTGTCGAGCAGTTCACGGCCGGGTGGAGCGGTGCACTGGACGGGTTGATCGGCAACGCCGGCATCATGGCGCTTCCGCGGCGACAGGTCAGTGGCGCAGGCTGGGAGATGCAGCTGGCCACGAACTATCTCGGTCACTTCAAGACCGCGCTGGGCCTGCACGTCCCGCTGGCGCGAGCGGGCGGTCGCGTGGTGCTGGTGAGTTCCGCGGCGCACCTGCGCGCCGGCGTCGACTTCACCGACCCCCAGTACGAACGGCGTGACTACGACCGATGGAACGCCTACTCCCAGTCCAAGTCCGCGGACGTGCTCCTGGCGGTCGGCATCTCACGCCGATGGGACGGTGACGGCATCACCGCCAACGCTCTGATGCCAGGTTGGATCACCACCCGGCTGCAGCGGCACCTTGACGATGACACGCTTCGGGCGATGGGAGCGATGGACGACGAGGGCAACCGCATTGACCAGTCCTACTTCAAGTCCACAGCCCAAGGCGCTGCTACGTCGGTGCTCTTGGCTGCATCGCCGCTCACAGCCGATGTCACCGGAAAGTACTTCGAGGACAACCAGGAGGCACCTGTCGTCGAGACGGGCGAGGGGCACGCTACTGGTGTTGCTCGCCATGCGATCGACCCGGCGAATGCGGACCGACTCTGGGAGCTCGGCGCCAGCGCACTTGCTCGATGACATGGAGAACGGCGCGGGGCGCCGGGTGGCGCACCACGCCGTTCCGTTCTTCACGCTGACCGCCGACTGGCACCATCGTCGACAGTCCTGATCGCGCAAGGTGCGGCTCCGCTCACGCCCCCTGCGCGCTAGGGACCGACGCACGATGGGCGTTCCTGCGACTACTGGAAGGCGTCGCGCAGGGATGCGGTGGCCAGCCAGATGGCGTGCTTGGCCGACTCGGTGTCGTGCAACGAGTTCACCATCGCGAAGTCGTGCACGATCCCGCCGAAACGCGCGTTCGCGGCCTTGACGCCGGCTTCCCGCAGTCGCGCAGCGAACGCCTCGCCCTCGTCGCGCAGGACGTCGGCGCCCGCGGTGATGATCAGCGTGTCGGGAAGTCCGGCCAGTTCCTCAAGGCTCGCCCGCAGCGGTGATGCGGTGCTCTCGGCGCGCTGCGACTCGTCGGTCGTGTACTGGTCCCAGAACCACTTCATACCCTCGCGGCTGAGGAAGTAGCCGACCTCGAACTCCTCGTAGGACTCGGTGTCGAACGCCGCGTTCGTCACCGGGTAGAACAGCACCTGCTTCAGGAACCGGACATCGCCGCGCGACTTCGCAAGAAGGCCCAGCGCGATCGCCATGTTGCCGCCCACGGAGTCACCTGACACCGCGATCCTGGTGGTGTCCAGGCCCTTGTCGCCGCCAGCGCTCGTCACCCACTGGGCAGCCGCGTACGACTGCTCGATCGCGATGGGGTACGCCGCCTCCGGCGACCGGTCGTACTCCGGAAACACGACCGCAGCGTGGGACCCGATCGCGAGGTCACGCACGAGGCGGTCGTGCGTGTGAGCGTTGCCGAACACCCAGCCGGCGCCGTGGACGTACAGGATCACCGGCAGGTCGCCGTCGGCGCCGATGGGCTTGACGATGCGAAGTCGCACGCTGCCGGTCGGCCCGCCGGTGATCTCGACCCACTCTTCGTCGACGTCCGGCTTCTCGATCGGGGTGTCCTGCACCGAGTCGACGACCTTGCGGCCCTCCTCCGGCGGGAGCTCGTACAGGAACGGCGGGGCCGACGTAGCGTCGACGAAGGCCTGAGCGGCCGGCTCGAGAGCGACGCCCTTGGGGTTTCCAGGCATGTTCAAGTCTCCAAACTCGTGACTTCCCTGGCTCCTTGCCAGTCCTCACACTGTGATCGAGACGCTGGGCGCAGGGCATCCGTGGCGTGACGTAGATCGGGGGGCGAAGTGTCTAGTGTCGACACTTTGCCTGCGGGGCGCTTAGTCTGGCGGCGTGTCAGAACGGCCCACACTCGCCCACGACATGGTCGGGCGAACGAACGAACTGAGTCGGCTGAGCAGTTTGGTCGATAGGTCAGATGAAGCCGGGACGTCCCTGCTCATCCAGGGGGACGCCGGGATCGGCAAGTCCGCGCTTCTGCGAGCCGCGGTTGCAGAAGCAGGGCGATCTGGTTATCGGGTGCTGCGTTGCACCGGGCTGCAGGACGCGTCCCCGGTTGGGTTTGGCGCGCTCCACGAGCTGTTGCACCCGCTGCTCACCGATCACCTGCCCGCACTGCCGGCCCGCCAGCGAGAGGCGATCGCCACCGTGTTCTCGCTGGCCGACGGCCCGGCGCCAGACCGGCTCCTTGTGGGAGTAGCCACGCTGGGGCTGCTCGAGGAGGCCGCCGTGCGGCAGCCCCTGTTCCTCGCCGTGGAAGATCTGCACTGGATCGATGACGCCACCGCGCACACCCTCGCCTTCGTCAGCCTGCGGCTGGAGGGAGCCCCGGTGTTGATGGTCGCGACGAGCCGCCCGTCGTGGGGAGCTGCGCCCGAACTCGTGATGCCGGTCGAGACGATGTGGGTGGCGCCACTGGATGAAGGTCCAGCGGCAGAACTCCTGGCTCGGAACGCAGCCGGCCTCCCTGCCGCTGCGCGCAGACGCATACTGCGAGAAGCAGCCGGTAATCCCCTCGCGCTGAGCGAGCTGTCCGCTGCTCTGCTCGCGCAAACAAATCAGGCAGAGCTGGGTTCGGCGCTGCCGACCACCAGCGCGCTGGAGCGCGCGTTTCTTGCCCAGGCCGCCGGACTCAACCCGAGCAGTCGCCGTCTGCTGCTGCTCGCCGCGGCGGCGGACGACGCACCCATGGTGGACATCCTTGAGGCGGCGAAGGCCGTCGGCCTGGGGCTCGACGACCTCGCCCCGTTGGAAGACCGTGGGCTGCTCCGCGTTGTTGACGGCCGGCCGCAGTTCCGGCATCCGCTGCTGCGGGCTTCGGTCCTGGGGTCCGCATCGACGGCGAGCCTGCAGGGCATGCACGCCGCACTCGCCCATTCGATCCGTGACCCGGCCCGGGCGGTCTGGCACCAGGCAGCTGCCACCTTCGAACGAGACGACACAGTGGCCGAGGCGATGGAGGACGCCGCTCGCCGTGCTCGTTCGAAGGGTGCGCTGAGCGAGTCTGCTGCCGGCTATCAGCGGGCTGCGGCCCTCTCGGGGCAGGTGGCAGATCGTGCAAGACGCCTGTCTTGCGCCGCTGATGCGGCCCGGGCGGCAGGTATGGGTGAGGAAGCTCTGGAGATCCTGAACGAGGCGGACCAGATCGCCACGGAGCCGCAGACGCTCGCCGAACTCGCCACCACACGCATCGCGCTCAGCCTGACCACGGGACTGGGCGGTCATCCTCGTGCCGATTGGACGGCGATCACTTCTCGACTACCGGGCGCGGAAAACGCTGCCCGGCGAGTCCAGATCCTGTGGGGCGCAGCTCTGAACGCTCGAGGACGCAACCTCCCCCCGGAGGACTGGCGCCGGCTGGAAGCGCAGATCCGGGCAGTCGACACCGACAGCCCGCTCAAGCCGGTCGCGCTCGCCCTCCTGGCGCCCCTCGGTCAGGTCGAAGAGGACATCCGGGCTCAGCTGCCCCGGTTGGTCTCCGAACTGCGGCACTTCCCGCTCGGTATGGTCTCGCTCGCGATCGCCGCCGAGTCGTTGCAGGACCTCGAGACGGCCCTGACGTGCTGGGGCCTGAGCCGTGAGCTGTTCCACGAACGAGGAGCCCCGGCAGACGAGGCGCAGGCGCTGCGCGGCCGGGCGTCGCTCCTCCTGCTCCGCGGCCGGATCCGCGAGGGTCTGGCCGACGCCGAGTTCGCTGGCCGCATGGCACGCGACACGACCCAGCCGCTCATCGAGACCATGTGCGTGGCAACCGTGGCGCGTGCCTATGCCATCCTGGGCGAGCCCGCCGCCATGAACGACGCGCTGGCACGCCTGCGCGAGATCGCAACCGCCAACCCACTCGCCATGGCCAACGCGGAATCCCGGTGGGCGACCGGAATCGTAGCGCTCGCCCACAACCACTACCGCGACGCACTCATCGAGTTCACCCACATGAGCGTGCACCCCACCCGAGCCCTGTGGGCCATCGCCGACCGCACAGAGGCCGCGGTTCGAGCAGACCGGGTCGACACCATACGGGAGAACGTGACCGCCGCCGACCAGGCCTCGCGCGCCTACCGCTCTGCCTTCCTCACCTCGCTCGTCGGGCGGAGCAAAGCACTGATCGCCGAGGCCGACGGCGACGCGGTGGCCGTCGAGGAGCACTTCCGCGGCGCAGTCCGCGCCGGCGAGCTCAGCGAGTCGCCGTTCGAGCTGGCGCGCACCCACCTGCTCTTCGGGGAGTGGCTTCGGCGAGAGCGACGCCCGGTCGACGCACGCCCTCACCTGAAGAACGCACTGACCGTGTTCGACGCGGTCGGGGCCAAGATGCTCGCCGACCGCGCGGCGTCAGAGGCGCGAGCTGCTGGCGAAGTGCTCCCCCGACCCGACCAGGGTTCGTGGCCGGCGGTTACCGTCCTGACACCGCAAGAGCTACAGGTCG
Source organism: Promicromonospora sp. NPDC050262 (assembly GCF_040655935.1). Lineage (NCBI taxonomy): Bacteria > Bacillati > Actinomycetota > Actinomycetes > Micrococcales > Promicromonosporaceae > Promicromonospora > Promicromonospora sp. NPDC050262. Next base: position 426,104 of record NZ_JBFAKX010000002.1, on the reverse strand, counting down.
CACTGTTGGCAGCGCGCGGGATGACCAACAAGGAGATCGCCGACCGGATCTACCTCTCGCACCGCACCGTCAGCACTCACCTCTACAAGGCCTTTCCCAAGCTCGGAATCGCCAGCCGTGCGCAGCTCCGTGACGCATTGACCAACGCCGGCCATACGATCTAGGACATCGCACACCAGAACAGGAGAAGCCCAAGTCATGGCAGGCAGCGCCAACGATGGGGTCATCGACAGCAGACCGATCGCCGATCAGGTGCACACGATCATCCGCGAGCGCATCCTGTCCGGGCAGCTGGCGGGCGGGGCGCCGGTGAAGGACTCGGTTCTCGCCACGGAGCTCGGTGTAAGTCGTGCGCCGGTTCGTCAAGCACTCGATCGGCTGGCGCTGAGCGGACTGGTCATCAAGCTGCCGAACAAGCCCTGTCGAGTCGTGAGCATCGACCGTGAGTCGCTGTCCGAGCTGCAGCTCCTGCGGTTCGCCGACGAGTCCGCGGCCATCTACTTTCTCGTGGCGAACCACAGTGATCTCTCGCCGCTGCAGGACAGACTCGAGGCCATCGATCATGCGTCGGAGTCGGGACGGTGGGCGCAGATCGCGCAGGCCGACCTTGCGTTTCACCGGGAGGTGGTCGCGCTCACTGGCCTTCCGCGCCTCATCAGTCGGATCGATGACATCTTCGACCAGGTGCGCACGTGGCTCAACAGCACCGACCCTCCCGAGCTCATCGTCTCCACCCAGTTGCAACGGCACGTCGAGCTCACCGAGCTCCTCCTCGAAGCTCAACGCACCCGAGACCCCCGGCCAGCGATCACTGCCTGGGAAGCGCATATCCTCGGTGATCGCCGCGAACAGCTTGCCAGCCTTCGGGCCACGGCAAGATGACCCACGCGCTCAAGGAAGATCACTGGCCTGGACCAGGCGAACAGCTCCGCCGCCGCTCCTGCAACGTGCGGAACTGCTTGCGGGTAGTCACTGAGCAACACCTGGTGGGCTGAAACGGTGGTTCAGCGCACGCCGCGCAGCGAACCAGTACGGCGCCTGGCGGGCCTGGCCGTCTGGTCAGCCTGCCAGGATCACCGCCAGGGTCCGGTCCGACCGCCGCGTGATGGTCGCCACTGTCGTGGCCAAAGCCAGCACGAGGCAAACCCCGACGAGGAGCCCCGCAACGCCCCAGGCCAACTCGGGCGCCACACGCACACCTGCGCCCGCGAGCAGCAGGCTCGTGCCGCCGCTGACGACGGTCGCGATCACCGTGGCGAGCAGCGCGGCGGAGACGACCAGGATCAGTGTCTCGAACAGCGCGACGCGGGTGGAAAAGGCCCGTCCCGCTCCCGCGACGGTGAGCAGCGCACGGTCCCGTTCACGCACGCGGCTCGCCATCAGGAGCCCGGCAGCGGCGCCCGTGACCGCCAGCACGGTGGGGCCGCCGAGCAGGAGCGCGAGCGGTCGAGGGTCCCCGGACCCGCCGCCGGTCGCGGCTGCGACCGTCTGCTGCGCGGCCAGGAAGGTCCAAGGCAGTCCGATCGCGACGAGGAAGGCGGTGATCGCGGCGCTGCTGCGGTAGGGGTCGTCGACGACTGCCGCACGAGCGAGCGCCCACGAGAGCGAGAGCCGGTCCGGTACCAGCCGGGTCCACGACCGGACGAAGCCCGGCGCGAAGAGAGCAGAGGTCACGCTCGTGGCGGCGACCAGCACCGGACCGATCAGCACGGCCTGCGCGGCACCGGTTGCGAGGGACCGCGGAATAGCGAGCATCATCGAAACGGCAACCGCGGTCAGAGATACCCCGACCGCGACGCGGCTCCAGGTGCGGACATCGTTTCGGCGCGAGCGTCGCAGCAGCGCGAGCGGCGCGGTCTGCGACGCCCGCCGGACCAGCGGGACCGCTGCGACGACGGCGACAAGTACCGCGCACGCCGCAGCGAGGGCAGCCGATACCCAGGACAAGGTGGGCCGAGTGGTGTCGAGGCCGCTCGAACCGTGCAGCAGAAACCGCACGACAGCAGGACACACTGCTACGGCTGCGGCCGTCCCGACCGCGGTGGCCAGCACCGCCACGATGGCAACCTCGACGAGGAGCAGACGGGCCGTCTGGGCAGGCACCATCCCCACGAGCGCCCAGAGCGCAAACCTCTGCCGGCGCAGCTCGATCACGGTGCGTACCGCCGACGCCAGAACAGCCAGCACGCTGACGAGTGTCAGGACGATGACGGTGCCGGTGATTGCCAGCAGCGCGAGCCTTTCGGTGGCCTGCAAGCGCCATGCCGTCTCAATCAGGGTCGCGGGGATGCCCGCTGCCAGTCCTGCCGCGACAAGGACGCCGAAAGTGCCGGTCCATACGCGGCGGTCCTCGACAAGGTCCGACCAAAGGAGTGCGACCATCATGCCGCCGCCGCGACGGCGTCGAGGAGTTGCTCCGGAGTCGGTTCGGCCAGCTCTTGGTGGACCGTGCCGTCGCGGAGCACGATGCCTCGGTCCGATCGGGCGGCCGACTCCAGGTCATGGGTCACCATCAGCACGGCGCTGCCCGCATCGCTGACCGAACGCAACAGGTCCAGGACTCGGCGCCCCGAGGCGGCGTCCAACGCCCCGGTTGGTTCGTCGGCGAAGACGATAGCTGGCTTGACCAGCAACGTCCGGGCGATCGCCACGCGCTGCTGCTGACCGCCGGACATTGAGCCCGGCCGGGAGTCGGCGAGTGCCTCGAGCTCGACTGACCGCAGCGCCCCGGTGATCTCCTGCCTGGCCGGGTGACGGCCCGCGAGCCGCGCCGGCAGTGCCACGTTCTGCGCGGCAGTCAGCGACGGGATGAGGTTGTACGACTGGAAGATGAAGCCGACGCGCCTGCGCCGCAGAACGGCCAGCCGGCGCGGAGACAGAGCACCAATGTCGACGCCATCGATCGTGACCACGCCGGAAGAGGGTCGTTCGAGTCCGGCGAGACAGTAGAGCAGCGTTGACTTGCCTGATCCGCTGGGCCCGACGATGCTCACCATCTCGCCGGCATGGACACTGACCGACACGCCGTGGAGAATCTCGACTTCCCCACCCTGGGACGCCGCGGGGAACGTCTTTCGGACGTCGCTCGCTGTCAGGACGGCGTGCATGTCGGAATCCAGTCGTTCTTTCGCCATGGTCCACGAGGATTCCGGATCTGCGACGGGCAGCCATCCGTCCGATGACGTATCTGACGCGGTCAGTGTGGGTATCGAGCACCCTCGTTGACGAGGGAGCACCGCGTTGCAGGACGTCACGTCTGCCCGGCGCCGGCTGATGGCGGGCAGTAACGACCTTCGGTTGCGCGATTTCCCCCGGATTCGTTCTGCTGTGGCGCTCACCGGAGTCTCCTGCTTTGCATCCTCAGGAGGAAGTTTGGACATCGTGATCGACCGCGATCTCTTCCTCACCGTCTGACGCCGGCGATCTCCGGACATCAGATGCCGCCGGACCCCAGAGGAGCACCTCAGGCACCGCCGATCATCTCGCTGACTCGTCCCGACCCCGCGTGCCGTCTCGGGTATGACTCCGGAGGAACACTTGCGGCAGGTCGACCCGATTCTCGGACAGGTCATGGACGAGATCGCCCGCGGTGGCGCCGGCGCGCCGCCCGGGCTGCCGCCTGATCCGGAGTCCTTGCGCGATCCGGACATCCCCAAGGACGGCTATGGCGTACTTGTCCGCGCGATCGTGAGCCAGAACATCTCGGGCTACGCGTCGCGGTCGATCTTCCGCAAGCTGAAGGAGCGGCACGGTGATCGCCTGCCGACGCCGCAGGAGCTGCTCACGGAGGATCCCGAGGAACTGCGCACGGGAGCTGGCCTGTCCCACGGGAAGATGACGTCGCTGCGCTCGCTCGCCGAGTGCATGCTCTCCGGTGCTCTCGACCTCGACCGGCTGCAGGAGCTGCCCGACGACGAGGTCATCGCGAAGCTCGACGTGGTCAAGGGCATCGGCATCTGGACCGCCGACATGTTCCTGGTCTTCCATCTCCGCCGCCCGGACGTGCTGCCCGTGGGTGACCTGGAACTACGCCGGGTCGTCGCCAAGGTCTACGGCCTGCCGAAAGCGCCTACCCCCGCCGAGCTCACACGCATCGCCGAGGCGTGGCGGCCATACCGGACGCTCGCGTGCTTATACCTCTGGCAGCTGGCGGAACAAGCCCCTCGCTTGTGAGGCGCGCTCCCGAACCTCGGCTCTCCCCCAGCGGTCTGGCACCCGTACCCCGGCTCACGCGCCGGGCGCGACCTCCGCACCTGTCCAGTTAGGTCACGAACTCACGTCTGGTTCCTGGCTGGGTCAGAGCGTCTCGGGCAGGCCGCCGTCGACCGCGTAGTTGCTGCCCGTGACGTTGGCGGTCCGGGGACTGGCCAGCAGCACCGCTAAGTCCGCCACCTCGCGTGGGGTGGTGAACCTTCCGGTCGGGATCCCGGCAACAGCGTCGGCCGCGACTGCGGCGGGGTCCTTGCCGGTCGCCTGCGCGACGGTCTCGGCCACGCCGTCGTGCCCCAGCCACAGACCGGTTTCCACCGGCCCTGGGCTGATGGTGTTCGCGCGCACACCGCGGGGTCCGAACTCCTTGGAGATCGACTTGGAGAAGTTCGACAGTGCCGCCTTGGCCGCGCTGTAGTCGATCACCGAAGGGTCTGGCAGGACCGCGTTGACCGAGCTGATCGTCACGATGCTCGATGCCGGACGCTTCATGAGCTCAGGCAGGGCCGCACGGGTACCACGGACTGCGGACATCAGGTTGAGGCTCAGCGCCCAGTTCCAGTCGGCGTCGCTGACCTCCAGGAAACCACTGGTTCGAGGCCGCACCCCGCCGACGTTGTTGACCAGGATGTCGAGCTGACCGAACCGTTCTACGGCCGCCTCCACCATCGCCGTCGGACCGTCCTCTGCCGTGACATCGACCAGGAAGGGCGTCACGCCCGTCGCAGCCAGCGCTTCCAGCTCGGGGGTCAGGGTCCGGGCGACCGCAACGATCTTCGCGCCCTCCCGCGCGAGACCGTCCACGATGGCCAGCCCGATTCCCCGGCTGGCACCCGTGACGATGGCAACCTTGTCGTTCAACCCGAGGTCCATGGCGTCATTCCTCTCGTTCGTGCACGCACTTGCCCCGAAAGAACCGGGACCTGACGACCTGGGAGTTCACGGACGCGTCCGGTGTGGGGTTTGGTAACAGGAACTTCTCTGATTCCGTCAACCAGACCAGGCGCCGGCTCGTGCTCGTGTCCGGGAAACCCCATTGCCCAGTGCCGGGCACCTACCCCGTGTCCGGGCCATCGTTTGTGCCTGCGCCTCCTGCTCGTGCTGAGCATAGGCCGACCCGCAGCCCGGGGCTTGTAGTCCTTCAGGCTCGATTCATCAGGAGCCGGGCCGCATCGCTGGGGAGCGATCCAAGAACCACGAGCATTCTCTGGACAGCGGACCGGCGTGGGGCCGCCGCCCGCAAGGTCTGGCGGCAGGACGGCGAGAATCACCCGCACACCGTCGACGAGTACTGGATGGCTGATGCTGGGACGACGCACTGGTCAGGCGCCTTGGGATCAGTTTGCTTCAGACTGGTGGTGAGGAGAAGGGACGTCGCGTGCACACACTGGCTGAGGTGGGACCGGCTGTGCTGGCGGGGATGGGGGTTCCTGGGGGCGCCAACGGGCTCGGGCTGCCGGGAGCACGGAAGGTGTGCCTGCTGGTGGTGGACGGGCTGGGGTGGGAACTGCTGCGGGCACATACTCGGGACGCGCCGTTCCTGGCGTCCTTGATGCAGGCGCCGATCGCCTCGGGGTTTCCCTCGACGACTGCGACGAGTCTCGCGTCGCTCGGGACCGGGCGGCTGTCGGGAGAGCACGGCGTGGTCGGGTACACGTTCGCTGTCGACGGCGAACTGCTCAACGCGTTGGGATGGCACAGGCAGGGAGAAGGGCTGGACCTTCGGGACCGCCTCGTACCTGAGAAGGTGCAGCCGGAGCGGACCGTGTTCGAGCAGGCCGTCGAGGCCGGGGTGCCGGTGCAGCTGGTAGCGCCACGGGAGATCGAGGCGAGCGGCCTGACCCGCGCCGTACTGCGAGGTGGTGAGGTGCGAGGGGTGCACGCACTGGGTAACCTGATCAGCCAGGTGCTGCATGCGCTGCGGGAGCACGACCGGATCCTTTGCTACGCCTACCACGCGGATCTCGACGGCCTCGGTCACGGCTACGGCCCGGGCAGCGACGCGTGGTGTTACCAGCTGAGCGTGATCGACCACGTCGCGGCGACGATCGCGAACGGGCTTCCGCGCGACGCGATGCTGGTCATCACCGCCGATCACGGGATGGTCACCGCGGGCGAGCAGGATCGGATCGACTTCGACACCGAGCCCGACCTCCGGGACGGCGTGCGGATGCTCGGCGGCGAGGGCCGCGTGCGCTACCTGTACGTCGAGGCCGGAGCGGTGGACGAGGTCGTCGACAACTGGCGTGGAGTGCTCGGCGACCGGGCCCAGGTGCTGCGGCGGCAGCAGGCGATCGACCAGGGCTGGTTCGGGCCGCGCGTCGCCGACCGGGTGTTGCCCCGCATCGGCGACGTCGTGGTGGCGGCGCAGGGATCGTCGGTCGTGGTCCGGTCGAAGGCCGAGGCGCGGCTGAGCCGGTTCGTCGGTCATCACGGTTCGCTGAGTGACGCGGAACGGCTCGTCCCTCTGCTGGTCGCGGCGAACGGGAGCTGACACGATGCAGGACATCGCGGCGCTCGCGCGCGAGCGATTGGGGTACGACGCGTTGCGGCCCGGGCAGGCTGAAGCGGTCGGGGCGGTGCTCGACGGGCAGGACACGCTGGCGGTGCTGGCCACAGGGACGGGCAAGACCGCGATCTACCAGCTTGCCGGGCTGGCCTTGGGCGGCCTGACCGTTGTGGTCAGTCCCCTGGTCGCCCTACAGCGGGATCAGGTGCGGGTGCTGTCCACGGGTGGCCTTGAGGCCACGGAGCTGAACTCTGGCGACCGCGCCGGACAGCACCAGGCGCGCGAGATGCTGGTGGAACGCCGTCCAGGATTTGTCCTGATGTCACCGGAGCAGCTCACCCATGCGGACGTACTCGAACTGCTCGCCGACTCCCGGCCGCACCTCGTGGCGGTCGGCGAGGCTCACCTGGTCAGCGAATGGGGACAAGACTTCCGGCCCGACTACCTGCGGCTGCCAGCCGCGATCCAGGCGATGGGCCGGCCGCCGCTCCTCGCGCTGACCGCTACAGCTGCGCCGCCGGTCCGCGACGAAATCGTCCACCGCCTGCAGATGCGATCACCCGCCGTCGTGGTCGGTGGGTTCGACCGGCCCAACCTCAATCTCGCGGTGCACACCTTCGCCGACGAGGAGACCAAGAACCGGCGCCTGCTGAGCCACGTCCGGTCATCGCGCGGACCGGGTGTCGTCTACGTGGCGACCCACCGTCACGCGGAGGAACTGGCCGCAGAGCTCCGGCTCGCCGAGGTATCTGCACAGGCCTACCACGCGGGCCTTTCAGCAAAGGAGCGCCGCGAGGTCCAGGACGGCTTCCTCGCCGACCGGCACCGCGTCGTCGTGGCGACCGTTGCCTTCGGCATGGGGATCGACAAGCCCGGCATCCGCTGGGTCAGTCACGCCGAAGCGCCGGGCTCCGTCGACGCCTACTACCAGGAGATCGGCCGCGCAGGACGCGACGGCGAACCGGCCCACATCGAGCTGTTCTACCGTCACGCCAATCTCGGGATCAACCGGTTCTTCGCCTCGGGCGGGGTCCGCGACGAGGACCTCCACGCGGTCGCCAGCGCGATCGACGAGCACCACCCCGCGGACGTCGCCGAGCTCGCCGCGGTCAGCCTGCTCAGCCCGGCCACCGTCGAACGCGCGCTGGGCCGGCTGACCGACGCACGGGCAGTCACCGCCACGCACCGCTTCCAGCTCACCGCGCGTACCGATGTCGACAAGGCGGTCGCGGCGGCGTCGGCGGTCGAGCACGACCGGCGAGAAGTCGCCCGCTCCCGGGTGGAGATGGTCGCGGCGTATGCCGAGCACGGCGGCTGCCGGCGCGAGTTCCTGCTCAGCTACTTCGGTGAACGGTACGAGGGTCCGTGCGGCAACTGCGACAACGACCTGTCCGGCCGGACGGCCGTGCCGGTCGCCGATCAGCCGTTCCCAGTCGGCAGCCGCGTCAAGCACCGTACCTTCGGCCCCGGCGTGGTCGAGCGGTACGACGGGACGACCGTGACGGTCCTGTTCGACCGGGTCGGCTACAAGGAGCTGCGGACCGCGCTCATGACGCACAACCATCTGCTCGAACCCGAAGGATGATCGCCGAGAAGGTGCCGTGCCATGTCACGCACAGAGTCCGACACGCCTGATCGCACGAGGCCCGTCTACCGGCGTTCGTCGCCTGCAGGACCAGTCAGCGCGCCGCGGCAGGACTGACACAGAACTGTGGGCATACGTCAGTTGACTGATCTTCGAGCCGCTGCATTGCCCCCGTGCGGCGTGGGTGCGACTCTTCCCGTGAATCCGTTCCAGTCGAAAGCAGGTCACCACCATGGCAACTGTGTCTGAACTTCTCGAGGCGAACCTCTTCCAGGTGTTCGGCAATCGCGATGCGGCCAGCCGGCGAGCTGCGATCGAGCGCACTTACGCCACGGAGGTCAGCTTCACCGACCCGGAGGAAGTCGTCCATGGCTGGGATGCGCTGGAGGCCAAGGCGGCGGAAATCCTGCAGCAGGCTCCGGAAGCGTTCGTTTTCGCGGCCGACGGCCGCAAGTACGTAGGCGACGGGATCGGGGCGTTGCCATGGGCCTTCGGGCCAGAGGGCGCCCCGGTCATCCACGGGGTCGACGTGATCACGGTGCGGGACGGCGTCATCCAGACCGTTGCGACGTTCTTCGGCGAGGGCGAGCAGCCGTAACGGCACTCCGCCACCGATGCAGCAGCGGCCGTGAACGAACCGCGTCGTGCGCGGCGCGCCCCACGAGAAGGGAAGTCTGTGATCGACACCGTCCAGCGGCTTCAGGACCGCATCGCCATCCGCGAGCTCGTCGACACGTATGCTCGTGGGGCCGACCGCCGTGACGCCCGCTTGGAAGCGTCCGTGTTCGTGGACGACGGCCGTGTCATCCTCTTTAACGGCGACCCAGCCCACAACGACCCGCTGGACGAGATTGAAGGGCGCGATCGTCTGGCGGAGACGTTCGCCAGCCTCATCAGGCAGTATGAGGCGACGACGTACCTCAACGGCCAATCAACCGTCAGCTTCGTCGGCGACGACGAAGCTGACGGCGAGACGTACTGCATCGCGTTCCACATCCTCAATGATCAGGGCGAAACGTTCCTGGTGACCATGTCGATCCGCTATCTCGACCGCTTCGTGCGAACGAGCGACGGGTGGAGAATCGCGACACGGCGACTCATCTTCGACTGGACCGACACGAGGCCTTCGAAGCCATCGATCACCTGACATCGTGAAGCACTCGCCGCGAGGGCTCAAACATGACACCACCCGCCATGTCCGGCTCATCGCAAACCTGGCGCACGACGGGCCCTCCCTCATCTCTGGATCGGGGTGCGTCAGAGATCTAACCTCCAGGTGCTCCCATCCGGAAGGACCGCACCGCTACCGCCGCGGGCACGGTGAACATCCCTCCAGCAGTGGGACGGCACACGGAGCACCTTCGGCGGTGCCACTGTTACCGGCAGCAAGGACGACCGGATCCCCAACCCGCGCGAGTACCAGACCACCGCACCGCTCTACGACTGGCGCGGAGCCTGGCGCCGGGAGTGGGAGGACCCAGGGCAGGTCCCGGTACTTCGAAATTCCGTGGCCTGGTGTGCTCGTCACGGTGTTGTCTGGCGTCACCGACCACTGACGAGCCGCGTCGTCCTGATCATGGGGTAATCGAAATGATCGTTGTCTCCGCAGCGTCCGGCGCCTTCGGACGGCTGGTCCTGTCCGAACTGCTCACCCGTGTCCCCGCCGGGCAGCTGGTGGCCGCCGTCCGCGACCCGGGCACGGTCGCGGACCTCGCCGCACGTGGCATCGAGGTACGTCGTGGTGACTACGACCAACCCGAAAGCCTGCGCACCGCCTTCCGCGGCGCGGACCGGCTCCTGCTGATCTCCTCCCCCGCGCTGGACACCGACCGGCGGACGGCGCAGCACCTGGCCGCGATCGACGCAGCCACCGCCGCGGGGGTCCGCACGATCGCGTACACCAGCTTCCTCGGGGCGGACCGCAGTGGCGACGGCATGAACGCCGCCCACCACAGCACCGAGCAAGCGGTCGTGGAGAGCGGGCTCGACTACACGATCCTGCGTCACCCGTTCTACTCCGACGCCTTCATCAACGCCGGGCTGCGCACGGCCGTGGCATCCGGAACGCTCGTGAGTGCGTCGGGAGGGCGGGGACTGAACACCGCCTCCCGGGCGGATCTGGCCGCCGCCGCGGCCATAGCTCTGACCGACGACGCCCACGTCGGCCGCGCCTACGACCTGGCCGGGCCGTTGTGGACCTACCCACAGCTCGCCGAAGCACTCACGGCCGCCACAGGCAGACCGGTGGCGCATCACGACGCGGATGACACCTCAGGCCCGATGGGTTTCCTGATGGCGTTGGCGCGAGGCGGCGCTCTGGAACGGCAGACCGATGATCTGCGCCATGTGCTCGGCCGCCCGCCGACGAGCCTGGAGCAGGCCGTCGCGTACGCGCTCGACCCAGCGTGACCACGCGGACCGGCTCGTCGACACCGTCGTCCCGGTGGCCGCGGTCCTGGTCCTGTGCGACCCGGTGATCCCCATCCCGGTCAGCCTGACCGCCGCGATCCTGTGGTCGTGGTCATCGTCCTGGTCAGGCACCCACCGCTGAGCACGCACACCCCGTCACCACCGCGCTGAGGCGCGAGCCCGGACACCGACGGCAACGGGCTCGCGACGGCGACCGGTCGGGCGCGCTGACGGAGCGAACAGGGCGGTCGTGTCCCGCCGGGTCTCCGGGACAGCTGTCACGTCGAACCAGGGCGCGCCAGTCCCGTTCGGGACTGGCGGCCTGGGTCGGCTGCCATTTGTGGGTGAGGTCGCCGCACGCACGCAGGTTCTACCTCGCCGGGTGTTCAGCGTGCGCGCTGGATCGGCTTGAGGACGACGGCGGAGACGAGCGCGAGGATGATCGCGATGATGAAGACGGGCTGGTAGCCGAGGCTGGAGACGAGGACGCCCGCGATGACGGGTGCGAGCACCTGGGGCAGCGTGTTCGCGATATTGAGGATGCCGAGGTCCTTGGCGTGCTCCTCCGCGCTGGGCAGTACCTCGGCGAGCAGCGCCTGGTCGACGGCGATGTAGATGCCGTAGGCGAAGCCGCCGATGGCCAGGAAGGCGTAGAACGAGCTGAGCTGAGCCGACAGGGCGAGCGGGAGTGCGGCGAGGGCGAAGATGACGGAGGCGGTCATGACGATGGCCTTGCGCCGGCCGAGGCGGTCGGACAACGGGCCGGACAGCAGGGTCGCCGCGCCGGACGCGATAGCCATGATCACGCCACCGGTGGCGATCACGGTGCCGGCACGTTCCACGCTCAGGCCGATGTAGTCGGTGAGCAGGTAGAGCTGGTACAGCAGGATCATCATGAACGACAGCAGCAGGAGGAAGCGACCCGCCAGGGCCAGCAGGAAGTCGCGGTCCCTCGGCGGGACGAACGAGCGCAGCAGGGCCCGCACGGACAGCGGGGCGCGCGGCTCGTCGCGGTTGTCGCGCTCGGGAGACAGTACGACGAATACGATCATGACCACGACGACCAGCCAGGGCAGCCAGCGCAGGCCCTCGCGCGGGGCGGTCACGAGTGCGCCCGCGACGACGCCGCCGAGGCTCTGAGCGACGAGCTGACCGGCACCGATCAGGGCCGAGGCCTTGCCGAGGTTGTGCTGTGCCACCCGGTCGGGCAGTACCGCGAAGAGCGGCGCCAGGACGACCGCCAGGCCGATCTGCACGACCATCCACAGGATGACGAGGACCGGGAAGCTGCTGGTCAGCGACATGAGCGTCGAGGCGATCGCGAGCAGGAAAGCCCCCGTGGCGATCCAGGGGTTGCGTCTGCCGAACCGAGACCGGCTGCGGTCGGAGAGCGTGCCGAACACGATCGTGGCAATCATGCTCGTCAGCGATCCGGCCGCGGCGAGCGTCGCGTAGAGCGCGACCTTGCGCACGGGGTCCAGGTCGGTCATCAGGGCCTGGACGAGGGTGCCGGCCGCTGCGAACGGAAGCATCCAGCCGGCGTGGGCCAGGAAGAGCAGGGGGCCCAGGCGCCCGAGCTTGCGGGGCAGTGTCGGTCCGGCGGAAGGCGTCGTCGCGGACAGCACGGTGTCGGGTTGGGTGGTCACAGGGTGCTCCTTTGCATTGACCGGGGCTTGCCGTCGCAGCGTAGAACACAAACCCGTACACCTGCTACATTTTCGAGAACATTCGCGAGAGGAAGGCGCAAAGATGCCCGCAGTGCCCGTCGCAGTCGAGGCCACGAGCCGCACAGCCACCGGCCCGTCCCTGAGGTACGACGCCGGCGTCGCCCAGCTCGTCGTGGACGGGCAGCCCTATCTGGTCCGTGGAGGAGAGGTGCACAACTCCGCCGCCTCGACACCCGAGGCGGCCAGGTCGTCCTTCGCGGCGGCAGCAGCGGTCGGCGTGAACACGGTTCTCGCGCCCGTGCCGTGGGACGCCTTCGAACCGGTCGAGGGGCAATTCGAGCCGGCGGTCGTGGACGTGCTCGTGGCCGCGGCCCGCGAGGCCGGGTTGCGGCTGATCCTGCTGTGGTTCGGGGCATACAAGAACGGCGCGTCGTCGTATGCGCCCGCGTGGGTCAAGACCGACCCCGATCGATTCCCACGGTGCCTCGACAAGAAGGGAGCGCAAACCGGCACCCTCTCACCGTTCAGCGCGGCCACGCGGGAGGCGGACGCCCACGCCTTCGCCGCGATGGTCCTGCGCGTCGAGGAGATCGACGCGCAGCACAGGACGGTGCTGATGGTCCAGGTGGAGAACGAGCCCGGGCTGCTGGGCCACTCGCGTGACCACGACCCGCACGCCGAGGAACTGTTCACCGCGGCGCCTCCGGCGGACGTGCTGGAGGCGGCCGGGATCACCGGACCGCAGCCCGACTGGACCTCTGCGTTCGGCGACGGGCTCGACGCGGACGAGCACTTCATGACGTGGGGCTTCGCCACCTACATCGACGCGGTCGCGCGGGCCGGCCGCGCCCACACCACCCTGCCGTTCTTCACGAACACCTGGCTCGACAGCGAGATCGACCTGCCCGGTTCCGCGCTCGCCGGTGGGCAGCGCCCCGGCACCTACCCCAGCGGCGGACCGGTCGCGGGCATGCTGCCGCTCTGGCGGGCGCTGGCTCCGCACCTGGACCTGATCGTGCCGGACATCTACTTCGGGGACTTCTCGGAGATCTGCGTGACCTACGGTGCCGCGTCCGACGGGCTGTTCATCCCCGAGATGCGCCGGGACGGCCAGGGTGTGGGCGACGCGTTCGTCGCGGTCGGGCAGCACGGGGCGATCGGCGTCTCGCCGTTCGGCATCGACTCGATCACGGAACCGGAGGCCACCCACCTGCGCGACGGATTCGAACTGCTCGCCGCCGTCGACCCCGACCTCCACCCAGGGCACGAGCGCCGTGGGTTCCACATCCCGCCGTCAACCGACTCCGACGCGCACGTCGACCTCCACTTCGGTGGCGTCCGGCTGCGGGCGACACGACTCGTCCCCTTCGGCGAGGTCGCAGCTCCCGCCCAGGGCGCGTTCGGCGTCGTGATCCGCCTGAGCGCGACACGGTTCCTGGCCGCCGGTCGCGGATTCACTCTCACGTTCCACGACCCGGCCGGCGTGCGTCAGATCGGGCTGCTGTCGGTGCTCGAGCACCCGCGCTCACCTTCACACGACGACGGCGAGCGGCCGGTGCTGCGCCGTCTCAACGGGGACGAGACGGCAGGCGGGACCGCGTGGTTCCACCCGGCGCTCGCGCAGCAGCAGTCCGAGGTCTTCCCGATCCCGATGTCCCTACAGCACAGTGGAGTGTCGACCTGCGAGGTTTACTGGCTCGACTGACCGGCCTGCAGCGCAACCGGGCGACAGCGGCGACCGGGCCACGACACGACCGGGTCGCCGCACGCTCAGTGCGGCGGCTCGGACCGGCGCGCCTGATCGGCCAGCGCCGCAACCCCGCCGTCCAGCTCGGCGACCAGGTCGAAGTCCGGCCGCAACAACCACTGCAGCTGCAGGCCGTCCCACAGGGCGACGATCCGCCGCGCCAGCACCCGGGCGGTGCCCGGGGCCAAGTCGAGACTCTCGTCCACCGCGATCCAGTCGGTCATGCCATCCACAACGCGCTGGTACCGCGCGACGAACCACTCGTGGGCCGGGTGCTCGGCCGCGGACGCCTCGGAGCTCAGCACCGCGAGCAGCCGCAGCAGGTGGGGGTGCCCCTGTCCGTTCTCCGCGAGCCGCACGATCGTCGTCCGTACCCCGTCGCGCGCCGGGTCGAGGTCGATCTCCCGGATCCCCTCGGCGTCCGCATGGTCCAGGACCGCTTCCAGCAGCAGCTCCTTGGACGGGAAGTGGTGCATCACGCTGGTGACGCTCACACCGATGTCCTTGGCGATCTGACGAAGTGACCCGCCCGAGTAGCCGCGCTCGGCGAACACCGCCGCGGCGGCCTCGACGATCTCGCGCCGCCGCTGAGGAGTCTTCGCGTACACACCCCGGGGCCCGGCGGCTCGGGACGGGCGTACTTCGCTGACCATCCCCACAACCTATCGGCACCACGAGCACGGCGACGGGAGCGGTGGCAGGAGACGGAACAGGACGTCATTGAATCGCCAAGCTGGTGAGCAACACCGCCATACCCCCCAACCACCGGGACGATGCTCGAGTACGAGCTCGGCCTTCCCGTGCACCGGTTCCTGTCCCGCGACTACGAGAACCGCCGGCCCGACCTCACACCCCGCGACTGGGACCTGATCCCCGAAGCGCTGGTCTGAGCCGACTCCCACCCCGCCGGAGCCTCGCCTCCCGGAGCTTCGATACCGCGCGTTCAACAACCCTCGACTGCCCGCTCGCGGATCAATGTGCCGGAACTGCAGGGTTTAGAACATGTCAGAAGGGACAGAAGTATCCGGCCCGCACAGGCGAGTGCTGCCGGACCACGGCCGCCTCCTCGGGGATCAGGACACCACCTGGCCCGTAGTACCCGTACCGGGCCGGCCCGTGCCAGGCGCCCTGCTCGGCCTCGCGGCGGGCTGCGCGCTTGATCCTGTCGGACTTGTGGCCCGGCTCGTACGCCGCCACAGCGACCAATTGCCGCGCCATCAACCGCCCTTCGACCGTGTTCAGGTCCAGGCCCCCACCACGGACCACCTCGATCCGGACCGGATGCCGCTCGACCACGGTCCTCACCCCGGCACGGATCTGCTCCACCAGCAGCTCGTACCCGGGACGCCTGCCACCGTCGCAGGCCGAGATGTCGTTATCGACCAGTATTGCGGGGTCATGAAGGCTGAGCTGCGCCGCCAGGTCCAGGCAGTCCTCTTGCCGCCGCAGCACCCCTGCCTGCAGACCCGAACGGTCCTGCGAGATCCGCACATACGCCGCCGCCGACACCAACTGAGCCACTTCCTCCCCGGGATGCGGCTCAGGCCAGGACCACACCCAGCGCGCAACCGCCAGGGCCGCATTCCTCCACCGCGAGCTCGCGCAGGTGCTGGGCGTCTCGCGCGGCCGGAGGACGGGCCGCCCGCAACCGCGGGAACCCGCAAGAGCAGGCCCGCACGGCACACATGACGGGTGTGGGACCGCCCCGGCCCACACGTTCAGCACGGAGGACCACGATGAACACCAACGAGAACGGCGACCCCGGCGTACAGGGCAAGGACGTACCAGGCCAGGACGAGGCGTTCGAGCTGCCTGCCGCCGCGTGGCGCGCCCGGCGTCGGACCGGATGGCTCGGTGCGGCCGCCGCGGTGGCCCTCGTCGCCGTCGGGGGCGGCGGGTACCTGGCGGGCGCCGTGGGGGCCGGTGGCCCCGACGGCGTGAGCGAGAGCACGGCCGAGGCGCCGATCATGCTGAACGCCCCGGTCGGTGCGGCGGACTCGCGCGGCGCCGAGCCAGCGCCCGGACCGATGGCAGCAACGGACACGGGTATGGCGGCCGAGAGTGCCGACCAGAAGTCGTCGTACCCGTACGGCTTCTGGGGCCGCACCGTGTTCCACGCGGGTGACGGCCTGTCGACGTCGGGCTCGGAGGCCGAGGCGTTCGGCCTCGACCCCGCCGGAGTCCTGTCGGCCGAGACGGCGCGCCGTGTGGGCGACACGCTCGGTGCCTCCGGGGAGCCGCGCCAGGAGGGTGGTTCCTGGGTGGTCGGCCCGGCCGACGGCAACGGCCCGACGGTCCACGTCTACGCGGACGGCTCGGGGAGCTTCGACTTCTACGACCCGGCGCGCGACCCGTGGTCCTGCCCGGTCTCCCTGGGCACGGCCGAGCCGGGTACGACCGGCGAGGCAGACACCGACAGCCCGGAGATCCTCCCGGCCCCGGACTGCCCGACCGTGACGCCCGACGCGGCCCCGGCGATGGGCGACGCCGTCGCCGCGCTGCGGGACGTGATGGACCGCCTCGGCGTCGACCCTGCGGGCTTCGAGCTGGAGGCGGGCGAGTCGAATGAAGGCGACCCGTGGCGCTACGTCACGGCGTGGCAGGTGGTCGAGGGGCAGCGCACGGGGCTGTCATGGAGCGCGTCGGTGTCGGCGTCCGGCATCGCGAACCTGTACGGCTTCCTCGCCGAGACGATCTCGCTCGGCCAGTACCCGGTGGTGAGCGAGACCGAGGCCGTGGAGCGCCTGGGTGACCCGCGGTTCGGCGCCTCGGGCGGCATGATCGCGCAGGCGGCGGACGCCCGCACCGCACAGGAGGGTGACACGGCCAGCAGCGACATGATGCCCGCCCCGAACCCGACGGTGCCCCCCACCCCGACCCCGGGCGCCCAGATCGCCTGGCCGGTGACTGACGTGACGATCACGTCGGGCCGTCTCGGTGTGGCGCAGCAGTCCATGCCGGACGGCGCGGTGCTGCTGCTCCCGGCCTACGAGCTCCGGGACGCCGACGGCAACGTCTGGCCGGTCCTTGCGGTCGCCGATGACGTACTCGACTTCAGACGTTGAACTGCGCATTGTTGCCCTGACCTGCTAGTTCGCCCTTCGGCCGAGCGCTGCGGGGGAATCAGGGCGGCGTACCGCTCCCCCGCCGAGAGGATGCAATCGAACCACGGCGGGATGTCACAGTGCCGTGTGGAACGTGCCCATGGTCTGCAACGTGGCTACCGCCGACATGATCAGCTCGTCTTCGCTGCTGTCGAGCGACTACGAGGACCGCCGGCCCGACATCACACCCGCGACTGGGACCGACCCCCGAAGCGCTGGCCTGAGCCAACAGTCACCCCGCCGGAGCCTCGCCTCCCGCACCTTCGATACCCCGCACGTACTGCGCAGGTTTCTTGTCGCGCACTGGGGACTCAAGGTTCTGGCGGCGAAGTTCTACAAGGTGAACCGTGAGAGCCTCACGCGCGCCTGTCTGCACGGCTGGACGCACCGAATGCTTCGCACACGTCGTCGGGGGCGAGTCGATCCTCGCGGCGGCGTCAGCCCAAGGACTGACTACCCGGATCTCGGCCGGGGACGGAACGATCCGAGAGCCGGAGAAAGTGCTCGGCGACCTCGCGTCGAGAGTTCACGCCCCATTTGGCGTAGATATGGCGGATGTACGTGACGACTGTGTGTGGCGACAACAACAGATCGTCGGCTATCTGCTGGGTCGTGAGCCCGGCGTAGATACGCTGCGCGACCTGGTGTTCACGAGATGACAACCCCGAAGCGTCCCTGCTCGTGGATCTCAGCCGCCTGTGGACTCCTCGACTGCGCAGGGAGTGCAGGATCCTGCTTGCGTCGCGGGTCGCGCCGTGGTCGTCGAAAAGTCGCATGGCTTCTGTGAGCGCGTTCGTGGCGGCCTCTCGGTCGAGGGAGAACATCCCGGCGGCCTCCAGCACCTGAGCTGTCACGAGTGGGCGGCGCACGGTGCCGAGCAAGTCAGCTGCGGCCCTGAGGTCGGCAGACGAACGGTCCCGGATGCCACGCGTCGCGGTAGCCACGGCGCGAACCAGAGAGCTCTCGGGGTTGAGATCGGCTCGTTCCTGGGCCACGGCTGCCACGAGATCCAGCGAGGGACGCTCATCCACCCGATGACAGATGAGGGCCAGCATGATGTCGTCCGCGAAGTCTGCCGGGGTCGTCATCGACGGGCTTGCCTCGCGTAGCGACGCCAGCGCCAGGCCAGCGTGTTGGTAGGCGTCGTGTGGCCGCCCCCGGTCCATGGCTTCCAGAGCCAGGCTCCATCGGCCGGTCTTGGTGAGCCCCGCCCCGTCAGCGAGCTGCTGGATGAGTGGACGGATGGTGTCCCGGAGCTCGACGTCGCCGGTCCGCAGGGAGATTCGGTGGAGCACGACGCCGGCGGTCGCGTTGGTGAAGTCGCCGAGCCCGAGTCTCGCTGCGAGGTCCACAACTGTCTCTGCTTGTGTGCGAGCCTCTTCGAGCCGGCCAAGATCGTGGAGGATGCGTGTGCGAAGCATCATCCAGTACGCCTCGGCGATCACGTTCTTCGCCGTCCGCGTCTCGGCCAGGCCGTCCTCGGTCAGGCGAAGAGCCTCCTCGCAGTGACCGGTGCTGTTCCGCATGAACGGGAGCCACAGACCCTCCGGCAGCCATAGACCTGCGAGAGTACCTGTTCGCGCTATCCGTGCGAGAGCGTGCCGCTGCAGCTTCTCGGCCCGGTCGAAGTGGTTCTCGTAGAAGACCAGGACTGACTCGGTCGCGTCGATCGTGGCCAGCGCGAGCCCGTCCCGGTCGTCGTCGGCGACCGCTCGCCCCTGTTCCAGACTGGTGCGGGTCCCGCCGCAGTCGGCCTTGTTGGCGAAGTTGAGGGCACGGACAGCGAGCAGCTGGACCTTTGTCTCATCGGAGAGGCCCGGGATCTCCAAGGCGGCCGAGGTCTCAACGATCGCCTGTTCGAAGCTCGACTCGGTGAGCTGGCGTGCCAGAGCCAGGCCGACGCGAGCACGTGCGTCCGCGCTCAGGAGCGGCCGCAGCGTGCGGATGATCTCCATGGCGTCCTCGACGAGACCGCCGGCAAGGACGAGTGGCAGCAGGTTTGCGACCTGCTCGGCGTGGCTCCGGTTCCCGCTGGTCAGCCGCGCACCGAGAATGACGAGGTCGGCCGCGCCGCGCATGTCGGTGCTGGAGAGCTGTCTCGCCGCGGCGAAGAGCAGGTCGATGGAATCGTCGTCGCCGGCCTCGACCACTGACACGATCGTTGTCGCGAGGGTGGCGACACCCTCTCCCGCACGGAGGCGACTGTGCAGCACCTCCCGTGCCATCGCGCGGCGCAGTGTGGGGGAAAGGCTGTCCCTGGCTGCCGACTGCACGGTGTCGTGGCGGAACGCGAACGAGCTGCCGCGGTCGACGATGAAGCCGAGGTCAAGAAGTTCTTGAACAGCAGGTGCCGCCTCGGTCGCGGTCCGGCCGAGGATCTCCAGTACGCCGCTGAGCGGGAAGTCTCGCCCGTAGAGAGACCCCACCTGGGCTACCCGCAGAGCGTCGTGGCTCAGGTGGCGCAGGCGGTCGCGGATCGAGGTTCCGAAGCGAGCAGGGATCGTCTCGTCGTCAACATCGACCATGCCGCGCCCTGACCGCAGCAGCCCTTCCTCCTGCAGCCCCTGCAGGAGCTCGAGGACAAGCAGCGGGAATCCTGCCGCTCGCTTCATCGCGTTCTCCACCCCAGGCCCCGGTGCCCGGCCGAGGGCATCGCGCGCCATCGCGTCCACGGCCGCCGGGTCGAGGGGTTGCAGCTCGACGATCGAGCCCACGTCGGCGATCTGGGACATGAAGCGTTGATGGGCGGTGCTGTAGACCCCGGTACGGGTAGCCAGCAGCCAGCAGATCGGAACGCCCTGGAGGTCACGGATGAGGGCCGCGAGAGCTCCGAGCGAGCCCGCGTCGAGCCACTGCAGATCGTCGACGACGACGAGCACTCCCGACCGACTGGCGGCCACTTCCAGTTTCTCGGCGATCATTCGTGTCAGCCAGTACTGGGGGGCGACGCCCTGCATGACGGATGCCAGGTCGCTCGTCGCCACGAGTGGCGGATCGGTGCGGGACACGGCCTCGATGAGGGCGCCGAGCGGCGTCATGGCGGAGTCGATGTCCGGTGCGACGACCACAGTCGGCCAGCCGCGGCCGTCCGCGAGCTCGAGGGCATGCTGGAGCAGGCGGGTCTTGCCGATGCCTGGGTCCCCGGAGAGCACGGTGACAGCGCGCTTGCCCGAAACGGCTGCCTCGAACCCGTGCTCGATCCCGTCGGCCTCGTGCCGTCGGCCGCGGATGGGCACACGGTACCGGCCGGCCCAGTTCCCAGATAACGCGTCGTGGCCGATTCGGCGCGCCCGTCCGCCGTCAGCCAGCACCCTGTCAAAGATACGGCACGGCACGCGTGCGAGTGCCCCGCCGGTGACATCGCTCGCACCATCCGCGCCGGGCATGCGAGGTGAGCTCTCAGGACGGGGGATGTGGGAGCCGTCGTCGCGAAACTACTTTCCTCATGCGGGTCTCACACCCGATGACGTGGCCTCGGTCACGCATCCGCGCCGGAGATCCGGCACAACTGGAAGGAAGAGTCCGATGAGTGTTGTTGTCCGCGAAGACCTCGTGCTGTCCCACGCCGTGGTCACCGCTGATGTGACCGCCCCGTTCGAGCACGTCGACATCGAGCAGTGGCTGAAGACCCTGCCGACCCACGAGTACCAGCGTTGTGCGCCCGGCGACCACAAGGCCGCCGGCTACACGGTGGACGACGACGGCACCCCGATGTCGATCAACGTCGAGATGATCGGCACCGGGCTGGTCATCCAGCAGTACCGCTACGAGGTGGCGGGACCGCACTACTGCAAGATGGTGTCGCTGTCCGACGTGTACTCGGCGGCTGGCTGGACCACGACGCAGGTCATCTGGGAGCTCAGGATCGAGCAGCTCGAGGGCGACCAGCTCCGGTACGTGAACACCGTCACGTCGCACCCGACCGAGGACTTCCTGAAGTTCATCATCCAGAACGGTCAGACGTTCGAGGACGCTGCCGCTGCTCGTCAGCACGCTTCCGGTGAGCACTGCCTGCTCGAGACCCCGCACTATGCGCAGAGCATCGCGAACTTCGCGAAGGCGCGCGCTGCCGAAGCCCCGAGCGAGGCCTGAGCCACGCCGCAAGACCCCCTGACGAGCACCAGGTAGCCAGGTGACCGGAGGGGAGCCACAAGCCCCTCCGGTCACCGACGCCTGTGGAAGGAAGCGCATAGATGTCTTCAGCCATACGGTTCGATCGCCCCGGAGGCCCGGACGTTCTGCGCATGGTGCAGGTGGAACAACCAGAACCCGGGCCGGCCGAGGTACGGATCGAGGTCGCGGCAGCGGGCGTGAACAACGCCGACCTCCTCGAACGCCGAGGCCAGTTCCAGGTACCCCCTGGTGCTCCTCCCGGACTCGGCCTCGAGTGCGCGGGGACCATCACGGCCGTCGGGCGCGACGTGACCACCTGGCAGCCGGGTGATCAGGTCTGCGCACTGGTCGCGGGAGGCGCCTACGCGGAAGAGGTGATCGCACCCGCCGCGCAGGTGATGCCGGTCCCCCGAGGCCTCACCCTGATCGAAGCAGCAGCACTGCCCGAGGCCGCCTGCACCGTCTACTCCAACCTCGCCATGACCGTCGGCCTCACCGCCGGTCAGACGGTCCTGATCCACGGAGCCAGCGGCGGTGTCGGCTCGTTCGCGATCCAATGGGCGACGGCGATCGGCGCTCGCGTCATCACCACAGCAGGGAGCACAGAAAAGACCCGGGCTGCGATCGCGCTCGGGGCCGTCGAGGCGGTCAACTACCGCACCGACGACTTCGTCACCGCGGCGCTCGACGCGACGGGAGGCGAAGGAGTCGACGCCATCCTCGACATCGTCGGCGCGACCTACCTGCGGCGCAACGTGGAGTGCCTCGCGCCGGACGGGCACCTGGTCGTCATCTCCGGGTCCGGACCGGTCGCCTTCGACCTGTGGGAGCTCATGGCGCGACGCGCCAGCATCTCAGCGACGCTCCTGCGAGGCCGCCCCGCGCACCAGAAGGCCGCCATCGTCGCCGGTGTGACCCGCGATGTCATCCCGCTCGTCGAAGCCGGTGCCATCCGCGCCGTCGTCGACACCGTCTTCCCGATGGAACAGGCCAACCGCGCCCACGAGCTGCTCGAGTCCGGACGGACGGTCGGCAAGGTCATCCTCGAGCCCAGCGGCCATCGGCCGCGATGAGGAGCCCGTGCCGGGAAGGGTGCCGCGTCCGCCGTCGGCTTGTCCTGGCCACCGGCCGAGCCAGCGGGAGCGGCGAGTCTCCGGATGGAAGTGTGTTCGCCACTGCACGAGGTGGGCACCCGGCGCGGATCCAGGGTACTGGCGAGCTGCAGCCTTCGCCCTCCCCCACGCTGAAACGCGAGACCATGGCCGGCGCGCCCGCGTCCGACGGCGCCGGGAACGACCTGACGACCGGCGAGGGGCGGCGGACCGGCCCGAGCCGGACTCACCACCGGCGATGAACGCGCGCGCCCTCCGGTCAGGCGGTCAATCGCCCGCTCTGGTCAGCTCGATGGACAGGTCCCAGAGGCGACGGGCGTTGTGGGCGTCGAGCGCGTACTCGGCGACGCCACGACGGACCCCTGGCGTGAATGGTTCCGCCTCTTGGCAGTCCTCGAAGTACCTACCGGTGACCCCTTCGACGACCGGCGAGGCAGCCAGCAGGACAGAGGTTGCGGCGCCTTGCTCGACGTTCTTCTCGGACACACCGGTCGAGCCCTTCGGATCAAAGCTCTGCGGGGGCGTGTCGATGTGGCGGCCGAGGTTGGTGCCCCAGATCCGGCCAGGGTTCAACGCGTTCACGGTGATCCCGTCCTCGGCCCACCGCTTGGCGGCCTCGATGGCGAAGAGGATGTTCGCGGTCTTGGACTGCGCATAGGCGAGCCACGGATCGTACGGGCCGGTGGTGAAGTCGTAGTCGTCGAAGCGGACCGGGCCGTTGACGTGCCCGACCGAGCTGAGGACGACCACACGGGCGCCGCCGGCGGCGGCCAGCGCCCCGTGCAGTCCGACGGCGAGTGCGAAGTGGCCGAGGTGGTTGGTGGCGAACTGAAGCTCGTGGCCGTCGACCGTGCGCTGCTCGGGGGTGGCCATCACGCCGGCGTTGTTCACAAGGATGTGCAGAGGTCCGCTCCAACCGGCGACGAACTCGCGTACCGAGTCGAGGTCGGCGAGATCGAGTCGTGCAGCGTGCACCGGCGTTCCGGTGCCGGTCTGGATCTCCTGCGCAGCACGGGTGGCCGCATCGAGGTTGCGCGCGGCGATGGTGACCTCGGCGCCTGCCGAGGAGAGGGCCCGGGCGGTCTCGTACCCGAGGCCCCCGGCCGCACCGGTGACGAGGGCACGCTTGCCGGTCAGGTCGACGCCGGCGATGACCTCGGCGGCGGTGGACGTGGCGCCGTATGGCGTCGTGATGCGCTCTGACATGGTGTTCTGTTCTTCCTGCGGCGGAGAGTGTGCCGAACCGTGTGGCACTCGCGATATGCTGAAGCGGAGCCGCGTCCGCTTATGCATCGATCGTAAGCGGAGCCGCGTCCGGATGCAAGGGAGGAACCGATGGCTCGCACACTTCGCGCCGATGCCCAGGCCAACTACGAGCGCATTCTGGAGGTCGCCGCCCGCAGCTTTGCGCGTGACGGGGCGGACACGTCGCTCAAGGCGATCGCCGCCGAGGCCGGCGTCGGCATCGGCACCCTGTACCGCCGTTTCCCCACTCGTGACGATCTGATCGAGGCCACGTACCGGCAGGAGACCGACCGCTTGCACACCTCCGCGGGCGCTCTTCTCGCACAGCTTCAGCCGGTGCCGGCGCTGCGGGCGTGGATGGAGCAGTTCGTGGATTACATGCTCACCAAGCAGGGCATGGCCGACGCGCTGCCGGCGATCCTCGCGTCGCAGGAGGGGCTGCGTGCGCACAGCCGCGACGCCCTCGTCCGCGCCGTCGCCGAGCTCCTGAACGCGGGGGTCAGCGCCGGCGCGATTCGGGCTGATGCAGACGCCAGCGACACGCTCATGGGTTTGGGAGGGATCACATTGATCAGCGGACATGAGCACCAGCGCGAGCTCGCCTCCCGGCTCATCACCCTTCTGATCGATGGGCTCGTCGCGACCCGTCTCTAGCGGGCGCCGCAGTCGGCCTCTTCTTGCGCAGGACGAGGGCGGCGCCGAGAAGGATCAGGGCGCTGCTGAGAGCCTGCAGCAGGGTGATGCTCTCGCCGAGGACGAGGAAGCCGGCCAGCAGCGCGATGATCGGGGATGCGTAGGTGGTCAACGACGCGATGGTCGGACCGGAACGCCTGATGAGCGCGAAGAACGTGGTGAACCCGGCCGCACTGCACGCCGATCCGAGCACCAGCAGGGCGACCCAGGTCGTCGGCGTGGGCACGGTAACGGGCTCCGCGACGAGGGCGAGAGCCACCAGGATCGGTGCAGCGATGAGGATCATCGCCGCGGTAGTCGTGAGCGAGTCGGCATCGGCGAAGAGGCGGGAGATCAGGACGGCGCCGACGGCGTAGCTGAGGGCGGCGCCGACGATCAGCAGCGCAGACGGGCCTGTGAGTTCAATGCCGAGGAGGACGCCCACGCCCGTGATTCCGATCACCAGTCCCAACCAGCCCGTGAGAGGCAGGCCGTGGTCGCGCACGAGGATCAGAGTGATCACGGCGACGAAGATCGGCTCGAGGGCGATCAGGACCCCGGCCGTCCCGGATGGCACGTCTTCCTGGCCGAATGTGATCAGGCTGACCGGCAGCACGACCTCGACGATCGCGACGAGAAGCAATGCCCTCCACCGTGTGATGAGGAGGCGCCAGCGTCCGCCTCGAAGCAGCACGGGCCCCAGGACGAGGCCGGCGATGATCGTGCGGCCCGCCGCGATCCAGAGCGGGCCGATCTCCCGCAGCGCGATGTCGTTGAACAGGTAGGGAATCCCCCACAGCACCGACACCACGACGAAGAGCAGCCAGCCGGGGGGCTTCGATCGCCGGTCGGAGCGGGCAAGGCTGCGAGTGTTCAGGACCATGCTGCGACGATAACGACGCCACCCCCCGTCGTGAACACACTATGACAAGTGCAAGAGCACTCAGACTTAACAATGTGCATGTACTGGCGGCATCGACGCTACTAATGTTGCGTGGGAACTGCGACAACAGATAGGAGTTGGTTGTGCCGGGAGAACGAGGGCGGAAGGTCGTGGCGACCAACCGGCGCGCACGGCACGACTACCTGATCGAGTCCACCTATGAGGCAGGGCTGGTGCTGACCGGCACGGAGGTGAAGTCGCTGCGGCAGGGCCGGATCTCGCTGTCGAACGCGCACGGATTCATCAGCGCAGCAGAGGCCTGGCTGGATGCGGTGCACATTCCCGAGTACACCGAGGGCGCATGGAGCAACCACTCCCCACGCCGACCGCGGAAGCTGCTCCTGCACAAGAAGCAGATCCTGAAGATCGATGCTCAGATCAGCCGGCGCGGGTACGCCCTGATCCCGCTCTCGGTCTACTTCAGTGACGGGCGGGCGAAGGTGGAGCTCGCCGTCGCGAAGGGCCGGCGAGAGTTCGACAGCGGCAGGCCGATCGGGAGCGCGAAGACGCCCGTGAAGCGCAACGGGCTCTGACGGCTCACCGCCGCGCCGCACGCTGATCCACGCCGTGATTCCGAGCGTTGACACAGGAAGCCTGCCAGTGACCGTAGCCGCTGGCAGGCTTCCTCGTTCTGCGGTCAGGCGGCCGCAGCGTCCGGCCTCTCCGGCAAGGTCCACTCGGGTCGCACGTACTGGCACTGATATCCGCCGGGGTAACGCTGCAGATAGTCCTGCTGCTCGTCCTCGGCCGGCCAGAACCGGGTGGCCGCCGTGACCTCTGTGGTCACCTTGCCCGGCCACCTGCCCGACGCATCGACCTCACTGATCGTGTCCTCGGCGATCCGACGCTGCTCCTCGCTGGTGTAGAAGATGCCCGAGCGCACGTTCACGCCGACATCCCCGCCCTGGCGGTTGCGCGTCGACGGGTCGTGCACCCGGAAGAAGAACTCCAGCAGCTCCCGGAAGCTCGTCACCACCGGATCGAACACGACCTCTACCGACTCCGCGTGCGTTCCGATGTCGTACCCGATCGGGTTCTCGATGTCACCACCGATGTATCCGACGGTGGTCGAGAGGACACCCGGCTGCCGACGCAGCAGCTCCTGCAGCCCCCAGTAGCAGCCACCAGCAAGAATCGCTGTCTCTGTCTTCACTTCTCTCTCCATTCCTTCCTCCGTCTCGGCACCACTCCAGCGCGCTCAACGATCGAGCCGGCAAGCCAGGCAGTGCACCAGGTCGGCCGTAGACACGACGATAGGACGCGCGGCGCGCCGGGCAAAGACAGGATGGAAAGTGTTGGGCGCGAGATACTTTACATTGTGCCTCTCTGACCCTAGGGTGCGGGCATGATTGAACTGGATGACATCGACTGGCAGATCCTCACCGCGCTGCAGCAGGACGCGCGCATCGGGTACCGCGAGCTCGGCCGCCAGGTCGGTCTGACGCCCCCGGCGGTCGCGAACCGGGTCCGCAGGCTGGAGGGAAGCGGCGTGATCCTCGGTTACAGCGCCCGCGTCGACCCGGCCTCGGTCGGGTATGGGGTGGAGGGGTTCGTCCACATCGCCAGTGCGGGACGGAAGCAGTCCTACACGATCGCCGCGCAGGCAACCGCTGAACCGCGCGTGCTCGAGGACCATCGCGTCGCCGGCCAGAGCGACCACATCCTCCGCGTCGTCGCGGAAAGTCTCAGCGACCTCGAGCCCTTCATCGACAGGCTCAACGACAACGGACGCCCGATGACCTCGCTGGTGTTCTCCTCACCCAAACGGTGGAGCCCTGTCCCCCGCCCCAGCCACTGATCGGCGTGGGTGTCGACGGCGTTGACCCCGCCACATTCTTCGAGACCGACAGGTCGTGAAGTGGTTACTTGACATCTCCACCTCACGACCGGCGCCTTCGTCTCCGCCGACCGCCCCGCGCGGCGTCAGAAATGAGGACAGTCTCCCCGGACGTCGCACCTCGCTCGCCGTTGGTGCCCGGCATGGGAGGGGAAACCTGCCGCCAGGGGCGCGGTGACCCGGTCAGCTCAGGTGGTGCACAAGCTCTGCCGCGGCGTGACGGAAGGATGCCTGGACCGACGGGACACCTTGGATCGGGTTCAGGAGCATCCAGTCATGGATCAAACCGATGTACTCGATGCTGACGACCTCGACTCCTGCCTCGCCGAGCTTGCGGCCGTATGCGATGCCTTCGTCTCGCAACGGGTCGTTCTCCGCGGTCAGGATCACGGTTGCAGGCAGGCCTGTCAGCTCGGCGACGCTCGCCTTCAGCGGTGCCGCATAGATGTCGTTCCGCGTTTCGTCGGTGGGTGTGTACGTGTCCCAGCCGAACTTCATGAAGTCCCGAGCGAGGAACCGCCCCTCTGCATAGTCCTGGTACGACTGGCTCTCGACGTCGGAGTCCAGCGCCGGGAACAGCAGCAGCTGCACGCTGACCGCCGGTGCTTCCGCTCCTGGGTGGTCCTTCGCGTACAGGGTCAGGGCAGCAGTGAGGTCGCCGCCGACGCTGTTACCGGCGACGGCGATCTTCGACGCGTCCAGTCCCGGCAGCGCCGTTCCGTCCGATCCACTGCAGTGCGGCGAAGCTCTGCCGCAGCTGGGTGGGGTAGATCGCCTCGGGGATCGGGGTGTACTCGACGAACACCACCGCGAAGCCGGTCGCGATGACGAGGTCTCGGGTCAGGCCTTGATGATTGTCGAAGTCACGGCGTCAGGGATCGGGTTGTGTGGTGCCATGATGGGTATCCTTTTCGGTACGGCGGTCAGCGCCAGCGGCGCAAGTGCTTGTCGGCGAGCGCGGGTATGACTGCGTCGAAGTTGTCGGCAGGGTTGATGTCGCTGCCGGGTTCGGCGATCTCGTCGATGCGATCCAGGATGGGAGCGTCCAGGACGACGTCGGCGCTGGTGAGCAGATCGTTCAGCTGCTCGGGCGTGCGCGGGCCGATCAGGACGGCACGACCACCTGTCACGCTTCGCTCACCAGGCCCGACCGGGAGGACCCATCCATCACGGTCGACCACAGCGAGCGGCCGTTACTCGCCGACGCCGGTCCTGTGCAGCGACGATACCGACGGGTCCCCGACAGGAGACCCCGGAGCGCGGACCGGCCGAAACCTGTGGATAACACGGGGACAAATCTGTGGATACTGGCCGTCAGAGTGCGTTCCGCGCCTTGGTTATTAACGACTCCGGATGATGCGGCGCTGTGGAAATTCCTACCAGCCCCAGCCGCCGGACTGCTCGGGTTCCCGGTCGGCGGCGTCGCGTCGCGCTCGTTCGTCAGCGTTGGAGCGGATCTGGGCGGCGCGGGCTCGTGCGTCGGCCAGGACCACCAGGACGCGGTCCAGGGGCCGCGGCCCAGGACGGCCGAGCTGTCGGGTTCCCAGTTCGTCGTTGGTCGTGATGGCTTCCAGGGCTCGAGCGGCGGCAGCGTATGCGTCACCGCGCTCCCCTTCCGACACTCGCTGTCCGAGTGGGGCTACTGGGTCGGTCACCTGGTAGCGGTCGCGGTACGCCACCACCTGCCGCATCGCCGCCTGCCAGTCGCCGCGTGCGGGGCCGTCCGGGGGCGGCGGGGCGACGGTCTCCATCCACGGCTGCGGGTTGGTCACCGCATCGTCGATCAGGGCGTCCAGACGGGTGGCGATCAGGTCGGCGTGCCGGGTGAGCCAGGCATGTACGAGCGGATCGATCGGCGATCAGTCCCCCCGGACCGGTGCTGAGCCGTGCGATCGGCGCTGGTGTCGGCGTCGGACTGGGCTTGGTCGGTGATGAGGTCGGCCAGGTATTCGGTCATGATCTTGCGCACCGAGGTGACGTCCAGGTGCTCACGCTTCTCGGCGGCTCGTGTGTGGCCGATGGTCTGGGCGACGTGCTCGATCTGAGGCCACCACTGGGTCAGCTCGACCCGCGGGTAGAGGTGGTCGACCAGGGCGCGCAGCATCGGGATCTGTCGGTCGAAGTGGTCCAAGTTCCGGATGATTTTCTTTACTGGCTCAAGGCGCGCCTCCGGCGCGCTGGGCCGTCCGACCGGCGAGGCCCCGCGATGGGGCCCCGACGGCCTACCGGCCCAATCCGCTAGCCTCCCGCTTTGGCAGAAACCGCAGGCTGTGAGAGCGAGCCAGTGACCGGCGCCGGATGGTCCCGATGACGTTCCGCTACCCCACCGAGAGCCCGGAGGAAAGCGCGGCCTATTGGAGGCGCCTGCGGCCCCAAGGCACGTTTGTAATCGCGGTCGCTTTCGTCCTGGTCTTCGCGGTCGGAGGCCTGCCGTGGTCGTGGGTTGTGGTCTTGACCGCAGTCTCAGCGGTCTCGGGGATCCCGGCGTTCAGTGCCTGGATCACTGACCGGCGCTGGGCACGCCGTCTAGCTGCTATCGGGGGCAACGCGCGGCCCCGATTGATCACACTGGGCTTCGCCTTCGGAGCCACGATCGTGCTGCAAGGAGTCCTCGGCATGACACTCGGCACCTGGCCTGCGACAGCCCTCGCACCGGTGGCCTTCGCTATCGAGTTCCTCATCGCACGGGAACGTCTCCGCAAGCGGGCAGCGGATAACGGCAAGCGGTAGGGCACGAGCCTCCGGCGGGCACCCGGGAATCAAGAGGATCGAGGGAGCCGCGGGGTCCCTGTTCCTCCGGGGGTCAAGCGGTCGCAGGTTCAAATCCTGTCAGCCCGACAGATCAGGCCCGGGATTCCAACGAATCCCGGGCCTGAAGGGTCTCTGAGACTTGAACCACTCTCCACTTTGAGCGCTCTGGTGCAGGTGGGCTCTCCCCCCGCACCCAGGTTGGTTCGGCTTCCGTCGCCTCCTGTCGGGTTGGTCAGTTCGCAAGCTTCGGACAGGTCCACTCCCCTGCCCTGGAGGCCTCAGCGACTCACCGTGCCCACAGCCATCCGGGCGGTGAGGTCTGATGGGTAGGTCGCGGATTTCGATCGGGACGTTCGGCAGCATCAACACCACCCAGAACAGCCCGCGGTCCTGGACCGCGAGAGCGAGGTTCCGGGACCCGGACGGGGTCCTTCGGCCGGTCGAAGCCAGCGGCACCACAGCTGTGGTTGCGGAACAAGAGTTGAAGGTCAGGCTCGCTCACCGCATCCGGATCGTCGCCAGTGTCAGTGACCTGCACCCGCACAGCCCGTTCCCCGAACTGGTGAGGGTCTGGCTCGAAGACCCGACCTGGACCCCGACCAGGGCACCAAGGACCTCTACGAACGCGACATACGCACGGTCGTCCTTCCGGTGTTCGAGCACTTCGTGCTGCGCGAGATCACGATCAGCAAGGTCGACCCGCTTCTACGCACCCTCGCGGCATAGTCCTACTCCCGCGCGAAGCACGCCAAGGTCGGCCTGAACCTCGCCCTGGGGATGGCGCACCGCTACGAGGCGATCGAGAAGAACCCCGTGACCGGCCCCTGACGACCAACAACATCCGACGACGCCTGCGCGACGTCCTCGCCGCCGCGGGCATCACCGGGGTAACCCCGCACTCCTTCCGGCGGACCGTGGCGACCACGATCGAACGTGCTGCCGGCGCTGACGTCGCTGCACAGCTCCTCGGCCACACCTCGACCGAGATCACGGTCAAGCACTACATCGAACCCAACACGAGCATCGATGCCCGCACCGCCACCATCCTCGAAACGAGCTAGGACAAGGAGCGCCTTACTACATCAGGTTCGCGACGAGACTCGCGGCAATCCACCAGACAAGTGACCAGGCTTGCCGCGTGCAGGTCCAAGATCCTGCCCCGGAACCGTCCCGTTCCGCGCAGCTGGACCTGCGGTGAGCCTTCGCCCTGGCACCACCCCAGCAGCGTCTCCAGTTCGACGGCCCGCCGGTGGAACGGGACGACCCGACGCCGACGCCTCACCGTCAAGGTCCGACGCGAGATTGACGGAACCGGGATCGCGCCCTTGATCGTCCGGAGAACCGAACCCACACAGACGTTGACAAAGTGCCATGCCTGACGCTTCAATCAAGGCACTTAATCGACTATCGATTGGAATCGACGATGATTCGAAGAGCAGGCACGATCGCCATCGCGGGCCTGACCACCACGATCCTGCTCGTCGCCGCAGCCCTGCCCGTGACGTCCGTGGCGGCGCCCGAGGCGGGCAGACGACTGCATGTCCGGATGAGTGGCGACGACGCCAACCCCGGCACGTCGCACCGGCCGCTCCGGACCATCCAGGAGTGCGCCGACGTGGCGGCTCCAGGTGACACCTGCGTGATCGGCAGCGGTGTCTACCGCGAGACGGTGACACCGCGCCGCAACGGCACGCAGGAGAACCCGATCACCTTCCAGGCAGCCCCCGGCGCCACCGTCGTCGTCGACGGGACGGACGTCGTCGAGGGATGGACGCCCGTCACGACCGCTGAGCTCGACGAGCTCGCGGCGGCGGATCCCACGCTCACCGGCTCCGAGTTCGCCGGCTCTGTCAGCGACGGCGTCGTCTATCGCGCGGAGGTCGCCCTCTCCCCCGATCTTCCCGGCCGCCAGGTCTTCCTCGGCGGCACGATGGCACCCGAAGCAGCCTGGCCGCATGCCGGCGACGACCCGGCACACGCCGCTCGCGCCCGCGCGGACTGGGGCACTCAGACCGTGCTCGGAGACGACGGTCTCTCCCAGCCCGAGGGCTACTGGGTCGGCGCGCGGCTGACGTCGCACAACTGGTTCGTCAGCGAGACCGGACGGGTGACGGCGTCGTCACCAGGATCCGTCACGGTCGACGGGCTGCCCTCCTGCGTAGGCCTCAGCCCGAACCGCGTGAACCTGTACGCGCTGTCGGACAAGCTCGCGCTCCTTGGCCGCGACCGCGAGTGGTACTACGACGAGGAGTCGGGGACGTTGTACGTTCGCGTGCCGGGCGGCGACCCCACCGACGTGCTCATCGAGGCGAAACAGCGCGAGCTCGGGTTCGACCTGTCCGGCCGCTCGTACGTGAACATCGTCGGACTCGGCCTCAAGGGCACCACCATCCGTACGTCCGACACGACGCACCATGTGATCCTCGACGGGCTCACCGCTCGGTACGTCTCCGAGTACGCCGACCTCGAGATCGATCCGAACAAGGTGACGCCTCCAGACCCGTGCGATGTCCTGACGGCCGGCGAGACGACGAGCGGCATCGAGCTGCACGGACACGACAACACACTGCGCAACAGCACTGTCGCGTACAGCGCGGGCAACGGCGTGGTCGTGACGGGCGAGCGCAACAGAGTCCTGGACAACCTCATCACCGACACCGACTACATGGGCAGCTACGCGGCCGGGATCAACCTTCTCGGCAGCGCGCAGACGATCACGCACAACACCATCATCGGGACCGGTCGCAGCAGCATCAATATCGACAACAAGGTCGCCGGCACCAACGCGTCCGGGCACCACATCGCGTACAACGACATGGGCGACTACGGCCGGCGGGTAAACGACGTCGGCGCGGTCTACGTGTGCTGCAAGGTCGATCTCGGCGACACCCTCGTGGACCACAACACCATGCACGACGCAGCGCCCACAGCGGCGGACGGGCCGGCGCCGGGTGTGTACCTCGACCTCGAGTCGTACAACGGCGTGGTCGCGAACAACGTGACGTGGAACCGCACCACCTACGGCGTCGTGCTGATCAACCCGAACGGCGGGCACGCATCGGGCACGAAGGTCATCAACAACACCAGCGGCACCGATCGCAAGGCGATGAGCCTCTTCGGGGGTACGTACGCCGACATCGAGGTCACGAACAACCTCGGCGACGTCGACAGCGCTGCCGGCGCCACGCTCACCGGCAACCTCCCGAACACCGGGGCCGCGTTCACCAGCCCGGCCGGACGCGACTTCACCGTGGGCCCGACGTCGACGGCCCGCAACGCCGCCGTCGCGCGCCCGCCGTACACGGACGGCTCGACGGACGCCGTGCCCACCGTCGGCGCCTACCAGTACGGCGCCCCCAGGTGGCGCGCGGGAGCGACGCTGCGCGGTGCGACCGTCGAGGCGGAGTCGTTCGCGGCGAGCTCGGGCGTCAGCACGCGCGCCGGCGCGAGCGGGATGGTCTTCGGGAGCTTCGACGGTGGCGACTGGGTCTCGTACGAGGACGTCGACTTCGGTGACGGCCGCGACTTGATGCGGCTCGGCATCGCCACAGATGATCCGTACGGCGGGCAGCCGATCGAGGTCCGCATCAACTCCGCCACCGGTCCGGTGATCGGCACGCTACGAGTCAGCTCGACCGGCGGGTTCGACAACTTCTCGGCCCAGTACGCACCGATCGTGCCGACGGCCGGACTGCACGACGTATTCCTTCGTGCCACCGGCACGGGGCCCGGGGTCGGCGACGTCGACACGGTCGCCTTCGTCACCTCCGACTAGCACGGCCGACCGATATGGACGTGGGGCCGGACGCGTCGCGTCCGGCCCCACGTTCATATCGGCGTATCGGCGCGTGATCAGCCGTGCGGCCGGGCACGCAGGCTCGTGACGCCGCCATCGACGTCGAGCACGGCTCCGGTCGTGGACGCGTTGCGCGGCGATGCGAGGTGCACGACGGCGTAGGCGATCTCCTCGGGTGTGACCAGCCGGCCGATGGGCTGGCGGGCACGGAGCGCGGCACGCTCCTGTGCGGGTTCTGCCGCGTGCGTGAGGAGCCGATCGATCCAGGGCGTGTCCGCGGTGCCCGGGCAGACGGCGTTCACCCGGATCCCGTCGGGCAGATGGTCGGTCGCCATCGCGAGCGTGAGGGAGAGCACCGCTCCCTTGCTCGCGGAGTACAGGGCACGCCCAGGAATGCCGTTGCGGGCCGCGATGGACGAGATGTTCACGATCGCGGCGTGCGCCGACTCCCGGAGGAACGGCAGGACGGCAGAAGTGACCCGCGCGATGCCGGTGACGTTGACGCTGAGCACGCGTGCCCACTCGACGTCGTCGTTGTCGGCGATCGTGCCGACGGCGCCGATACCGGCGTTGTTGACGAGAATGTCGATCCCGCCCATCTCGGTCGCCGCGGTGACGATCGCGGCCTGCACCGCCGCCCGGTCAGCGAGGTCGGCGGCGTACCCGCGGACACCGGCGGGCAGGCCGGTCGGGGCCAGGTCGAGGACGGCGACCCGCGCACCGCGGGCGAGAAGCTCACCGACAGTCGCCAGACCGATGCCGGACGCACCGCCGGTCACGACGGCCACGAGCCCCGCGAGCTCGGACCCGTCGGTAGAGGGACCGTGCGGCGGGAACGATGCGCCGCTCATGCGGGCACAGCCGTCTGTCGCGCGTGGCCGAGGCCGGTGATCTCCAGGTCGACGACGTCACCGGCCTTCAGATAGGGCTGGTCCGGCATGCCGAGGGCGACGCCGGCAGGCGTCCCCGTGTTGATGACATCTCCCGGGTACAGAACCATGTACTGACTCAGATGCACGAGGATGTCGGCGACCGGGAAGATCATGTCGGCGGTCGTCCCGTCCTGACGCGGCTCGCCGTTCACCCACAGCCGCAGGCGCAGGTCTTGTGGGTCCGCCACCTCGTCGGCGGTCACCAGGTAGGGCCCGAGGGGGTTGAACGTCTCGCAGCTCTTGCCCTTGTCCCACTGCCCGCCCCGTTCGAGCTGGAACTCCCTCTCGGACACGTCGTGCGAGATCGAGTAGCCCGCGACCGCAGCCAACGCTTCCTCGCGCGTCTCCCCGTAACGGATGGTCGACCCCACGACGATCGCGAGCTCGACCTCCCAGTCGGTCTTGACCGACGCCCGTGGGATCCGTACCGCATCGAAGGGGCCCACCACGGTCATGGGGTCCTTCATGAACACGACTGGCTCCACAGGGATCGCGGCGCCGCTCTCGGCCGCGTGGTCGCGATAGTTGAGCCCGATGCAGACGACCTTGTTCGGTCGCGCGACGGGCGCGCCGACCCGCAGGCCAGTTGCTCCGTCGAGAACGGGCAGCACGCCGCGCTCGAGGGCGTCGCGGGTGCGGCCGATCCCGTCCCCTGCGAGGAACGCGCCGTCGAGATCGTGCGTCAGCGGCCGCAGATCCCTGATCACATCGTTGTCGTACACGACCGGGACCTCGCGCCCCACTGCTCCCAGACGACCGAATCTCATGTCTTCCCTTTCTCAGGATCGGCGGGGGCGGCGCTCGGGCCACCACCCGATGACAACAGCACGTCGGACCGCAGCGCCTCGGCATCACCGGCCGCTCGAAGCAGCTCGACGTTGCGCGCGACCTGCGCGGCAGAGTCCGCGCCGAGCACCACCGACGCCACCGGCGGCGCGGGCAGGCGCCCGAACGCGACCGCAGCCTCGGGGAGCGTGAACCCCTGGGATGCGGCGATCTGCGCGAGCTCGCGCGCGCGTCCGAGAACCTCCGCGGGCGGCGCGGCGTACTCGAAGTGCGATCGCGCGTCCGGGACATCCGTCGCGAGCAGTCCGCTGTTGAACACGCCGGCGCTCAAGATCGCGACGCCACGCTCCGCGCACTCGGGCACGAGCTCGTCGAGCGCGCTGTGGTCGAGAAGCGTGAGCCGGCCCGCGACCATCACGGCGTCGACGTCGCACTCGCGAACGAACCGCAGGAGAGTGGGGACGTCACTGGTACCCACACCGATCGCACCGACGTCCCCGGCCGCGCGCAGGCGTTCCAACGCCGGGACGGCGTGCCCGATCGCCTCGTCGGCATGCTCATCAGGGTCGTGGACCAGTGCGATGTCGACATGCCCCAGGTCGAGGCGCCGGAGCGACGCGACGATCGAGCGGACGACTCCCTCTCCACCGAAGTCCCACACGCGTCGTGCGGCCGGACCGGAGCCGGAGACAAGGCGCCCAACCTTCGTGCTGACCGTGTAGGCGTCACGCGGTCGCCCTCGGAGCGCGCGTCCGAGCCTGTGCTCGGACAGCCCGAGACCGTAGTGGGGCGCGGTGTCGAAGTAGCGGATGCCGTGATCCCACGCGGTCGCGACGATCGCATCCGCCTCAACAGGCTCCAGCGGCACGTAGAGGTCGCCGAGCTGGGCAGTGCCGAGACCCATCTCGGTGACGGGCACACGACCGGGCCCTACCGGAACGGTCTTCATCAGCTCACCCCCGATGTCTTGTCAGTCCGTATGCGTCCAGTGCGGTCCCCTCGAAGAGGGCGAACCGCTCCGCGGCAGTCCATTCCCGCACCGCCGCGGCGATCCGCGGC
The DNA here is from genome assembly GCF_040655935.1 of Promicromonospora sp. NPDC050262. Taxonomy (NCBI): domain Bacteria; kingdom Bacillati; phylum Actinomycetota; class Actinomycetes; order Micrococcales; family Promicromonosporaceae; genus Promicromonospora; species Promicromonospora sp. NPDC050262. The sequence continues at coordinate 389,628 of NZ_JBFAKX010000002.1, read as the reverse complement.
CAGGGCCGCGACGTCTGCTCACCGATGAGCGAGACGGGCCAGTCCGTGCCGGCCATCAGCCGTGCGGCCCCGAGCTCGGCACGAGCGATCTGCACCAGCACGTCGACGTCGTCGGCCTGCACGGCCGCACCCGAGACCTTCGCGAACGCGCCAGGGTGCTCGGCCAGGACGGCCAGGCGACAGTGCCATCGCGCCCGGTCACCCGCCGGCTCCGGGCCACCGAGGTGGTCGACGACGACCGTGAGTCCGGGTGCCGCCCCGCACAACCGCGCGACGAGCTCGAGCCCGGCTTCGGCCACGAGCACCTCCAGCACCAGACCGGCTTCGTACAGCGCGGCCAGCGACGCGCGCAACGCGTCCGAGACGGGGGCGGAGGCCCTGGCATCCCCGACGACGAGCCGGATACCCCGGAGCAGCGCCGTCGAGCCCGTCGCGCCGCAGCATCGTGGCGGCGTCGTCGAGTGTGAACGCCTGCCTGATGGGGCGCGTCCGGGCCTCGTTCAGCCACTCGCGGTCGAGCAGCTCCGCGCCCCACACGTGGAGGTGTGCGTCGATCACGTCAGGCGAGCGGGGGTCGTCCGCCGTCACGCCATGCCTCGTACTCGGCCCGGCTGTTCGACGTGAGCGGGTAGTAGTCCGACAGACGGGCGCCCTGCTCCAGACGCATCCTGCTGAACTCCTCCCAGTTCTCGTGGTCCTCCGCCGACTGCACCAGCTCGAGCGCCTTGCCGGACGGCACGATCACCGCACCGTCGTCATCGGCCACGACCACGTCGCCCGGCAGGCACAGCACACCACCGGCGGCGACCGGCACGTCGTACGCCCACGGGAACAGGTCCGTCTGCGACGCGTAGTGCGGCGTGGTCCCCGTGCACCAGATCGGCACGCCGAGGTCACGCACGCGCGCCGCGTCGCGGATGCGTCCGTCGACCACGATGCCCGCCCCACCTCGCCGCTTGAAGTAGCGCACGAGCATGTCACCGAAACATCCGGTGAACGAGCTGCCGTAGGCCTGGACGACGAGCACGTCGCCCTCCTGCACCGTCTCGAGGACTGCCCAGAGCGCGGTGTCCCGCTCGATGTACTCCTGGTTCGTGCCACTTGCGATGTCCTCGCGCTGTGGCATGAACTGCAACGTGAGCGCGGAGCCGACCACGCGGCTCCCCCGTTCGAGCGGCGTCGGCCCCTGCACCGCCGTGCGGCCGATGCCCATACCGTTGAGCTTCGCGCAGGCAGTGGCAGCGCTCACCGCGTCCATCCGACGCAGGAGGTCAGGGGTGGCGCGCTCGAACGAGTCGCCCCGGACGGGCAGCGGCCAGACGGACGACGGGGATTCGAGAGTGGTGTTCATGCGTTCTCCTTGATCGAACCGGCAAAGCTCTGGTGGTGGGCGCCGTACGCACGCCGTGTGATCGCGAGGTCGAGGCTGATGCGGGTGCGAGGCGGCATGACGACGACGAGACGGGCGCTTCCGACGGCCACCCGCTCGCTGCGCGACGGTGCGTGCGGGATGGCGTAGTCGCGAGGGTCACCGGGATAGCCCGGCACGGCGACGGCGTAGGTGGCGGCGTCGATGCGGTCTTCGCCGAACGCGCCGGACGTCAGGATGACCGTCTGTTCGTCGGGGCCGAGGTTCACGAGCTCGACCGCGACCTGGGCAGACGTGGCCGCACGGACGAGCGCGGCCACGTCGGCGGGAAGACCCGGCCTGCCACGGCGACCGTCAGCGACCAGGATGCGGGCGTGACTCAGCCCACCGTAGTAGAGGGCTGGCGGCGCGCCGGTGACAAGCTGGGTGAGGATCTCGGTGACGACCGGGTTGAGCCGCTGCCAGAAATGGATGTCACCGTCCTCTGGCTCATCCGGCGCCTCGTCGATGAGTCCGAGCCGCCGGAGCACCTGCCCCAGGGCGAGCTCCAGCGCCGCCTCCGGATAACCGGGGTTGCGGCCGGCGAGGAACTCGATCCACGGCGCCTCATGACCCTGTTCCTCCTTGTCATGGAACCAGCGCACGGCGTTCCAGTCACTGCCCGAGGCAGCCCGGATGCGTTCGAGTCGCGCAGAATCCTCCGCCGAGTGCGAGATCCAGTCGAGCCACAGCACCGGTTCGAGCGGCATCGGGTGGTAGTCGAACCATCCGTCCGGGCCGTACCGGTACGGAACCAGTAGCTCGGTGGTCTCCTCGTCGGCCTCCAGGCGGTCCGCCCAGCCCGGCCCGAGGCTCCCGCGTGACGCGATGCGGTCCTGCACGGCACCACGCGCGAGCACCGCGTCAAGGAGCCCCCGGACGAAGTCGAGCCGGTCGAGCTCTCCGGTGAGAGCAACTGAGTTCAGAGCCGCGACGATTGCCGCCGACGCGATGGAATGCAACCCGTGCGGCCACGTCCATCCGTAGTGGCCCCCGTACCAGGCGCCGCCGTGGAGGCCTCCGACCGTGCCGTCGGGGGCGACGTTGTCGGGCAGCACGCCGTCGTTGACCGCGGCCCGTTCCCGCCACGCGTCGATGTACTCGAGCGCCCAGTCGGCGTAGCGCGCCTCCTGTGCGTAGAGCCAGGCGTTCGTGGCCAGGGTCGTCGCCGCGAGGTTGACCGCGGTGTCGCCGCGCCCCATTCGCTCCTGCATCGCCCGTCCCATGCGAGCGGCGGCACCGGGCGCGCGCAGGTCGTCCCACTCGCGCAGGTCCGGCAGATCCCGCAGCGGCAGGCCATAGATCTCCATGCCGGCCTGGTCGGCGCGGTACTCCTCCCAGTCCTCGCCCACGCCCCAGCGCGGTCCGCCCGAGCCGGTATGTGGTGCCACGATCGTGCGTGTCGACGCGTCATAGTTCCCCGTCGAGGAGCCGGGCAGGTAGAAGTCGGCGAACCGCCGCGCGCGGGCGCGGAACGCCGCGTCGTCAGGATCCGCGGCGCAGATACCGAGGAACAGCGGTAGTGACTCGCCCTGGTGAAACCAGTCGTAACCCACCTCGTACTCGTCGCGCACGAACCCGAGCTCGGTGAGCTGCCGGGTCACGCCCTCCCAGTGGTGCTTGGCCGCGCCGAGCAGATCGTCCGCCCCGCCCAGCCGGTAGAGGGCAGGCCAGTTGAAGAACGGCTCGTAGAAGTCGTCGACACCGTCCCTGCCGTACATGCGGCCCGCGTACCGCAGTCGGCCGTCCGGTTCGCAGAAGCGCTCGGCGAAGCGACGCCAGGCCTGGTCGAGAACTGCGAGCAGCTCGCGCTCGAGCAGGGCCCACCGCGGCACCTCGCGGAGCGGCACGGCCGCAGTGATGCGCATCATCCCTTCACCGCCCCGGACGTCAGGCCGCCGATGATCCGCTTCTGCAGCAGCACGTAGAACACGATGACCGGCACGACGGCGAGCAGCATGTTCGAGTACACGAGCGCGTAGTCGGTGGAGTACTTGCTGACCGCGGCGAAGACGCCCGTCGTCACCGTGTAGAGCCCCGAACCTGGTCCGAGGATGATCCGCGGGTTGACGAAGTCGGACCACACGCCGACAGCGTTGAGCACCACGGCGGTGGCGACGGCGGGACGCATGAGCGGGAAGATCACGCGCCAGAACGTGCCCAGCCGGGATGCCCCGTCGATGCGGGCCGCTTCGTCGAGCTCGCGCGGGATGCTCTGCACGTATGCGGAGAACAGGAACAGCGTCGTCGGAATGGTGAGCGCTGTCTGGAACAGGACCAGTCCAGGCACCGTGCCCATCAGACCCACGGTCTTCAGCACGTAGATCACCGGGATGACGATGGTCTGGCTGGGGATGAAGAGCCCTGCGAGCATCACGAGCAGCACGAAGCGGTGCCCCCGACCGGCACCGCGTGCGATCGCGTATGCCGCCGGGCCCGTCGCGAGGATCGACAGGACGTTGACCACGATCACGAGCAGAGCGGTGGTCCCGTACGCCGCCAGCACGTTGAAGTCGGTCGACGTCGCGGCCGCGGCCACGTTGTCGACGGTGAACCCGTCGGCGGGCAGCCCGAACGGCGACTCGAGGATGTCCCTCTCCGTCTTGAACGCGTTCGCGACCAGGAGGTAGAGGGGCGCGGCCATGAGCACGACAAGAAGGAGGAGGCCGGTGACCCGGCCTATCCGGCCGACGCTCCCGCCCTGGCGGGTGATCATCATGCCGCCACCGCCTCTTCGCTGCGCCGCCGTAGCTGAGTGAGCACGACGGTGACGACGATGATGACAAGCATCAGGACCACCGACTGTGCCGCACCGTAGCCGAGCTGCGACCTGCTGAAGGAGGTCGTCAGAATGTTGAAGACGGCGGTCTGCGTCGTGCCGGCAGGCCCGCCCGCGGTGAGGGCGAGCACGATCTCGTAGACGCGCAGAAGTCCGATCGCGGCCAGCACCACGTTGAGTGTCACCGTCGGCGCGAGCACCGGGAGCTTGACGCGCCAGAACGACACCCAGGGCCCTGCGCCGTCGATCTTCGCTGCCTCGAGCAACGACGCGTCGAGCGTCTGCAGACCGGCAAGGTAGAGGATGACGTTCACGCCGAAGCTCGCCCAGATGATGACCAGGGGTGTCGTGACCATCGCCCAGACAGGATCCGCGAGAAACGGCATGCGCTCCGCGCCCGAGGCGGTGAGCACCGAGTTCACCGCGCCGTTGGTGCCAAGGATCGACGCCCAGAGGAAGCCGAGGATGATCGGTCCGACGACGTACGGAGCGAACACGAGGACCCGCATGACGGTGTTCACCCACGTGTTGCGGTTGAGCATCAGCGCGATCCCGAGGCCGAGCGCGTTGCACACCAACGTCCCGACCACCGCGATCACCGTGGTGTAGGCAGCGGCGCGCACCACCTCGGGGTCCTGGACCAGAAGCTCGTAGTTGCGCATCCCCACCAAGGACGGCGGGATCGTGAAACCGTCCCAGTCGGTGAAGCTGAGGTAGACGGCGATCCCGATCGGGATGAGCACGAAGAGTGCGACGAGCACGAGGGCCGGACCGATCATGACGGTGTCCGTCAGGAACGCGCCGGTCGCGCGCCTGCGCCGGCGGACGACGGCCGGAACCGCCGGGGGCATCACCCCGCCGGTTCCGGTCACACTGCTATCGAGCAGCATTCGTACCCCACCACGAGTCGAGGGCGGCGGTCGCGTCCGCAGGCGTCGTCCCGACGTACAGCGACTGGATCTGCTTGTTCAGCTCGTCGCCGAACCCGGGTGGGACGCCGGGTCCGGAGGTTCCGATCACCACGCCGGGAGCGGCGTCAAGGATCGCGCCGACCTCCTTGTTGAGCGGAGTTCCGTCGTAGGAGTAGCCCTGCCGGTAGTTGCCCTCGGACGCGAGCGATGCCGTCACCGCGGCCTCGTCGGTGACGAGGTACTCGACCAGGTCGAGCGCGAGATCCTGGTTGTCGGAGTCCTGCAGGATCGAGTACGGCTGGGCCGGCCCGCCCATCTGGGCTGCGGGCTCACCGGTCAAGGACGGCATCGGGAAGACGCCGACCTCGAAGTCGCTCACGGCCTCGTCGATCGACGGCACCACCCAGTTGCCCATGACGTACGTCGCTGCCGCGCCTGAGGTGAATCCGTCGATGGAGTCCTGGTACTTCAGACCGAGCGCGTCCGGGTCCACCAGACCGTCCGAGATCCAGGTCGAGTACTCACCGAGGTAGTCGGCGTACGCACTGTCGGCGAACGTCGTCCTGCCGTCAGTGACCCCTCCGTAGAAGTCCCCGGAACCGAGGAGGTCCGGGTTCGCCATCATGGCGAACTGCGCCCCGGTCACCCACTCGCCGGCCGTCTGCAGCGGGAGGTAGTCGGCCGCCTTGAGCGCGCGGAGCGCTTCGGTGAACTCTTCGACGCTCGCAGGTGGCTCGTCGATACCAGCCGCGGCGAAGGCATCCTTGTTGTAGAAGACAAGTGACTGGATCTGGGCGCCTGTGGCGACCTGCCAGATCTTGCCGTCCAGCTCGTTCTCCTCGGCCAGAGGCGTGTCGAGCACCCACTCGTCCTCGGGGTAGGACAGCATCTGCGGCGCGACCACCGGGTCGAGATTGCTCGCGACGATGTCCGGGACATCACCCGAGGCCAGCTCCTGCTGCAGGGTCGCCTGGACGTTCTCGGCGCTTGGCACCTCGATGGTGACCGTGACGCCGGGGTGCTTGTCCACCCACGGCTGGACGAGCTCCTCGTAGTACTCCTTGGTGAGCACCGGCGTGATGTTCGCCAGGATGCGGAGCTCGGTCTCGCCGCCCCCCTCACCGCTCGTCGAGCAGCCCACCAGCAGAGCGGCACCCACAGCCGATGTGGCGAGGAGTGCGGCACCTCTTCGAGTGCTGTGTTGCATGAATCCTCCTTGATTACGCAATCGCCTATCGATAGGCGATAGTAGCTCGCGGCGGCGACGCGTGGCAACTACTCCCATGCGGACCGGTGCCTGGTCAGCCCGAGCCCCGCACACAAGGCGCCTCCGGCCGGCCCAGGGCCTGCCGGCGCCGCGCTCCGAGCCGTCTAGCGCGTCTCGTCCGGATCGCGCGCGCCCGCGGCGTGCTCCGAAAACGCAGCGGCCGCGGCATCGCGGTCACCCTCGACCAGGGTCTCGATGAGATCGGCGTGCCAGGCGACCACCCGCGAACGGTCACCGAGGTAGGCGGGATCACCGATTGCCCGCTGACTGACCAGCATCGGCTCGAGGGTGTCCCACTGGCGCGCGAGGACCGACAGGCCCGTTGAAGCGATGACGCCACGATGGAACTCGATGTCGAGTGCGCGGAACGCCGCCCACTCGTCGGCGTCCACCGCCGCCTGCATCCTCGTGACGACTGAGCGCAGCCGCGCCACATCCGTCGAGGAGATCTCGCCCGCTGCGATTCGAGCGGCCTCTGCCTCGATCGAGGCGCGCATCGTCCGCGCTATGGCGAGCTCCGCGGGCGAGATCTCCGTGACGTAGCTGCCCTGCCGCGGCACCGATACGACGAGCCCGGCATGAACCAGCCGCTTCACCGCCTCGCGGACCGGCGCTTGGCTGATGCCGAGCTGCCGCGCGATCTCCGACTCGACCACCCGCGAGCCAGGCGCCCGAGAACCGTCAAGGATCGACGCCAAGATCCGCTCATACACCTGGTCGGACAACAGGCCTCTACTGATCGGGGTTTCCGTCATCGTTCGCTCCGTCGCTGTCGGGGTCCTCGGAAACCCTAGCGATAGTCGATGACGGATCGCGCCTCGATCTGGCATGGTCTCGTCGGCCGACTGAGCGCGTCCTCAGTAGCCACGCGACGAACAAGCGTCTTGACCACGCCCCAGCCCGTGGGCACGCCAGCACCCGTAGAGACTCCCGAGCCCAGGAGTACGGCGTAGACGCCAGGCCGCGCGTGCATCGACGAAGCGAGAGGGCGAAAGAGTGGACGACGGCACAGGCGTCCTTTCACGTCGAGCCAGAGATCACAGACGGCGCCGAGGCGGCCCTCCTTCGCGTGTGCCGACTTTTCGAGTGCGGCCTGCCTTCAAAATCGAGGTGTCAGATCCGCCTGGGCCACACCGATTTTCCATAACCGCCGGCCAATCCATCAAGGCGCTGGATCGCTCGATGGGACCGCTGCACCGATGGAAGGCATGACTTCCCCCGAAGAGCGTTTTCGTAATCCTCTGGCGGCACAGCCTTCAAAGAGCCGATAGCTTGCCAAAAGAACTCAGGAGCCACAAACATCCAGGGCCGCCTCTCCTCTCCGTATCAGATCGGGGGCACGTGTCGAGGACGGCCGGTTCGCATTCAATGCGCCGGAGTCAAACACCGTCGGCGTCCTCGTTCAGGTCGGGGACGATTCCCAGCTTGCGCAGGGCCGCTCCGATCTGCGTGAATGCATCGGACCGCCCTTTCGAGTAGGTGCCGCCATACAGTTCGGTGTCGATGATGACGAGAATTTCAGCATTCGCCTGTGACATTCCTCACCGCAACCGCGCGTGATGGTGGTCACTGCTGGACGAGCCTGGTAGCACCGTCGGGGTGCTCCGGAGAGCCGGCGTGCTCGCGATCTCCGTGGGCTGACAAGGTTTAGCGTGGGGTTCGGGATCCGGTGCGATAGCGGGTGAGCATGAGGGCGACGGCTTCGTCCACGATTGTGGTGTCGGTGGGGTCGGGCGGGATGAAGTCGGTCCGGACGAGCTGAGGCCACAGGAGTTGGCCGCAGATCATGCCGAGGAACTGTTCGGCCACTGCAGACGTCGGCTGTGCCTGGCCGTCGGCCGAACGGAAGTCGAGTGTGCCGGCCCGCGCTTCAGCGTCCAGGTAGTCGCGGAGCCGGTCGAAGAAGGGTCCGCGGTCGATGGCGAAACCGGTGCCGACGATGTCGGCGAGCTCCGGCATCTGCGGAAGTTCGGTGATGATGAGACGGCACAGCGCCGCTGTCCCCGGCCGCGAGACCAAGCAGGCGTAGTCGCGGCCGATGTGGTCCAGACCGAACCGGGGATCACCGGGCGGAGGCGGGTCGGCGTACTGCACATCTAGTTGCCACTGCTCGGCGGTGACGGCGGCGAACAGCGCAGCCTTGGAGGGGTACCGCTTGAAGAGGGTGCCGGTGGAGACGCGGGCCTCCCTGGCGATCTGGGCCAGGGAGGTCTTGTCGTATCCCCGGGCGAGGAAGAGGTCGCGGGCGGCGCGGATGATGCGCGCGCGGTTCTCGGCCTTGATCTGCGCGTGATACCCGGGCTCGCACGCGTCGCCCCCGTTTTCTGCTCGGTCATGGTCCATCACCGTCATGTCCGCGCTCCTCGCTCGTCTCCCGGCCGCGTCCTCGCTGTCAGAGGACGGTCTGGCCGCCGTCCAGGATAAGGTCCTGGCCCACGACGAAGGCGGAGACATCCGAGGCCAGGTACACGACGGCTTCCGCGACCTCCTCGGGCAATCCCATGCGGCCCAGCGGGATGCCGGCGCTGATCGCCTCCAGAACCGCCGTCTGTTGCGCGGGGTCCTCGATCCCGAGCTTGGCGCCGGAGTACAGCGGGGTGTCCACCGGGCCCGGGCTGACCGCGTTGAACCGGATGCTGTGCGACCTGAGCAGGTCCGCGTTCCACGACCGCATCCGAGAACCGACAGCTGCCTTCGTCGCGGCGTAGGCGTTCGACCGACCATAGCCACCGTGCGCACTGGCGGACGCGTTGAGGATGACCGAGGACGGGTTGGCCAGCACGGGCACCAGGGCCTGCGTGAGAAAGAAGACGCTCTTGACGTTGATGTCGAAGAGCCGGTCGAAGCTCTCCTCCGTGTGGTCCTCGAACGGCCGCCAGTCCGAGACGCCGGCGTTCAGGAACGCCACGTCCAGCTCCCCGAAGTGCTCACGCACCCGCTCCGCCAGACCGCGCTGCGCATCCAGATCACGCGCATCAGCCTGCACCACCGGCACCTTGTCCCCGAGGACCTGCCGCGCCTTGTCGATGCTGGCCGGGGTCACGCCGGTGACCAGCACGTCAGCCCCCTCCGCCACAAAACGCTGCGCGGTCTCCAGGCCGATCCCGCTCGTGCCGCCGGTGATGAGGGCGCGCTTGCCCGCAAGACGATTCATGTTGTTCCTTGCCGAGTCGTTAGGTAAGTCGATGGACTCACCACACGGACGATAAGCCCCCTCACGCCCCAGAGGCAAGTTGGTCGACTTACCATCGAGCCGGTCGGGTATTGCGCCGGCAGGGCCCCCTCCAGCACCGGCCGCGCCGACGGGCACGGAGGCGCCTCCTGGAGGCTTGAGCGACCCAGCGTTAGCCCCTAACCCTGTTGTCAGCCAGCCGCTGAGCAAGACGGGCTTGAGAAGCGCGAACGCTTCGTCGAGCAGCCGATCAAAATCCACTGCTGCCTCGCGAATCACCTATTCGGCGGAGCTGAAATCAAGGCATTTCGGTGCCGCGAGGGTGATAGCGCAAGCCTGAAAGTCCCTGTCCCGGCCGGCACCGGGAAAGCGCCGGCCACGAGGGGCGCCAGAAATCATCCACACCAGGTGCTTCTGTTTCGAACCCGGCTCGGTCCTGTTCCCCGACTCAGCACCCAATGGAAAGACGCGGCTCAGCCGGCGGCGATCTCCGAGGCCTGCGCCCGCCACCACGGGGTCTCGACGAAACCGCGCTTGAGGTAGAGCACCTCCAGGGACGCGTTCCAGCCCTCCACGCCGTCCAGGCGGGCGAGCGACCCGGTGATGAAGGCGTACAGCTCCTCCACCGTGGGCGTGATGATCTCGCACAGCAGGGAGTTCTCGTCGAGCATCGCGGCCAGGTACCGCACGAACGGGTACCGGGCCAGCTCGTGGGCCACCGCGTCGATGCGGGACGGCGCCACCTTCACCGTCATCAGGGCCTCCGAGCTCATCCCGAGCGCAGCCGACGGGACGAGGGTGAGCAGGCTGATGCACTGGGACGCCCGCAGGCGCTCGAACCTGCGCCGCACACTGGACTCGTTCATGCCGACCTCGTCGGCGATGCTCTGGAACGTGCGGCGCCCGTCGTCGCGCAGGGCCGCGATGATCTGCCGGTCCGCGTCGTCGAAGTGCTCAGGCGCGCAGGTGACCGGCTCTGCGGCCTCGGCCTCGTCGCCCTCGGCCGGCGGGCCCAGCAGCTCCCGGTAGAGCTGTCGCCCCCAGTCGAAGCTCACCTTGTAGACGTGCAGGATCAGGTCGCTGCGCCAGCGTTCCACGCCCGGCACCGACTGCACCTCCTGGAGGATGCGCGCGTGGTGCGCCGCGCCGCCGCGCACGACGAGCTCGAGGATGACGTCGTAGCCACCGGTGACGATGGTGCAGAACCGCACGTCAGGGTTGGCCGCGAGCGCGGCGGCGACCTGGACCTGGGTGCCGGTGGCGCAGTTGATGCGTACCCAGAAGGAGTCGGAGGGTCCGTCGGCGCCGAGCGCGGGTACGGCGGCCACGCGAACGACGCCGTCGGCGATGAGCTGCTGGCCGCGGCGGGAGACCGTGGTGACGGAGCCGTCGACGGCCTCGGCGACGGCGCGCCAGCTCGCGCGGCCGTCGTGCTGCAGCGCGACGACGATGCGCTTGTCGAGGTCGTCGAGGTCTTCCAGGGTTGCGAGGTTCATGCGCGCCCGGCGGCCGTCGTCGGCCCGGCTGCGGGAGCCGGCGGGTACGTCTCGTGCAGGAAGTCGCGCACTACCCGGGTCCACTCCTCGGCTTCTTCGATCTGGGGTGAGTGCCCGGAGTGCTCGAAGATGACGAGGCGAGCGTCCGGGATCAGCTCGGTGATGGTCTGCGAGCACGATACCGGGGTGATCCAGTCGGTCCTGCCCACCGTGACCAGCGTCGGCGCACTGATTGCGGGGAGCTGGGGCTTGAGGTCGTACGCGGGCAGGTTCACGGAGAAGGCGTAGTTGTGCGCCTCGTAGCGGTAGGGGGTGGCGGCGACCTTGCGCTGGACGGCTTCGGGGTCGTACACGTAGTCGTACAGGGGCAGGATCTCGCGCCAGCAGTCGCGCAGGTCGTCGTCGTCCCGGACGCGGCCCTGGTCGATGCGGTCGAACTTCTCCATGTCGACGGTCACCCGGTCGGAGGCCAGGGCGTTGTCCCGGGCGAGGTGGGCGTTGCCGTGGTCGGGCGAGGTGTCGCGCAGCACGACGGCGGCTACCCGTTCGGGGTACCGGATGGCGTACTCCATGGCCATGAACCCGCCGTAGGAGCCGCCGGCGATGGCGACGCGCTCGGCGCCGGCCCACTCGCGCAGCGCGTCCAGGTCGGCGGCCCACTGCTCGTGGCTGAAGGTGCCGGAGCCCTCGGACGCGCCGCTGCCGCGCGCGTCGAACACGACCACGCGGTACTCGTCGGCGAGGCGGCCGAAGCTGGCGCGCGGCTCGGCCCGGGAGCCGAGACCCGGCGCGCCGTGGTGGGTGAGGATCACGGGCGCGCCCTCGGGGCCGAGCACCTCGACGGCGAGCTCGTTGCCGTTGATCGTCACGCGCTGGGCGGTGCTGGTGGCGGCGGCGAACTCGGGCGAGACGTCATCGGTCGCGGTCATGGCGGGGTCCTCTCGTCAGGGGAAGTCGTGGGGTGGGACGGGCCGGCTCAGACCGGGATCACGCAGTCGTCGAGCGAGCGCGGGTACGCGGTGAGCGGCTGCGACCCGGTGGCGGTGACGACCATGCTGTCGCTGATGCGGTACCCGGCGTGGCCGGGCACGTAGAGGCCGGGCTCGTTGGAGACCACCATCCCGGGCTCCAGGGGCGTGTCGTCGCCGTCCTCCAGCCACGGGGGCTCGTGCATGCCGAGCCCGATGCCGTGGCCCTGCCGGTGGCGCAGGTACTGTCCGAGCCCGGCGTCCCGGATCACGTCCAGGCAGCGGGCGTTGCTCCGGGAGCAGGGCTCGCCCGGGGCGATGGCCCGGCTGCCCTCGGCCTGCGCGAGCCGCACGGTGGCGTGGTAGCGGCGCTGGTCCGCCGTCGGCTCGCCGAGCACGAACGTGCGCTCCCCCTCCACGAACCGGCCGCCGACGGCGCAGCCGAGGGAGAGCATGAAGGTGTCGCCGGGGCGCAGCCGGTAGCCGGAGGGCAGGCCGTGCGGGATGGCCGAGTTGGGGCCCGCGTACACGAGCCCGCCGGCCAGCGGCGAGACCACCACGACGTCGTCGTGCTCGTCGTACATGGTGGTCGTGCCCACCGAGGTGACGTGCCGCGCGAGCTCCTGCTCGCTCGGCAGGTCGCCGCCCGCTGCGACGGCCTCGGTCACCAGGGCGACGCCGGCGGTGAGCATGAGGTCGGTGATCCGTGCCGCCTCCTGGTGCAGTGCCAGCTCCTGGGGCAGCTTGCGGTACCGGGCCTTGGTGACGAGCTCGGTCGGCACCCACTGCGCCGCGGTCAGCGCGCCCTGGGCGAGGGCGAGCCGGTGCTGGGTGACGAGCGTGGTGACCCCCAGCCGTCCCCGGACGCGCCCGGCGGCCCGGGCGAGGGCGGCGAACGGGTTCTCCACGCCCGGGTACTCGGCGTACGACACGATCTCGGCGCGGGCGTGCTGCTCCTGCGCGTGCTGCCGCTCCAGCTCCGGGACCAGCAGGAGCGCAGGCCCCTCGGGCCGCAGGAGCACGGCCACGGGCCGCTCCCCCGGGTGGTGGAAGAAACCGGTCAGGTAAGCGACGTCCTCGGGGTGGTCGGTCAGTACGGCATCGAGGTCCTCGGCGGCGAGCCGGTCCCGGACGCCGTCCTGCAGCCGGTCCAGGACGTCGGCGGGCAGTCGCTGCGGGAAACGGGTGCTCATCGGTCGTGGTTCCTCGGGTTGCGGGCGTCGTTGTAGGCGATCGACACGAGGGTGGCGGACAGGACGAGCGCGAGGATCGCGAGCGACGGGAACAGCGTGAGCCACCAGGCGCTCACCATGGCCCCGGACTGCTGCGCCTCGTAAAGGATGCGGCCCCACGACCAGGTGGTCGGGTCGCCCAGACCCAGGAAGGCCAGGCCCGCCGCCGAGAGCACGGCGCGCGACGCCGTGACCACCACGGAGACCACGACCACCGGGGTGACGGCCGGCACCACGTGCCGGCCGATGATCCAGGCGGCGTTGCGGGTCATCAGCCGCGCGGCGTCGACGTACGGCAGCCCGACGACGGCCAGGGCCTGCGAGCGGACCAACCGGGTCACCTCGGGCCAGGAGAACGCGGCCACGACCAGGATGATCGTCGTGGTGCTCGGGCCCGCGAGGGCGGCCACGAGGATCATCAGCGGGAGCACCGGCAACGAGAGGGTCAGGTCCACGAGCACCCCCACGACGGCGTCGACCCGGCGGAAGTACGCGCCGACGACGGCGACCAGCGTGCCGAACGCGATCGCGATGGCCGACGCCGCCACGGCGACCAGCACGGACTGGCGGGTGCCCCAGACCACCTCGGCGAGCACGTCGCGACCCAGGGCGTCGGTCCCGAACGGGTGGGCCCCGCCAGGCGGCCGCAGCACGTCGGGGCCGTAGCTCGCCGGAGGCTCGGACAGGACCGGGGCGAACACGCTGACCAGGACGATCAGCGCCAGCACCGCGAGCGAGAAGACGCCCAGCGGCTGGCGCCGGAAGGCGCGCCAGGTGGCGCTGCCGGCGCGGCGGCCCCGGCCCGGTTCGTCGAGCGGAGCCCCGGTCAGGGCGGGGTCGGTGAGGGCCGGGTCGGTGAGGGCCGGGTCGGTCAGGGGTGCGGTCACGATGTCTTCACTCTCGGGTCGAGGAAGCCGTAGGCGATGTCGGTGAGCATGTTCGCCGCCACGACGGTCACCGCCAGCAGCAGGAACGCCCCCTGCAGCACGGGGAAGTCGAGCTGGGTCACGGCCTCGTAGATGCCGCGACCGATGCCCGGGTAGGCGAACACCGTCTCGGTCAGCACGGCCCCACCCACCAGGAACCCGAGCTGCAGGCCGATGAGCGTGGTGGTCGGCAGCAGGGCGTTGCGCAGGGCGTGCTTCCACAGGATCCGGCGGGGCGAGAGGCCGTTGGCCCGCGCCAGGGTCACGTAGTCGTCGCCCAGCGCGTCCACCAGCGCGGCCCGCATGGTCAGCACGTACGGGCCGAGCTGGACCAGCGTGAGCGACAGCGCGGGCAGCACCAGGTGGGACAGCACCGACCCGTACCACTCGAACCCGTACACGTCCTGGTCGTAGGCGCCCCCGATGGGGAACCAGCCGAGCGCCAGGCCGAACAGGAACAGCAGCACGATGCCCACGCTGGGCACGAACAGGGACTGGCCGGTCACGCCGACCACCTGGACCACACGGTCCCAGGCGCGGCCCTTGGCCGAGGCGGCGAGCGCGCCCAGCGGCACGCCGACCACCACGGTGAGGGCCAGCGCGGTGAAGGTCAGGAGCAGCGTCCACGGCAGCCGGTGCAGGAGCACGTCCAGCACCGGCACCGACTGCGTGAACGACGTGCCGAGGTTGCCCTGCAGGAGCTGGCCCAGGTACAGCACGTACTGGACCGGTAGGGGCTGGTCGAGGCCGTACTGCACGAGCAGGGCCGCCCGCGCCTCCTCGGTCATGTTCGTGCTCGCCACGGCGAGCGCCGGGTCGCCCGGCAGGAGGCGCAGGAGCAGGAACGTCACGGTCACGGCGAACCAGATCGTCAGCACTCCCCGGCCGAGGCGGCGCAGGACGAACAGGGTGAGAGACACGCGGGCGGCCTTTCTGGTCGGTACGGGGTCTACTCGCCGGAGACCCGGTGGGCGGACGCGACGGACTGGGCGCTCACGATGGACAGCAGCTCGCTGGGCTTGACGACGAACCCGTCCCAGTCCGAGCTGTAGGCCATGTACAGGTTCTGCGTGTACATGATGTTGTCGTAGACCTGCTCGTGAACCAGGGCCGCGGCCTCCTGCATGAGCGCCACCTTCTCGTCGGGGTCGGCCGTGACGGCCGCCTGCGCGACCAGGTCGTTGAGCTCGGGGTCGTCCACGTGGGTGTAGTTGATGGCCCCGCCCGGCAGGTACGAGAGCGTGAAGTTGGTGACGGGGTCGTCCATGATGGCGAAGTTGCCGGCGTAGATGTCGTAGTCGCCCTCGTCCGTGCGGGCCAGGTAGGTGTTGCGCTCCAGGCCCTCCAGCTCGATGGCGATACCGGCCTCGGCCGCGCTGTCCTTGACGAGCTGGGCCCACTGGCTGGTCACGCTGTCCTGCAGCGAGTACAGCAGGCGGAAGGTCACGGGGAACATGCCGTCCGCATCGGCCTCGTACCCGGCGTCCTCCATGAGCGACCGGGACAGCTCGGGATCGAACTCGTACTCGGTCAGCGAGTCGTCGTGGTACTGCGACAGGACCGGCATCAGCGGGCTGGAGCCCGTGGAGACCGCCTGCCCCTGGAGCACCACCTCACGGATGGTCTCGTAGTCCGCGGCGTGCGCCAGCGCCTGACGCACCTCGGCCTTCGCCAGGTCCGGCTGGTCCATGTTGTAGACCATGTGGGCGTAGCCCAGGCCGGGCACCTCGGCCACCTCGATGCCCTCGGTGCTCCGCAGCTGCTCCACCTGGGCCGGCGGGAGGGCGTTGGCGATGACGTCGACCTCGCCGCTCTGCAGCGCCAGGATCTCGGTGTTGACGTCGGGGTAGACCCGGTAGACCACGCGTGCCGGGACCGGGGTGCCGCCCTCGACCAGCGGGTAGGGCTCCTCGGTGCGTTCCAGCGTGTAGCTCTGCCCGGCCTGCACATCGGTCAGCACGTACGGCCCCGCGCTGACCCAGCCGTCCTCGCCGTCGTTCGCGAACTCGGCCACGGATCCGGCCGGCTCGAAGACGTGCTGCGGCACGATGTTGCCCCAGAACCCGATCTCCTCGATCACGGAGGTGTCGGGCTCGGTGAGCGTGACCTCGACGCGGGTCGGCGAGACGGCCTCGGCCGACTCGACATGGCCCATCTGGCCGTAGAAGGTGCCGGCGGGCGCGTCCTGCTTGACGGCGTTCAGGGTCCAGGCCACGTCGTCGGCCGTGAGCGGCTCGCCGTCGCTCCAGGTGAAGTCGTCGCGGATCTCGTAGAACCCGGTGGTCTCGTCCACGTAGCCCCAGTCGGTGGCCAGGGACGCCTCCTTGCTGCCGTCGTCCGCGATCGACAGCAGGTGCGGGTACATCAGGTTCGTGACCCAGTAGTCGCTGCGGCTGTTGCCGATCAGCGGGTTGTAGTTGACCACGTCGGTGGTCGTGGCGATCGTCAGGGTGTCGTCGCCCGCCTCGGCGGGCGCGCCGCTCCCCTCGCCGTCGGACGACGGCGCCTGCGGCGCGCAGGCCGCCAGCGCGAGCGCCCCCGCGGCGGCGGTGGCCGCCAGGCTCAGTCTTCGCAGCTTCATCAGATCCAGACCTCCTCGAGGACGCGCAGGGTGTTGCCGCCGACGACGGCGCGGATCTCGTCGTCGGACCAGCCGTGCTTGACCAGCCAGCCGATGATGTTGGAGAACTCCTCGGCCGGGTTCTCGACCCCGTCGACGTACTCGACCTTCTCGTAGTCCACGTGACCGTGGGCCTGGGAGATGGAGAGGTTGGACGCGAAGGCGTCGTGCAGACCCACGTGGTCGCCGAACAGGGTGTCGGGACCGAAGGTCACGTGCTCCAGGCCGACCAGGTCCACGCAGTACTGGAAGTGGTCCATGACCGACTCCAGGGAGTGCCGCGGGTGGTTCGGCGACAGGGTGGTGTGGGGGGCGGCCTCGATGCCGATGACGCCGCCGCGCCGGGCGCACTCGACGATGGTCTCGTCGGTCTTCATCCGGTTGGTGGGCCACAGGCCGCGCGCGCCGGCGTGCGTGATGAACACCGGCTTGTCCGACGTCTTGATCACGTCGAGACACGTGCGATCGCCGGAGTGCGAGATGTCGATGGCGATCCCGAGCTTGTTCATCCGCTGCACGGCCCGCTCGCCGAAATAGGTCAGGCCGCCGTCACCGCGCTCCTTGAGGCCGGAACCGAGCGTGTTGGCCTCGGAGTAGGCGATGCCCATCATGCGCACGCCGAACCCGTAGAGCACGTCCAGCCGGTCCACCTCGTTCTCGATCATGGTGGCCGCCTCCAGCGAGAAGACATGGGCGATCCGCCCGGTCTCCTGGGCGTGGCGGATGTCCTGGAGGGTCTCCCCCTTGACCACGAAGTCCTGGTGGGCCAGGTCGGCCATGCGGACGCCCAGGTCGAAGAGCACGTCCTGGTACTTCCAGCCGGCGTCGCTGGAGATGCAGCAGGTGCCGTCCATCCCGTTGTCGAACACCGCCGTCAGACCGGAGCGGCTCAGCCCCTGGTAGCCGGTGCTCTCCCTGCCCTGCCGGATGTAGCCGCGCAGGTCGGTCATGTCCTGGGGGAACACCTGGAGGTGGTCGTGCAGCGAGATGACGGTCTCCTGCTCCAGGAGGCGCGTGGTGCGCTCGGTCTCGCTCGTGCTCAGGTCGAGCCCGGCGTAGGCGGGGACGCGGCCGACCTCCTGCGCGAGCTCGAACGCGCGGTAATCGACGCCCGGCTCCAGGTAGTCGTAGGCCCGGTATCCCGCGTAGTGCTTCGCTGGCTCCAGCACTGCTGCCTCCTCGGCAAGTCGTTGCATCGGACGGCCACACCCCCCGATGCCGCGAGACGGTCGGGGAACAAACCGGCGTGGTGGACTTCACCGTCGCGACTATCCGGCACTGGTGTCAATGACAATGGGTTAATCCGGCTCAAGAATTCACGTGAGCGAAACATCGGGCGCCGGTCCGCAGGGCACCATGGAGGGCATGGCACCCACCTCCGACAGCCCCTCCCCCGTGCTGCGCGTCCGCGGCCTCGACATCGGGTTCCGGTCCGGTACCCAGGTCACGCCCGTCGTGCGAGGCCTCGACCTCGACGTCCGCCCCGGCGAGCTCGTGGCGCTGCTGGGCGAGTCCGGCTCCGGAAAAACGGTCACCGCACGCGCCGTCCTCGGCATCCAGGACCCCGCGGCGACGGTCGCGGCACGCGAGCTGAGCGTGGGCGGCACGGACCTGCTCGCCTGCACCGAGCCGGAGCGCCGCGCGCTGCGGGGCGAGCGCGTGAGCATGGTGCTGCAGGACGCCCTGTCGAGCCTGAACCCGGTACTCACCGTGGGCGACCAGGTAGGCGAGATCTTCCGCGTGCACCGCGGCCTGAGCCGGCGGCAGGCGCGCGAGCGTGCCGTCGAGCTGCTCGACCTGGTGGGCATCGCGGCGGCGCGCACCCGAGTGGACGACTACCCGCACCAGTTCTCCGGCGGTATGCGGCAGCGCATCCTCATCGCGATGGCGATCGCGCTGGAGCCCGAGCTGCTCGTGGCCGACGAGCCGACCACCGCGCTGGACGTCACCGTGCAGGCGCAGATCCTGCGCCTGCTGCACGACCTGCGCGGCCGGCTCGGCATGGGGGTGCTGCTCATCACGCACGACATCGGCGTGGTCACCGAGGTGGCCGACCGGCTGGCGGTGATGCGCGACGGCGTGGTGGTGGAACAGGGGGACGCCGACACCGTCTTCGCCGCCCCGGCCGAGCCGTACACCAGGACCCTGCTGGGCTCCGTGCCCCGCGCCGGCGCGGTACGCGTGCTGGAGCCGGAGCGGGCGCCGGACGCGGACCGCACGGCGGCGGAGCGACGCGTTCCCGGCGGCGAGCACACGCCGGCCGCCCGCCGGGGCGACGTCGTCCTGGAGGTGAGCGGGCTGGGCCGCACGTTCCACGGCGGGTCCCCGTTGGCCCGGCGCACGGTGCGCGCTGTGGACGGCGTCGACCTGGTGCTGCGCCGCGGCGAGACGCTCGGCATCGTGGGCGAGTCCGGCAGCGGCAAGTCGACGCTCGCCCGCATGATCGTGGGACTGGAGAGTGCCGACCAGGGCGCGGTCCGCTACCACGGGCAGGACGTCACCCGCCGTACACGCGGACCACGCCCCGCGCCACGGACCGGCACCCAGATGGTGTTCCAGGACCCGTACACCTCGCTCGACCCGCGCATGCGGGTGCGCGACATCATCGCCGAGCCGCTGGTCGTGACACGTACCGGTACCGCCGCGTCCCGGCGCGAGCGGGTGGCCGAGCTGCTCGACATGGTGGGCATGCGGCCCGAGGTCATGGACCGGTTCCCGCACCAGTTCTCGGGCGGCCAGCGGCAACGCATCGGGATCGCCCGCGCCCTGGTGCGCGACCCCGACGTCCTGGTCTGCGACGAACCAGTCTCCGCCCTCGACGTGACCATCCAGGCACAGGTCACCAACCTGCTCGTCGACCTCCAGGACCGGCTCGGCCTGTCGATCCTGTTCATCTCCCACGACCTCTCGGTGGTGCGCAACCTCGCCCACCGGGTACTGGTGATGTACCGGGGCGCTGTGGTCGAGACGGGCGTGGTCGAGCAGATCTTCGACCGGCCCGACCACGCTTACACGCGCGAACTGCTCGCGTCGATGCCACCCCTCACCCGCGCGGAGCGCGGACGCCTGACCGCGGTCGGCGCCTAGCCCACGGGAGCCCACGGCGACGGCGCGAGGTGTGCAACTCGTGCGAGCCGTCCTCGGCGAGGAGTTCAGGCGTCCCGGCGCCGCAGGACCCATATCGCGGCCACGACCGCGGCGCCGGCCCAAGCCAGGAGCGCGAGCCCGTCGGCCCACTCGCCCTCCATCAGCCGCCACCCGATCGGGCTAGGCGTCCAGTCGCCGACGGTGTTGATCCACGGCGCGTCGAACCGCTCGGATGCCATCCGCAGCAGCTCGGGAACCAGGAGCAACAACAGGAGCATCACCGCGAGCGCCCCGGCGGTCCGGCGCACGAGCGTCGCCAGCCCGAGGGAGAACACAGCGAGCAGCGCCAGGTAGACCGACGCCGCGAGCGCGGTCTCGGCCTGTGTCCCGTCGACGAGCGAGAGCTCTCCGAGCCGGGCTGCGGTGAGCAGCAGCCCGCCGCCGGTCACCAGCAGCGACGCCCCGAGCACCACGGCGCCCACGATGATCGCCTTTGCGGCCATGATCCAGGTGCGGCGGGGCGTGCAGGCCATGGTGACGGTGATCGACCGGGTGGCGATCTCACCGGTGATCGCCACGATCCCGAACACCGCCAGGATGTATTGGACGAAGTACGACACGGCCCCCAGTACCGGGGTCAGGGCGTCGGGTGTGGTGGGGTCGCCGTCGCCGGACTCGAGGAGGCTCGTCAGCACGACGACTGCGGCGGACCCGCCGAGGTACCACCAGGTGGAGCGCAGGCTCCAGAGCTTGATCCACTCGGCGGCGATCGCGTCGCCGAGCCGCGTCCGGGCCGCCGCTGTCGGCGAACTGGTCGGTGCGCCCGGCAGGGTTGGCACCGCCTGTGGGGTGGATGCGCTCATGCCGCACCTCCTGCGGTGTACTCCACGGCGTCAGCGGTCAGGCTCATGTAGGACTCCTCCAGTGTCGGTTCGGTCGCCTCCAGCCGGTGCAGCAGGAGGCCGAGCTGGTGGGCGAGCGCCCCGACCTCTTCGGGTGGCACGCCCGGGACGGTCAGCTCGTCGTCGCCGGTCCAGCGCGCGTCGTCGAGCCGTTCCGCGAGCGCCTCCAGCCCGGGCCCGCGCACCCGCGAGCCGGTGGCGGTGAGCAGTTCCGACATCGGGGCGTCCGCGATGAGCTGTCCCCGGCCGAGCACCACGAGCCGGTCAGCGGTCTGCTGCATCTCGCTCATGAGGTGCGAGGACACGAACACGGTGCGCCCTTCGGCGGCGAGGCCGCGCAGCAGGGTGCGGATCCAGGTGACGCCGTCGGGGTCGAGGCCGTTGACGGGCTCGTCGAGCATGAGCACCTGCGGATCGCCCAGCAGCGCGCCGGCGATGCCGAGCCGCTGGCTCATGCCGAGCGAATAGGTACCGGCGCGGCGTCGGGCGGCGTCGGTCATGCCGGTGCGTTCCAGCACCTCGTCGACGCGGCGGGCGGGGATGCGCTGGCTGCGCGCCATGGCGCGCAGGTGGTCGCGACCGGTCCGGCCGGGGTGCACAGCTTTGGCGTCGAGCAGTGCGCCGACGGTGGTCAGCGGGCACTCCAGGTCGGTGTACCGGCGTCCACCGATCAGCGCGGTGCCGGACGTCGGCGCGTCCAGGCCCAGGATCAGCCGCATCGTGGTGGATTTCCCGGCCCCGTTCGGGCCGAGGAACCCGGTGACGGTCCCGGGTTCGAGGCGCAGGGTGAGGTCGTCGACGGCGGTCTTGTCGCCGTAGCGTTTGGTGAGGTTGGTCAGCTCGATCACGTGGCGAACGTATGGGGGGCGGCGGGTGCGCGGCGCCTGCCGATCGGCACCCGCACTACTGTCGTTCGTCAGGTCTTCACGCCCGCGCGGCCCGACGGCGGCCTGGCGCTGCCGTCGTCCGGGTACCGTCGATCCGTGAGCGAGATCCGCGTCCTCCTGGCCGACGACGAGGCAATGATCCGCGCGGGCCTGCGCACGATCCTCACCTCCGCCGACGACGTCGAGGTGGTCGGCGAGGCCCCGGACGGGCTCGCCGCTGTGGCGCTGGCCCGTACGCACCGGCCCGACGTCGCCGTCCTGGACATCCGCATGCCCCGTCTGGACGGGCTGGCCGCGGCCGAGGAGATCCGGCGCAGCGTCCCGGTCACCCGGGTGCTGATGCTGACGACGTTCGGCGAGGACGAGTACATCAGTGCCGCCCTGGCGGCCGGGGTGAGCGGGTTCCTGCTGAAGTCGGGCGACCCGGCCGAACTCATCGCCGCGGTCCGGGCCGCGCATGATGGCGCCGCGTACCTCTCCCCGCGCGTCGCCGCCCGCGTCATCCGGCTCCTGGACGACGGCGGACGGGGACCTGCCGGGTCGGCCGGCGCGGACCGCCGTCGGACCCGGGCGCTCGAGCTGGTGGCGGGCCTGTCCCCGCGCGAGCGCGACGTGCTGGCGCTGCTGGGCGCGGGCCTGTCGAACGCGGAGATCGGGTCCCGCCTGTTTCTCGTGGAGGGCACCGTCAAGGCGTACGTCAGCTCGGCGCTGGCCCGGCTCGGGGTGCGCAACCGCGTGCAGGCCGCGGTGCTGGCGCACGAGGCGGGGCTGGTCGGTGAGCCGGGTGCGGGTTCCGGGGCTGGTCCTACGGCTGGTCAGGGTCCCGGTGCGGGCCGGAGCACGGGCCAGGGCGAACGTCCGAGCACGGGCCGGATCTCAGGTGCGTAGCCCGGCCGTTGGCGGGCTACCGGGCATGTCCGGCAGCCGCGCCTGGTCGGTCCGGATCGCGGTGGACGCAGGACTGCTCGGCGTGCTGATCGCGTTCGCGCTGGTCGCCGGCGAGCTCGAAGGCTCCGGCCCGTGGACTCGCGCGCAGTTCGTCGCGCTGGCCGTGCCGATGCTCGTCGTGGCGGTCCTCCTCGCGCGCCGATGGCCCGTCGTGGCCGCCATCCTGCCCGGCGCGCTGTCCCTCGTCGCCAGCGGCAACTTGTTCACCAGCCAGCTCGTCGTCGCTCAGCTCGCCTTCGCGTTCCTGCTCGGCCGTCGGACCGACGGACGGCGGGCGCTGCTGGGCCTTGGCATCACGGTGGCCGGGCTGCTGGCGGTGTTTGTGCTGGTCATCGTCACTGGCGGAGCGCCGGGTTCGGCGGACGACTGGTTCGAGATGCTCACCGGGCTCGTACTCCAGGTCCTGATCCCGTGGGCGGCCGGGCAGTACATGTACCAGCACGGTGAACTGGTGCGCGCGGGTTGGGACCTGGCGGAGCGGCTGGAGCGGGAGCAGGACCGCGCCGTCGGACAGGCCCGCATGCGTGAGCGGGCCCGCATCGCGGGCGACATGCACGACTCCCTCGGTCACGACCTCAGCCTTGTCGCCGTGCAGGCCGGGGCGCTGGAGGCGATCGCTTCCGATCCGGGGCAACGAGCCGCTGCGGCTCGGCTGCGCGAGTCAGCGGCCGCCGTCACCGAACGGCTGCACGAGGTGGTGACGATGCTGCGCGACGACGCCGACACCGCGACGCGCGACGCGCCGCCCGCCGCTGCCGTCCGCCCGGACGACGCGATCGCGGCGCTCGTGGAGCGGGCCGCAGCTTCCGGGATGCGCGTGACTCTCGACTCAGGGCCGGAGCAGATGGACGGGATCGCCCGGGACACCGTCCGCGCCGCCCATCGCGTGGTGCAGGAGGCACTCACGAACGCCGCCAAACATGCGCCCGGCGCCGAAGTCCGGGTCACCCTCGCGAACGAGGACACGGCCGACGCCACCTTGGTCGTCACCGTCACGAACGACACATCGCCCCGCCCGCCGGGCGGCATCGGCACGGGATACGGACTGATCGGGCTGGACGAACGGGTCCGGCTCGCCGGCGGTGTCCTGACCGCCGGCACCGAACCCGGCGGAGGCTTCGTCGTCACCGCGCGCCTCCCGGTGCGTCGCGCGCACGCTCGCGCCACGAACGTTCACAGCGCGGACGCCGAGGCGACCGGCCTGCCCGGCACCGTGCACGCGGTCCAGCCTGCACACCCGGAGGGCACGGCCCACGCCGAGCTCGCCGCAGCCCGTGCCCGGCTCCGCCGCGGCATGCTCATCACGTTCTGGACGCCCGCGCTCGCTGGCGTCGCGCTCGTAGCTGCGTTCCTGCTCGGCGGCGGGCGGATCTGAGCTCCGTCCGCTGCCGCTACAAGCCCCTACGGGCATGGCCCGCGCGCCCGCTGCTGAAACTCATCCTCGGCGTTTCGACGATCCTGATGCCATGTCGCGCCCTTGTCGTGCGGGGAGGGTGCGTGCGCGTGCGACGAACTCCATGCGGTGGCGCCCTCGTTGGTAGCCATGCACTGGTGAAAGTGCACCACAAGGCAGCTCCTGACCGCAGAGTCGCGCCAGGAAAACGGAGAAGGCATGAAGCCGCCGCCAGCGAGTGGGGGTCGAGGTCCCGGGGCACCGGCGCCCGCCCCTGAGTGACGAGCGATCTGCCGCAGCATGAGGAGCACCTGACGGACACGTTCGCGCTCCGCCGTTTCGGACACGAGGTACTTCGGTGTGACTGTCGCAGGCCGATCACGAAGGCCGAACCATCCCCTCAGGTCGATCCGCGCTGGACGACGACCGATGTCGGGGCAGCCGGCTCCTGCGGTTCGATACCGAGTGCGGCCCGGGCAGCCTGCCGCCCGAAACCTTCGCCGTCGATGTGCACCGACGTGAGCGATGGGCGCCAGAGCGCCCCGTAGGGTCCGTCGTCGAACCCGATCACGGCGAGATCGCCCGGAGCGGACAAGTCCAGGTCCGCCATGGCTGCGAGAACACGGAACGCCGCTTCGTCGTCGAACGCGGCCACGGCTGAGACCTCCGGGTGCATGCCACGCAGATTGCGCAGCGCATCCGCGGTGGAAGCCGATCCCGTCGCGACGCTCACCCGGTGCAGGTCGCCGGCGCCTACGGCCGACCACGCTTCTCGGGCGTACCGCAGGCGCAGCGCAGCCAGCCCACCGGCGGCCACCTCGCCCGGAACGGCGAACGCGACGTTCGCGTGGCCGCGCTCGGCGAGGTGCGTGAGCTGGGTCATCGTGTGCGCGGCCAGCCCGTCGGTCCAGCCCCCGTCGCTCCCCTCCGTCTCACCGTCGTCGACGTCGCCCTGGTACGGCCGGGCCAGGTCGACGACGGCACGCGGCGCCAGCGTCGCGACGAGCTCGGCGAGCGCGGTGCGATCCGCGCCGCCCGGGTGCACCACGAGGGTGTAGCCGTGGCGCCACAGCTCGTGCCGCATGCCCGTCACGAAGCCGTCCAGGCTGTGTCCGGGCCGCAGGTCGCCGAGCTTGAGCAGCACGACCCGGCTGCTGCCCTCCCGCAGGGCGCGGGCGAGCCGGTGCGGTGTGTAGCCCAGGTCGCGTGCCGCCTCGCGCACCCGGTCCCGGGTGGTCTCGGGGATGGTCTGCCCAGGGGTGTCGTTGAGCACGAAGCTCACCGTGGCGGTCGAGACCCCGCTCGCGCGCGCGACGTCCTTGAGCGTCGCCCGGCTCTCCTTCGACATGTCCCCCCGTTCCTGGCGGCCGCCGGTGTTCTCGTGGCCGCGCTCCAAGGGTAGTCTCCACTTATTCGATTTAGTGATGCTCGACGAACCTCGGAGGAACCCATGCGATCCGTCCACGTCACGGCGCCGGACACCACGGCCTGGGTCGACGTCGACCAGCCCGTCGCCGGCCCCGCCGACGTCCTGCTCAGGATGCGCGCGTGCGGTATCTGCGGCTCCGACGCCCTGTACACCGCGAACGGAGGGATCCCGCCGCGGCAGGGCGCCACGCCGCTCGGTCACGAGCCCGCGGCCGAGGTCGTGGAGGTCGGTGCCGACGTCACCGGCATCGCGGTGGGCGACCACGTCGTGATCAACACGATGGCGCTGACCGACGGGCTCCTGGGCTCCGGCGGCGCCCAGGGCGGGCTGTCGGAGTACGTCGTGATCAAGGACGCACAGGTCGGCAGGCAGCTGCGGACCATCCCGAAGGAGATCCCCTGGGAGGTCGCCGCACTGAACGAGCCGATGGCCGTCGCCTACCACGCGGTCAACCGCACCCAGCCGCGCCCCGGCGCGAAGGTGGTCGTGTTCGGCGCCGGACCGATCGGCCTGGGCGCCGTGCTCGGCTACAAGCGACGCGGCGCCGCGCACGTCGTCGTGGTCGACATCCTCCCCTCCCGGCTCGACAAGGCCCTCCAGGTGGGTGCGGACGCCGTCATCAACTCGGCGCAGGAGGACGTGGCCGCCCGCCCCGTGGAGCTGCACGGCGACGGCGCCACCGTCTTCAACCGGGGCGTCCGGCCCGGCACCGACATCTACCTCGACGCCGCCGGCGCTCCCGTGGTCCCGCAGACCGTGGCGAGGATCGCCAAGCACGGCGCCACGCTCGGCATCGTCGCCGTGCACAAGAAGCCCGTGGAGCTCGACCTCGGCGGCATCCTGACCTCCGAGCTGAACCTCGTGTGGTCGATGGGCTACCCCACCGAGATCTTCGAGGTCACCGACGACATCATCGCCAACTGGCGCAGGTACGCGCTCATCGTCAGCGACACCCTTCCCTTCGAGAAGGCACTCGACGCCCTGGAGCTCGCCCGTACACCGGGCGCGGCCGACAAGGTGGTCGTCACCTTCGGCTGACCACCAGGCCCGCCCGCTGAGCCCCCGACGACCATCAGGAGAAGACGTGCCCCTCGAGCTCGACCCGACCACCGCCCTGCTCGTGATCGACCTGCAGGCCGCCACGCTGAGCAACCCGTTCGCTCACCCCGTCGACGACGTCGTCGGCGCGACGGCCGCGCTCGCCGCCACCTTCCACGACCAGGGCCGCACCGTGGCCTACGCGGTCTCGACCGGAACCCCACCCGGACGCAACGCCTACGGTTCCGCGCCGCGCACGTTCCCCGAGGAGGCGCGCGCCCTCGCGCCCGTCCTCGACGTGCGCGACGACGACCTGCGCGTCGAGCGGGCCCGGCTGAGCGCGTTCTCCGGCACCGGCCTGGCCGAGCTGCTGCGCGAACGCGCCGTCACGACCGTCGTGGTCACCGGTGTCGCGACCAGCTTCGGCGTCGAGTCCACCGTGCGGCACGCCTACGACCTGGGCTTCGACGTCGTCGTCGCCTCCGACGCCGTCACCGACCTGCGCGCCGAGACCCACGAGCACGCCCTGACCGCGGTGCTCCCCGCCATCGCCCGGGTCGCCTCCTCGGGTGACATCGCCGGCGCGTTGTCCCAGGGTTAGCGCGTACCACGGATCCGGGCCTCCTGCCGGTGCCACCTCAGCCGGCCAGCGGGTCATCGTTCGGCGGGGCGTCCTCCCGGTCGTTCGCCCGGTCCAGCGTGCGGTCCGGGAGCCAGACGGTGAAGGTACTGCCCCTGGGTCCGTGCTGCGTGTGCAGCAGGCGTCCGCTGTGGCCCTCGGCCGCCCGGCGGGCGATGGCAAGACCGAGCCCGGATCCTTCCGCCGCGGCGGGAGCACCGGAGCCGTTCCTGCTCTGGATGAAGCGGTCGAAGACGCGGTCGCGGTCCTCCGGGACCCCTGGGCCCTCGTCGGCGACGGCGATCCACGCCCAGCCTTGCCGGCTCCCGGTGCCGCTCCGATCAGACCTGCGGACGACACGCCCCGCAACCGGCAGGGACACATCCCTCCACACCGAGCCGAGCCCCGCACGGGTCGTGCGCCGGGAAGCACGCTCGCGTGACGTGGTGTCCGCCGATCAGCACCATGGCGCCGGCAGCCGCGAGGCGCAAAGGCTGTCCTCCACCCCGCGGCGACGCATAACCGGCGGGACACAAAGTGCGCCGCGGCGCTCCTCAGTCGCGCCCGCCATCTCTAGGTTCGGTCCGTGGCGGTTGCACGCCTCGCCGGTCGAAGAATCTCGTCATGGCATCCGAGTAGGGCGTCACGATGGCGAACTCGCCGTCAATAGCCAGCCATCGTCGGTGCGCGACAGGCCCGCCGCACCAGTCGCCAGCGGGGAACGAAGCCTGGAACCGAGAAGGGGCTGTTCAGAACTGCCCCTAGGAGCCGCAACCAGCGTGTGATTGCGATTTCTCGCGCCTCAGCACCCAATGGAAAGCACACCCTGCTGTGTGGCTCGCCAGCGATCGTACCGTCGTCTCTAGAAGCATGCCGGTCCCAGCACCGCGTGCTCCGAATGACCGCTGCCGCCAGACGCAAGCCGCGGCGGGCATGGAGGAGCTCGTCGTCAGACGGCACGGAGTCATACCGCCAGGGAAGGTAGGGGTGAAGGTCAAGCGTAGCTCATCGACTCCAGCAACTTCGTAGGTGACGTGGTCCTGGATGAGGTGTGCCCTCCGGGCATGGAGTCGAGGCTTCAACGTTCCCAGAGACGCATGGAGCCGGGCCACTCGCGCGCCACGGCTCTCCGGTGGAATTCGTATAAACTCCCGCGGGCAAGTCTATCGAATCATCCAGAGGCGGCGGTGCGGGGGCCCATTCAACCGGTTGTAGAAGGCCGATTTTCGCCCTGATGCCAAGGGCGAGGTTGGGCGAGCTTCAATGGGCGTCTCCTGCCCAGAGGGAGGTGAAGGACCGTGGCGAGCACGCCGTTCGTCTTGGAATCAATTATCTGGTGGATCGTTCAGCGTGATCCATCGGAGACTCGCTTCCCGGCCGTGCGAGACGTCATGAGTCGAGCGCTGCGCCGAATGGAGGTGCTGGATCGCGACAGTGCTGGACTGTACGCGCACCTGGTCGCGCGCGCCGAGTCCGAATTCGAGCACGAGTACCTTGCTTCCTGTTTTCCGGAGGCGGCCGGATTGACCCCGGCTTCGGAGGTCTCCTTACGCGGTGTGCCGGGCACTCCGATGCACATCGACCACCCGGAGCATCGATGGCGAGTCGACAATGTCAACTTTAAGATTCGCGACCTGGACGCCGCCGTCGAACTATGGTGGTTCGGCAGGCGCAACACAGAAGTGCTGGACGATCTCATCTTTGACGGCGTCCAAATTGCTGTCTTTAACGTGTTAAGAGACTCCCGGCGTCAGGCCATGACGTTGTTCGACGGGCTCTGGGATGAGGCGCGCGACGCTCACGAGAAGTCCTCGTTGATCACCGCACTCGCCGAAGAGTTCTCTCGACGAGATATCTTTCATGAATTTCCGATCTTGTATCGGTGGACCGACGTCGATGGTCCGGTTCGCGCCGAGATGCTGAATCAGGGCTATCTGGCTGGCCGGGCGGACGGTCCATCGGGTCCACCTCCCGAACGGCCTGACTGGGTGGCGATCGCGAGGACCTTTTGGACAGACGTGCGTGAGCTGGATGAGGAGGGCCGCCAGGATGCTGCGATCGACATGGAGGTGCTCTTGCACGGGCCGGTGTTTCGGTCCGTTTTCATCTTCCGCGAACTGTGGTTAGGCGCACACAATGACGACGAGCTGATCTGGCTGTTGGACTATTTTCGTTTTCCGTTCTGCGAACTGGGTTTGGCGACGAAAATCCCAGAAATCAAGGATGCTGCCCGCCGAAGTGCGGAAATCCGGTATGTGCTGGAGAGGCTCACGTAGAACCAATAGGGGTGTGCGAGAGCCGCCGGTGGAACGGGTTCGATGTCGTCAGATCACGCCAGCGAGAGCACCTGATGGCTCGTCCACCACCCGGATCACCGCGGCGAAGTGGGCCGTTGGTCGTCCTGACTCCATCGGACTCCTCCTGTCGCTAGGGATATCGGTCTTGTGGTCTCGCGGTGGCCCGCGCCGGGGTGGGGACGCGGCACCGAACCAGGGGTGGGTTCACAGGGGCGGCACCGAATCCATCGGCTGTGGGATCCAGTTGCTCTTGACGCGGGCTCCTGGTCTCGTGCCCGGAGCCGCTTGGGACGTCGGGGAGGCGTCGATGCGTGCGTTCGCCCCTACCGGGGTTGGTGGGTAGGCACGGGCGATCTGGTCCAGGGCTCCGGTTAGCCCGGTGCGCCAGCTCTGCTTGGGGTCCAGGAGGGTCAGGTGCTCCATGTCCCACCGGGCGCCGCGCCGGGGGCGCGCCCGCCCCGGCACGTGGACGGTGGCCCGGATGGCTGCACTTCTACGATCACCACAGACTCCACAGAGCGATCGGCAACCAAACTCCCATCAGCCGACTGACCAACGTCCCTGGACACCACAACTAGTTCACCAAGAACTCGGGACTGCGGCCGCACGCGAGGGTCAGCTGCGGGCGAACTCAACCTGCTCGAGCGGAACGCTCGAGTCCCCGTCCCGGAGGAAGCCCACCCGCAAGGGCGCACTCGACCCTCGCTCCCGCCGGACCATCGTCGGCCCGTCTTCCCGGGGCGCGTGTTCGTCGCCCCACTGCTGCAGGGCTCCGAGGACCACCTCGAGATCGCGGCCCGCGGACGTCGGGACGTACGCGGGTCGTGCACGACTGCCGGGTTCGCGGTACTCGGTGCGCTCCAGGACGCCGGCCTCGACGAGATGGTCAAGGCGATCAGTGAGGACGTTCGTCGCGATACCGAGCCGCTGCTGGAATTCGGCGAACCGCTCCACGTCGTAGAGCAGGGCCTCGCGAAGCACGAGGAAGGACCATCGGTCGGCGAGCACCGTCAGAGCCCGTTCGATCGAGCAGTAGGGCTTCTGAGGGCCGAGTTCCGGTGAACGAGAGCGTGCCATCCCGGCAGGATACGTCGCCTCCCCTTCGGGCCGGCCGCACCCCAGCCCGCACTGCGCCCGCCGACCGGGGCCGCCCACCAAGGCTGACTTGCTTGACGCAAGTCCGATGTGGTTTGCTCATAGGTGAAAGAACGATCGTTCTTTCTCCCACAGATGGAGACAGTCATGACCAGCACCACTCGTCGATGGACCAACCGCATAGCGCTCGGCGTTGCCGTCGCCACGCTCATCGCCGCGCCGAGCGTCGCCCTCGCCTCGGACAACACCACGTCGACGGTTGTCGCGGCGCACAGCTCGCCGCCGGCCGCCAAGCCCACGGTCGTCCTCGTGCATGGCGCCTGGGCGGACGCGTCAAGTTTCGCGCCGGTCACCAAGCTCCTGCAGGACGACGGCTACACCGTGCTCGCCGCCCCGAACCCGCTCCGCGGGCTCGCGAGCGATGCCGCGTCGGTAGCCGCGTTCGTAAACCAGGCGACGACAGGCCCAGTCGTTCTCGTGGGCCACTCCTATGGCGGCGCGGTCATCACGAACGCGGCACTCTCCACCCCCAGCGTCACCGACCTCGTGTTCGTCGACGCCTACGCGCCGGACAAGGGGGAGACCGTCTCGCAGCTGACCGGCGAGAAGCCCGGCTCGATGCTGGCGGCCGAGCCGAGCACGGTCTTCGACGTCGTCCAGGACCCCACGATGCCCACCGGCAACCCCGACCTGTACGTCAAGCGCGACCTGTTCCGGTCAGCGTTCGCGGCACATCTCGGTGCCGGGAACGCCGCAGCCCTCGCGGCATCGCAGTCCCCGGTGACTGGCGGCGCTCTTCAGGAGCCCTCGGGTGACGCCGCCTGGAAGTCGATCTCGAGCTGGTTCGTCATCGGAACCGCGGACAAGGTGATCCCGCCGGCACAGCAGCGCTCCATGGCGTCGCGCGCCCAGGGCCACGTGACCTCCGTCTTCGCCGACCACCTCGCGATGCTCGAGCAGCCGGGTGCGGTCGCGAACGTGATCGACAACGCCGCGACGAGCAAGTAGCAGCCTCCTTGCATGCCCCTGGTGGCAACACCCAGTACCGGCGAATCGAAGGTCGCGGCCACTCGCTCGTCTTCGACAACGGCTGGCAGAGCGTGGCGCAGACCGCGCTCAACCGGGTCGCGAGCCACGCCGACGCCGGCGAGCGCTGAGCGAGAGGTGCTCGGCGGTATCCACCGAACAGGTGCCGCCGGGCGCCGCCGCACGCCCGGTGGCTACGCGGTAGCGGCTGGAAACACGGCGCGGGTCATCGCGCCCGCACTGCGGATGAGGTCCTCGTGGTCGATCTGAGCCGAGCCGCCGACGGCGTCCGTCGCCGCACCGCAGTACCCGTGGTACAGCGCGCGGGCGAGCAGAGCCGGCTCGGTGGCCCGGATCGCGCCCGTCTCGACACCGGTGGACGCCGCAGCAGCGATCATCGCGATCAGCCGCTCGTTCACGTCGTCCTTGACCGCATCGGCGCCCGCGATGCCGTAGAGAGCACGATGCACGTCGCCGTGCTCCAGGGCGAACCGAGTCAGCTCCTGAAGGACGGTGACAAGGCGGTCACCGATGGGGACACCCTCGTCGCCGAGAATCCGCTCTCCGACCTCGGCGAACGACTCCATATGGCGCGCCCAGGCCGCCGCGGCCAGGTCTTCCTTGGTGCTGAAGTGCAGGTAGAAAGAGCCCTTCGACATGCCGGCCGTACGGGTGAGCTCCTCGACGGTGGACTCCGCTACACCCCGACGCACAAAGACGGTGAGCGCAGCATCGAGGAGATCTCGTCGACGCTCCTGTGCAGGCCGCACGCGGCGCTGCGACCGTGGCTGCGCGGTTGATGTCGGCATGTGTCGTGTCCTCCGATACCGATGGTAGTCGACCATCCTGGCCGGCATCCCGTGCGCGCGGGCGGCGCGCCGGTCGATCACTGGTCGACGGTTCCCAGAGCCGTGCGACGATGCCGACCACGCCGGGTCGGCATCGTCGCACGTGGTGCCGGACGTCGGATCAGGCGAGGAACCGCAGCACAGTCGCGCCGAACTCCTCAGCATGCTGGAACAGGAATCCGTGGCCGGCGTCGCTGTAGATGACCGTCGTGGCGTTCCGGAGCCGCTGCGACATCCGGAAGGAGTGCTCTGCGTGCACCATCACGTCGTGCGCGCCGTTCGCGACGAGCACCGGGATGTCGAGTTCGCCGAGTCGGTCCCAGGCCGCGGCGTCGTCCTGACCCCAGCGGCCGATGGCCTGCAGCTGCGCTTGCATGGCTTCCGACGCGACCTGCGGCGGCTCTGCGCTCAGACGCGCGTCCAGCCGACGGAGAGACTCCAGCCCGCGACGCCGCCCGTCCTCGTGGAGGCCGAAGAAGAGATACAGGAAGTCCTCGTCGTCGTTCTGCGGCTTCACCATCACCTCGACCGAGCGAGGCTCCGGTCCAGGTGAACCGTTCTGGCCGCCGGGCCCGCTGCCCAGCACAAGGAGACGTCGGACGAAACCTGGATGGTCGAGGGCGAGCATCTGGGCGACGAACCCGCCGATCGACCAGCCCAGTGCGTCGATCTGGTCGATCCCGAGCCGCCGGAGGAACTCCACCGCAATCTCCGCCATGCCGGCGAACGAGTCGGGCGAGACCCCGCCGCTGCGACCGATCCCGGCGTTGTCGAACACGATGACGTCGCGCTCGGCCGCCAGGACCTCCAGGAATGCCGGATCCCAGTGATCCATGGTGCCGCGGAAACGCTGGAACAGCACGACCGGAGTCGCGCCCCGCGGGCCGAAGCGGCGGTAGGCGATCGGCCCCGAAGGGGTATCGACGGTGAACGTGGGGACGGAGTCTGCGATGTAGGTCATGGACGTCCTTCGGTCATGGGGCCGGCCGCGCTGACCCTCTCTGTCATGATGAGGTTTTGACTTGCTATACGCAAGTCAGATTTGACTGACCGTCAGTCACTCACTAGCGTCGGGTACACCGCCCGATGAACGGCCGGCACCCCAGCCCAACGAAGGACCTGTCATGACTGCACGCCGCACACCCCCGCCGTTCGATGCCGAGCTCGAACCCGTGCTCGCCGACGCCGGCATCCCACCGACCCTCCTGCCCAGCCACCTGTCCGCGCTCCGCGGCCCTGGGTTCACGCCGCTCCTGGAGGATCTGCTCGAAGGACGCCCCATCGAGCACGAAGAGCGGGTCATCGCGGGGCCGGCCGGAGACTTGGTGGTCTCCGTCTTCCGCCGCACCGACCATGTCGCGGGAGGGCCGGCGTTCTTCTTCACCCATGTGGGCGGCATGATCTTCGGCGACCGGTTCGTGGGCGTCGCGCCCGTCGTGGACTACGTCGTCGAGCTGGACGCCGTGGTGGTGACGGTCGAATACCGCCTCGCTCCCGAGCACCCGGCTCCGGCCGCGCTCGAGGACTCGTACGCGGCCCTGGTCTGGACCGCGGAGCACGCCGACGAGCTCGGGTTCGACCCGTCGAAGCTCATCACGATCGGCGGCAGCGCCGGAGGCGGCCTCGCGGCGGGCATCACCCTCATGGCCCGCGACCGAGGCACGCCGCAGATCGCCGGGCAGGTGCTCATGTACGCCATGCTCGACGAGCACAACGACAGCGTCTCCGCGCAGCAGATCGACGGCATCGGAATCTGGGACCGCACCAGCAACGACACCGGGTGGAACTACTACCTCGGGGACCGGCGCGGGACCGACGACATCACCGTCTACGAGTCAGCGGCCCGTGCCGACGACCTGACCGGCCTTCCGCCGACGTACGTCGAAGTCGGCTCCGCCGAGGTCTTCCGGGACGAGGACGTCGCCTTCGCGAGCCGAATCTGGGCCTCCGGCGGCACGGCTGAGCTGCACGTGTGGCCTGGCGGTTATCACCTGTTCGAGCTGCTCGCCCCCGACGCGGAGCTCTCACGCGCCGCACGGCAGGCACGTGGCAGGTGGGTCCGCCGGCTGCTCCAGGACTGACCCGACTCGGTCGGCGCCGGCGGCAATAGCCGTAGCCAACCAGCAAGAAAGATCGTCAACTCAGGCGGATCAGTGGCCCACGCTCCGGGGTTCCGCCCCACCTGCACCTGGCGGGCCCGCCTCCGAAGAGCCCCGCCGGTGCAACGGTGAGCTGCTGCGAGTGGCGTCCGTCCTGGACCGTGTCAGGACGGACGCCACTCCTCCGCGCGACGGGATGCACCGGCCCGTCAAGGTCTCCGATCAGTCGTCGACCACGGTGACGGAGCCGTCGACGTCTCCGCGGGTCGCGTTCGAGTGCGGGCACACAAGGTCCGCCTCGTCTGCCAGACCATTCTTCGGGCCCGACAGATCATCATCGGCGCTGCGCTCTTGATCGTGGGCGCACTGGACCCGTCGCTCTGGGATCTCGCGCTCTCCGGTGGCACCTTTCTGGTTCTGGGCGTCCGAGCGAGCCGGTGGCGGGTCACCGTCGATCGTTCCCGCGTACGGTGCACCACAGCTCTGGACCTCGTCCAGATCAGTGTTCCCGTTCAGGCTGGCGGGATCGCCGACGCCATCGATCGCGCACTGCGCGTGAGGGGGTGGGCGTCGGTGATGCTCAGCGGCTCGCGCAGGATCAGCCG
Source organism: Promicromonospora sp. NPDC050262 (assembly GCF_040655935.1). Classification (NCBI taxonomy): domain Bacteria; kingdom Bacillati; phylum Actinomycetota; class Actinomycetes; order Micrococcales; family Promicromonosporaceae; genus Promicromonospora; species Promicromonospora sp. NPDC050262. The sequence continues at coordinate 354,576 of NZ_JBFAKX010000002.1, read as the reverse complement.
GTGGACCGACCGGGACGACGACGGGGATCCGCAGCGCGCTCCGCTGCGAATCCCCATCGGTCGTCGGGCGGGTTGGGTCAGCTGACCGGGGCGACCTCCTTGAGGTGCGGCAGGTTGGCTCCTGCCCGCCCGACGGTGATGGCGGCGACACGAGCGGCGAAGGCAAGGATCGCTGTCACCGTTGGTTCGTCGATGGCGCGCAGGTCTCCACGACGGTCCGCTCCCATCAGGTGGTGCTGGTGCAGAGCTGCGAGCAGCCCGCTCATGTAGGCGTCGCCGGCACCTACGGTGTCCACGACCGTCGCCGGATGGGCCGGCACCTCGGCACGACGCCCGTCAGCGAGCAGGGCGAACGAGCCCCGACCACCGCGGGTCACGACCACCGCGGGTCACGACCACCAGGGCACAGCCGTGTTCCTGCACCCAAGAAGAGGCGACGTCGGCCGGTTCGACGCCGGGATGGAGCCACGCCAGGTCCTCGTCGCTCACCTTGACCACGTCCGCCGCCGCCACGAGGTCGCCCACCGCGGGCCGGACATCGTCCGGGCTGCCCATGATCGACGGCCGCAGGTTGGGGTCGTAGGTGATCGTGGCGGTGCGCCCGGCGTCCCGCACGAGCTGCAGGAGGGCGTCGCGGGGTTCGGTCGCCGCGACTGCCGCGATGGAACCGGTGTGGACGACGATCGTCTCCTGCGGCGCCACCCACTGCGGCAGCTGCCACCGCAGATCGAACTCGTAGGTCGCGGCTCCTGTCGGGTCGAGGCGTGCGAGCGCGGTCGAGGTGCGGTCTGCACCCAGGGATGCGGGCAGGATGTCCACTCCCGACGCCGCCAGGTGGTCGGCCACGACGCGCCCGCGGGGATCCGTCGAGAGCCAGGTGAGCAGGTCGACGGACTCTCCCAGACGTGCCAGGCCCAGGGCGACGTTGGCCGGGCTGCCTCCCGGGTGCTCTGCCCGGGTCCCGGTGCTGTGCTCGACGATGTCGACGAGGGCCTCGCCGACGACGAGGAACTGGCTCATCGGTCTCCGATCGTGGTGCGGGATCCGGTCGCGGCGACCGGGACGTTGACGTCGTCGACGCTCAGGTGCCCGAAACCACCGGTCGCCTGGTCGACGATCTCGATGTACAGGTCCTCGCCGATGTGGTCGGCGGCGTCGATGGTGCGGCGTTTGTACTGGGCGCGCAGGGCGTCCTCGACGTTTCCGCTGACCCGGCCGACGACCAGCCCGTCCCGGGCCCGCACGACGGCGACGTAGAGCTTCTGCGGGTCGTAGCCGCCGGCGGTGAGCAGGTCGATCCGGCCGTCACCGCCCAGGGTGAAGGTCTCGGACCGCAGCCGGCCCGTCGCGGCATCGCCGACCTGTTCGTTGAAGCCCCACAGGTGGCAGCGATCGTCGTCGCCCCACGCGTTGGCCTGCCGGAACGGACCACCCCACCCCCAGTCCGTGGCGGCGGTGACGTTCGCGTCGGAGTAGGCGTCGCCGTCCACGACGCTCCATCCGGTGAGGTCGCAGGTCGCGAAGTCACCGTTGGTGAGTTCTTCGGTGGGCTCGCCGGCCGGAGGCTCGTCGTGGTGAGCGGGAGCGACTGGACCGTAGGCACCGGACAGGTTCCACACCTCCAGCGACCTGACCGTGACGTTCGCTCCTCCGGTGACGCGCAGTCCGACGGCGTCGGCGAGGGTCGGGTAGACACGGGTGGTCATCGACTTCTCGTCGTCGACGAAGGCCTCGACGACCGACCGGTCGACATAGACGTGCATCGTCACCTTCCCGTCGGGCGCCACCTCGTAGGGGCCCTCGTGCACGCCCTTGCGGGTGTCCGGGTCCAGGCTGGAACGGTTGCGGTCCAGCCTGAGGATGTCGGCTCGGCGGTCGACCGTCAGCACGGTCCGTTCGGTCCCGTCACCGCTGCGCCGCACCTCGAGCCCGGCCGTCGAGGTCGCGCCTCGCCCGGAGCCCGGCGCGATCTGCAGCTGGGCCCTGATCTCCAGGAGATCGGTGAACCGGTCGTGCTTCGTGTCGAGGGCCGCGTTGGTGCGCGCCACGGACCGGTTCTTGATCGACAGCACCTTCTCGGTGCGGAGGGTCTTGAGCTCGTCCACCGGCTTGACGCCGGCGTCCCCGTCGCGGGTCTGGGTGAGCTCGACCGGGAGTCCCATCGAGTGCGCCCAGCCGGCGTCGTGGTGCTCGTCCTCGCTGCGCCCGTCCTGGGTGATCGTGAACAGCAGGGACCTGCCCTGGGGGTCGACCATCCCGGACGGACCCGTGAAGTGCTCGCCGTAGTCGAACAGGCGAGGCTCCTCGTGGTCGGGCACGAAGACGTGCTTCTGCCGGTCCCACTCGCCGACCCAGTAGTAGGTGTTCTTCGCGGTGTTCTCGTTGTAGCCGTCGAACCACGGGTTGACGACGAACACGTACTTCTGGGTGCCGCGCCGCTCGCCGAGCGGCAGCAGCACCGGCAGCTCCCAGACCTGCCCGGTCTTGGGATAGGTCTGGGCATCACCGACGAACAGGGGGTTCTGGTACTCCCAGTTGACCAGGTCACGGGAGGTGTAGACGAGCGCCGTCCCGCCGACCTTCGTCTCGCCGTCGACGATGCCGGAGCCGACGAGCTGGTACCAGATCGGCTTGCCGTCCTCGGCGGTCTCCTTCCAGACGAACGGGTCGCGGAACTGGCCGAACCAGGGGGTGCCGGCCGGCGAGGACAGGTCGGGCGCCTGGACCGTGACCGGCTCGGGCTCCAGCCTCCACCGGGTGAGCGGGGTCTCCTCGGCGCCGGGCACCGGCCACGCGAGTCCGGTCGCCTGGTTCGGAACCTTGGCGTCGTTGCCCGCGGTGTAGAAGAGCACCGGGTTCCCGTCCGCGTCGTAGGTGGCGCTGCCGGACCACACGCCGTCCGGTGTGACGGGCTCCGTCGGGGCGATCGCGACGGGCAGGTCCTTCCAGTGCACCAGGTCGGTGCTCACGGCGTGGCCCCAGTGGATCTGGTGCCAGTACGGGCCCTGCGGGTTGTGCTGGTAGAAGATGTGGTACTTGCCCTCGAACCAGATCGGTGCGTGGGGCTCGTTCATCCAGTGCTCCGGCGGCAGGAAGTGGTACTGGGGGCGGTACCGGTCGCCGTCGTACCGGGCTCGGTCGGGCCGCAGGCCGTCAATGGGGCTGTCACCGCCCACGGCCGCCGCGTCGGCGATCTGCTGCGGGCTGAGGAGCTCGTCGGTCACGGTCAGCTCGTCGATCGCCCCGTTCCACGAGTTGGCACGGAACGTCCCGTTGATCACCGCGGCATGGTTGTGCCGCCCGATCAGGAGCGGCTGGTTCTCCGCCGCGCGGATCCTCGTTCCAGCCCCGATGTCCTTCGTAGCGACTTGGGTACCGTTGAGGTAGAGGCGCATCAGGCCGGAGGCGGCGTCGTAGGTGGCGGCGACGTGGCTCCACCCGTCGGTGGGCAGGCCGGCGTCCTTCGGAGCGCGCAGCGTGTGCCAGGCGACGCCGTCGCCGAGCTCGAGACCCCATGCCCCGTGGCGGTACATGCCCAGCAGGTATCCGCTCCTGGCGTCGGCGTCGTGCTGGTTGACGATCGCCGAGGCCTGCCCGAGGTCGCCCCACTCGTAGGAGCGCGGCGCGACCCATGCCTGGATGCTCAGGGTGCTGCTGGGCGTCAGGGCCTGGAATCCGTCGCGCTGGATGTAGGTCGAGTACCCGTCGAACAGCAGTGATCCCGCGTTCACGCCCTGCCTCCACAACGGGTCCGAGTCCGGCTTGTAGGCCGCGTCGTTGAAGACGTAGGCGACGTCGTCGGTCGTCCCGGACCCGTCGTCGTGCGCCTGCTTGCCGGACGTCTCGTCGAACGACCAGTGCATGGGGTCATTGATCAGCGTCCGCACGCCGTCGACGTTGAGGTGCCCGGTGGCGGACTCGTCGACCAGGCGCAGGTAGACGACGTCGCCGAGATGTTCGATGAGGTCGAGCGCGACTTCGGCATACGCCTCGCCGGTGGAGTCGACAGTGGCGCGCACCAGTTCTTCGTCGTCCGTGGCCGCGTGCACCGCGACATAGAGGTCGGGATCGCTCGTGCCGCCGAGCAGGAGCCGGACCTCGCCGCGTCCGCCGACGACGAACCGGGGCGAGGTCAGAGTTCCGGTCAGGGTCTCGTCCGTCCGTGCCCCTCCCCACAGGTGGTAGGTGCCCTCGGCGCCGAACGGTTCGTCGTCGGGTGTGGTGGTCGCGGTGCTGAGGTTCGCCTCGGTGAACGCGTCACCCTGAGCGGCCCAGTTCCGCAGGGTCCCGGTCTCGAACCCGGCGTTGTCGAACTCGTGGCCGAGGACCTCGACGGTGGTGTCGAAGGCGTCGACGTTGATGTGTCCCCATCCACCGGTGGCGTTGTCGACGACCCGGAGGTAGAGCTCCTCACCGAGGTAGGCGGTGGCGTCCCAGCGCACCCGGCTGTACTTCTCGGAGTCGGCGAAGGCGGTGTTGGTCGCGCGCAGCAGCTCGGTGTCGTCCGACGCCCGGTGGAGCGCCACGTAGAGGTTGTCGCGGTCGTTGCCGCCGCCGACAAGGAACTCGATCGCACCGGTTCCCGCGAGGGTGAAGGTCGACGACGTCAGCGTGCCGGTCCGGGAGTCGGGGCTGTCCTTGGCGCCCCACAGGTGGTAGTTCCCGTCCTGCCCGAACGGGCCACCCCACCCCCAGTCCGTCGCGTCGGTGACCTGCGCCGCGGTGAAGGCCTGGCCGGTCGCCGTCCAACCTTCGAGGTCGCCGGTCTCGAACCCGGGGTTGGCGATCTCGGTGATCGATCGCTGTGCGTAGGTGCGGACGTCGTCCAGGTTGAGGTGGCCCCAGCCGCCGGACGCAGTGTCGACGACCTCGAGGTAGAGCTCTTCGCCCAGGTGCGCCGAGGCGTCCCACACCACTCGGCGGAGCTCCTCGGAGTCGGCGAAGGCGGTGTTGGTCGCGCGCATGAGCTCGGTGCCGTCGGAGGCGCGGTGCAACGCGACGTAGAGGTTGTCGAGATCGTTCCCGCCGCCCAGGAGGAAGCTGATCTCGCCGATCCCGTCGAGGGTGAAGGCCGAGGAACGCATGCTGCCGGTCGGTGCGTCTCCCCCGCTGCTCGCTCCCCACAGGTGGTAGCTGCCGTCCGGGTTGAAGCAGCAGCCCCAGCCCCAGTCCTCGGCGTCGGACACCGTCGTGTCGGTGAACGCGTCTCCCTCGGTCACCTCCCACCCGGTCAGGTCGCCTGTCTCGAAGCTGGGGTTGTCGATCGTGGGCGGGGCTGCGGCCTGCGCTGCCGGAGACATCGCGAGGCCACCGGCCAGGGTGAGGGCCGCCGCGATCGCCGCGGCGGGCAGGACGTGCGCGCGGCGTGTCCGGACCGAGCCTGACGTTCTCATCGCGTCTCCTTCGATGCCTGGAGCTGCCAGACGTCGACCTGGGTGAAGCGGGTCTGGCCGCCTTCCGAGTACAGCTTCAGGCCGGTGCTCGCCGCCGCGCCGTCGGTTCCCCGGCTCGTCGGGTAGATCCGGTTCGAGAACGCCGCGGCATCGTTGATGAACACGTCGACCACCGAGTGGTCGATGAAGACGTGGAACTTCTCGGGCTTGCCGAAGGCGGCCTCGTCGTAGGCGCCGCGCAGCAGCACGGCCTCCTCGTTCTCGAAGTTGCGGCTCGATCGGGTCTTGTCGATGACGATGTCGCCGCCGTCGTAGTAGACCCGCGTGATCTCCGCGCCGTCGGGCGAGGCGCCGATGCACAGGCCGTACCGCCCGCCGGTGGCGGCAGGGTCGACCTGGGCGATGATCTCCACCTGGTTGCCGGACGCGGCGAGGCTGCGCTCCCCGGTCACCATGACATCGGACTCGGTCTGCGGTGAGCCGGCTCGTAGCGTCGTGAGCTGGGCGAGGGCCCGCTGGCCGAGGGTCTGGCCGTCGGCGAGCAGACGCCACTGGCGGGGCACGCTGAACGTGTGCGCCCAGCCCAGCTCGAGCTGCATCCGTGAGCTGGAGCGCTCGTCCACGATGCCGATCGCGACGGGGTTGCCGTCCGGGCCGTGTGCGACGGTCGGCGACAGGTGGCCGTGGATCACGTCCAGCGGCTTCGGCCGTGCGTAGTCCGGGGTGAACTGGCTGCCGTTCCACGTTCCGGTCCAGTAGACCGACCGCGTGTACGGTTCGGCGAGCTTGGACACCGACCTGCCGATCGGGCTGACGACCAGGACGTACTTGTCCCGCCCGCCGTGGGTGCCGATCTTCTCGAAGACAGGCATCTCCCAGATCGCCGAGTCGATGTCCATCGACGCGAACGGGATCGTGGAGAACGGGCTGCCCGCCCGCGTCCACTGCCCCTGGATGTCCTGGGCCGTGTAGTGCTCCACCGCCCCACCGGCGTCGGTCGCCGCGCCGATGATCATGTGCCAGGTCCCGCCCTCCTGCCAGAGGTACGGGTCGCGGAAGTCGGCGACGTGCGCCGGAGCGTTCTTGTCGATGACCCCGGCGCCCGCCTTGGTCCAGCTCGCCAGGTCGGTGTCGGTGCTGGAAGCACGCGCGATGCCCGGGTCGAAGGGGCCACCGAAGTTCACCGTGGTGAAGAACGCGTGCGCGGTGCCGTTCACCGACACGACGTCGCCGGACCAGATCCCCTTGGATCCCTGCGCCGTCAGGCCGTCCCCGGCAATCGCCCCCAGACCCGCCTCACGGTCGTTCGGTTCCGGGTGCAGCGCGTCGGGCAGGTTCGTCCAGTGCACCAGGTCCGTGCTGGTCATGTGACCCCAGTGCATCTGCCATTTGAACGGGCCGTTCGGTGTGCGCTGGTAGAACATGTGGTACTTGCAGTCGTGCTTGACCAGGCCGTGCGGTTCGTTGGTCCAGTTGGCGGGCGGCATCGCGTGGTACCGCGGCCGGAGGATGTCGTCCGCGAACCGCAGGCCCGTGACCTGGAGCGCGACGTCGTGGGCCGGGCTGGCGCCGGCGATCCCGGCGGTGTACTCGGCCGTGAACGTCTCGGCACCGCGCGCGACGTCGTAGATCCGTGTGTCGTCGTAGGCCGCGTTGAGTGCGTTGACGAGGAACACACCGGTCGTGACGTCCTCGCTGGCCTTGCCGACCACCAGCGGCGCACCGGCGGCCTGCGCGAAGCGTGTCCCGGCTGGGATGGCGACCCGGGCCACCTTCGGCCCGGCGGCGTCGTCCAGGTGCAGCCGCAGCTCCCCGGCATCGCCGTCGACGACGGCGGCGATGTGCACCCACTCGTACAGCGGGAACAGCCACGGTGCCTTGACCGTGCGCCACTGCCCGCCGACGTGCGCGGTGAACCACCATTCGCCGTAGGTGTTGATCGCGATGTCGAAGCCCGCGTCGGCGGAGCGCTGGTAGATGATCGACGACGGGGTCAGGCCGTCGTACGGCTGCTCGCTGTCCGAGGGGTAGCTCTCGAGCGCGATCCACGTCTGGACCGTCATCTGTGAGGTGAGCGGCGTGGTGAACTGCCCGGTCGCCCAGGTCGAGAAGCCGTCGGTGCGGAAGGCATTGCCGTGCACGCCCGGCACGCGCTCGGCCGGGTTGTTGGTGACGTGGACGTTGAACGTGCTCTGGCTGATCTCGTCGAGGATCGTGGCCGAGCCGTTGGGCTGGTCGTAGGACAGGCGCAGGACCGGGTCGCCGGTCGCGGCCGCCGCGGGGCGGAAGAGCGCGCCCGTCGCGATGACCGCCGCGGAGACCGCGGCGCCCTGCAGGAAGGTCCGCCGGCCGAGCCGGGGCAGGTGGTGGGTCGGTCGTGTGTCCTGGTGCTCCGTCATTGGAACTACCTCTCGTGTCGCGATGATGGGGCGGTCGTGGCGCGGTGATGACATCCCGCGCGACCTAGGCGTTCTGAGGCGTGGCGCCGCTGGGGCCGCCTGCGCAGTGGCTGCCCGATGTGCCCGTGGGCGTCGACCAGGCCGCGGTGTCGATGCCGGGAGCGGTGCCGTCGAGCAGCGTCCTGATGTCGTCGACGTTGAGGTGCCCGGTCGGCGATCCGTCGACGAGGCGGAGACGAACCGTCTCCCCGACGTGAGCCGCGAGGTCGAGGCCGACTTCCTGATAGGTCTCGCGCGAGCTGCCGACGCCGACGCGGGCGAGCTCCTGACCGTCGGCGACCGATTCCGCCGCGACGTAGACGTCGGGATCGTCGGTTCCGCCGAGCAGGAGCCGGATCTCGCCGCTGCCGCCGACAACGAACCGGGGTGAGGTCAGCGTGCCGGTCAGGCAGTCTCCCTGGCCGCCGCCCCACAGGTGGTACGTGCCCTGTGCGCCGAACGGTTCGCCGGCCGGTGTCCGGGTCGCCGAGCTGACGCTCGCCTCGGAGAACGCCTCGCCGTCGGCGGTCCAGCCCTGGAGGCTTCCGGCCTCGAAGCCGGCGTTGTCGAACTCGTGGCCGACGACGTCGTCGGCCGTGTCGAAGGCGTCGACGTTGATGTGTCCCCAGCCGCCCCTGGCGTCGTCCACGATCCGGAAGTAGAGCTCCTCACCGATGTGGTCGGCCGCGTTCCACCGCACCGGGCTGTACGCCTCGGAGTTGGCGAAGGCGGTGTTCGTGGCGCGCATGAGCTCGGCGCCGTCCGACGCACGGTGCAGCGCCACGTAGAGGTTCTCGAGGTCGTTGCCGCCGCCGATCAGGAAGCTGATCTCGCCGGTGCCGCCGAGGCTGAAGGTCGACGACGTGAGGGTGCCGGTCTTGTCGTCGGACGCGTTGTTCGCGCCCCACAGGTGGTACCGGCCGTCGTGCCCGAACGGGCCGCCCCACCCCCACTCGGTCCGGTCGGTGACCTGCGCGGCGCCGAACGCCTGCCCGGTCGCCGTCCAGCCGGTCAGGTCGCCGGTCTCGAAGCCCGGGTTGGCGATCTGGGCGATCGAGCGCTCCGTGTAGGTGCGCACGTCGTCGAGGTTGATGTGGCCCCATCCTGCGGAGGCCGTGTCGACGACCTCGAGGTAGAGGTCCTGGCCGAGGTGGTCGGACGCGTCCCACACGACGCGGCTGAGGATCTCGGAGTCGGCGAAGGCGGTGTTGGTGGCGCGCATGAGCTCGGCGTCGTCGGACGCGCGGTGCAGCGCGACGTACAGGTTCTCGGGGTCGTTGCCCCCGCCGATCAGGAAGCTGATCTCGCCGGTGCCGTCGAGGGTGAACACCGACGAGTGCATCCGCCCGGTCGGTGTGTCGCCGCCGGCGGTGGCCGCGCCCCAGAGGTGGTGGACGCCGTCCGGGTTGAAGCAGCAGCCCCAGCCCCACCCGGTCGCGTCGGAGACGGTGGCGTCGGTGAATGCCTGGCCTTCGACGACGTTCCATCCGGTCAGGTCGCCGGTCTCGAAGCTGGGGTTGTCGATGGTGGCCGGGGTGGCGGCTTCCCCGGGTTGCGCGGCGACCAGCGCTCCGGCCAGGGCGAGCGCCACGGCCAGTGCCGCCGCAGACAGCGCACGTGGGCGTGGGCGCGCGGATGAGAGGATTCTCATTGCATCTCCTTTGATGTCTGGCATGAGAGGGATGTAAGACCCGGCGGCCGGCCCGGCATGGCCGGCCGCCGGTATGTCACGCGAGGTGGTCGAACTGACCGTCGCTCACGTGGAGTCGCCCGTCCGGCGCCCACCCGACGGGGAGCGGATCGGACAGCGTGCCGATGAACGTGCCGGAGTCGTCGACGTGGTGGAACGCGAAGAGCCACCAGGCCCCGTCGCGGTCCTGGACGAGCCGGCCGGCGTAGAGGCTCTCGTCGGTGAGGCGGTACGCCTTCTCGATGTCGTAGGGGCCGGTCGCCGAGTCGACCGGGACCGCCCAGACCCCGCCGTGTTCCCCGGCACTCCGCCGGTCCTCGCTCAGCTCGCCGTGCAGGCAGCTGAAGACGAGCACGGTGCGCCCGTCGATCGTGGCGATCTGCGGTACCTCGAGCTGTCCGAACCCGGCGCCCGGGTTGGACAGGGGTGGGCACACGGTCCAGTCCTGGAGGTCCGGTGAGGTGGCATGCCCGATGACGCCGCGGCTGTCCGTGTCGCCCTGGTTGGCGCGTGCGGTGACGAGCATGTGCCAGCCGTCGCCGTCGGGGTCGGCGAAGACCCACGGGTCGCGCCACGCCTCGTCGAACCAGGCCACGCCGTCGTACTTCTCGTACCAGGTCGCGTCCGCCTCGACCAACGCCTCGGTGGAGGACTTCGCCCACGTGTACAGGTCGTCGGACGCCGCGACGCCCACGCGCTGCACCAGGCCGCTCTCGGCGCGGGAGGTGCCGGTGTAGAACATGCGCCAGGTGCCGTCCGGTGCGCGCACGACGGAACCGGTCCATGTCGTGTAGTCGTCAAAGGCCGGGGACTCCGATGCGATCAGGGCGTCGGAGACCTCCCGCCAGCCGCGCAGGTCGTCGGAGACCGCATGGCCGACCGTGACGTTGAAGTGCCGGCGGTTCGGGTCGCCCAGCGCCCGCGAAGCCTTGAGGTAGAAGACGTGGTACTCGTGCCCGTCGTCGACGAACCACATGTCCCAGGTCCAGACGTCAGAAAGAATGTAAGGCATCAGCCCTTGACCCCCGAAGATGCAATGGAATTGATGAAGGACCGTTGGAAGGCCAGGAACAACGCGACCACGGGGATCGTGATCAGCGACGAGTAGGCCATCACCTGGCCCCACGAGATATTCATCTGGAAGAAGTACTGCAGTCCGATCATCACCGGCCGCAGCTCCTCGCTCTGGACCACCATGAGAGGCCACAGGTAGGAGTTCCATGCGGGCAGGAACGTCAGGATCGCGACGGTCGCGATCGCCGGCCCGGACAGCGGCATGACGACCTTGCGGTAGATCGCGAACCAGCCCGCACCATCCATGCGCGCAGCCTCGTCCAGCTCGCGTGGAATCGAGTCGAAGTACTGGTAGAAGAGGTAGACGGAGAAGGCGTTCGCGACGAACGGGATGATCTGCACCTGGTAGGTGTCCAGCCAGCCCTGCTTGAACGCCAGGGAGAACCCGTCGGCCTCCAGCGAGGGAAGCTTGTTGACCCACCACAGCAGCGGCAGCGCAAGCGTCTCGAAAGGAACGATGAGAGTGGCCAGGATCAAGCTCAGGACGACACCCCGCCCGCGCCACCGCAGCCGCGCCAGGGCGAACGCGGCCATGCTGTTGACCAGGATGCCGAGCGCTACGGTCACTCCCGAGATGACGATCGAGTTCAGGATGAACTGCCCGAACGGGACGCGGTCGAACACGCCGATGTAGTTGTCCAGGGACACGTCACCGACAGGTAGGAAGGCCCGCCACGAGCCGAGGTCGGCGAAGATCTGCAGGTCGGGTTTGAGCGAGGAGACCAGCATGAAGAGGATCGGGAACGCGAAGAACACGACCAGCACCGACCGCAGCACGGTGACGAGGACCGAGCGTCGTCGTGTTCCGTTCGTCTTTCCCCCCGGCGCACGGGTGGTGGCGGCCGGTGTGGTGGACAGGGTGGACATGGTGGTCATCCCCTCTCGCGGCTGAGGTAGCGCTGGATCAGGGACACGGCGAGGACCATCGCGAAGAACGCGAGCGAGATCGCCGAGGCGTACCCGGTCTGCAGCTGCTGGTATCCGCTGCGCACCGCCTGGTAGACGACGGTCGTGGTGCTGTCCAGGGGCCCGCCCTGGGTCATGACGTTGATCTGCGTGAACAGCGAGAAGGCGGCGATCGTGATGGTCACGAGGATGAACGTCCGGGTCTGCAGCAGCCCTGGCCAGGTGACGTAGCGGAACTGGTGCCACGTACCCGCGCCGTCGAGCTCGGAAGCCTCGTACAGCTCGGCGGGGATGGTCTGCAGGCCCGAGAGCCAGATGATCATCGTGAAGCCGACCCCCTGCCACACGGACATGAGCATGATCGCCGGCATCGCCCAGGTCGGGTCGTTCAGCCAGTCGATGCCGGTGAACCCGCCGAACGTGACCGCCTCCAGGAACCTGTTGATCAGGCCGTCCGGTTGGTACATGAAGCGCCAGAGCAGGGAGACCACGACCATCGAGGTGACCACGGGCAGGAAGTAGATGGTCCGGAAGAACTGGGTACCGCGGACCTTCGCGTTCACCAGGACCGCCAGGACGAGGGCGAGCCCGGCCTGTACCGGGACCACCACCACGGCGAAGTAGAACGTGTTGCGCACCGAGGCCCAGAAGACGGGATCGGTCAGCAGCAGCGCGAAGTTGTCGAGCCCGATGAACTCCGGCGGGCGAGGTGAGATCAGCCGCGCGTTGGTGAACGCCAGGGCGAACGCCAGGACGATCGGCACGATCAGGAACAGCAGGAACAGGGCGAGCGCCGGACTGATCATCCAGGCGGCGGTCCTGGCCTCTCCCCGTCGACCGCGCGAACGGCGGGAGGTGGTGACCGAGGCCGCGGGTGAGGAAGCCGGTGGCGAGCTCTGGTGGGTTATGGCCATGAGGTGAGTTCCTTCAAGCGGGGCGAGCGGCTGCGGGCACGACGAGGCGGACCCGCAGCCGCTGCCGGGAGGGTGGTCCTGACGGGTCAGGTCAGGAGGTGTACCCGCCGTTCTGCTGGATGTCGCGGTCGATGTCGGCGACCGCCTTGTCGAGGATCGACCGGGGGTCTCCGCCGGCGAGGATGTCGCTGGCCGCCTTCTGGAAGACCGAGGAGATGAACGGGTAGGCAGGCGTCTCGGGGCGGACGACGGCGAACTGGTCGGCCATCTCGAGGTAGATCCGGTTCTCCCCGCCCTCGGCGTACGCCGGGATCTCGGCCGCGGCGTCGAGGGTGGCAGGGATCAGCCCGACGGCGTTGCCATACTCCACGAAGTACTTGGTGTCGTGCGCGAACTCCAGGTACTCGCGAGCACCGTCGGCTTCCTCGCAGCCTTCGGCCAAGGCCCACTGCCACGAACCCGCGCCGATCTTGGGACCGGTGCCCAGGTCCGGCGGCGGCAGGATCACGGCGTCGTCGAACGCGTCCTTGACCGTGGTGTCAGCCCAGTTACCTGTGAACAGCAGGCCGCTCTTGCCGTTGACGAAGTCGGCGGTCGAGTCCTCACCGGAGGTCTGGGCCATGTAGCCGTCGTCGACCAGACCGCGGAACCACTGCGCCCACTCAAGAGCTTCGGGCCCGTTGAGTGCGCCCTCGGCGCTCTGGAAGTCCGAGCGGTCGACCAGGTCGCCGCCGAAGCTCTGCAGCTGCGGGGAGTAGCCGTAGGAGATCCACTCCCCCGTGCCGCCGGTGCCCATGTCCAGGGCGTAGTCGTACTGCTCGAGGCCGTCGATCTTGGCCAGGGCGTCCATGAACTCGTCCTTGGTCCACGGCTCCTCGAGGGTCGGCACGCGCACGCCGGCGTCGTCGAGGATCGACTGGCGGCTGTACATGGCCAGGGCCACGTCGAAGTACCCGTAGGCGTACACCTCGCCGTCGACCCTGCCCAGGGTTCCCTCCAGCTGGCCCTCGAACGTGTCCTCGGGCAGGCCCATCGGCTGGATGTAGCCGGCCCAGGCCCAGTTGGCGACGTTCGGGCCGTCGACGTCGACGATGCACGGCAGGTTGTTGGACGAGGCGGCCGCGACGACGGCGTCGTTGTACGCGTCCTGCGGGAAGTCCTGGACCTCGACGACGTACTGGTCCTGGCTGGCGTTGAAGTCCTCGACGATTCCGTTGACGACGTCCAGCTCGGCGTCGTTGCCACCGGCGTGGGTCCACAGGCTGATCGTTGCGGGTCCGTCGGCGTTCCCGCCGGTCCCCGAGCTGCACGCGGCTAGGCCCGCGACAGCCAGAACGGATAGGCTTGCCGCGGCGATGCGGCGGTTTCTGCGAGACAAGGTGCCCTCCAGGTCACTTGTTCATGTGGATCGTTGGTGCTGCACCGTCGGATCCGGCGTTGGCCCGCCGGTCCGAAGGTTCGCGCCGCTCTCCTGGGTCCTGGACCCAGGGGGGTGGCGCAACCGAGTCCCGGTAGATCACCGGACCTCGAAGTCGCGCGGTCGGGGCGGGCTTCGTCGCCTGCGGCTCCGCTTCGATGCGGTCGAAGAGCTGTTCAGCCGCCCAGACGCCCATGTCGTAGTGCGGCAGCTCGATGGTCGTCAGTCCCGGGAAGATGCCGTCTGCGACGAACTCCTGGTTGTCGAAGCCCACGACGGAAAGGTCCTGTGGGATGCGCAGGCCCAGCTCTGTCGCTGCACGGTAGACGCCCATGGCCAGCCGGTCGTTGAAGCAGAAGATCGCGGTAGGCCGCTGGTCGCCCTGCAGTAGCCGCCGTGCTGCGGTGTATCCCCCGCCGGGATCGGTCTCCGCCGTGACGATCTGCAGGTCGTCGGCGCCGAGACCCGCCTGTGCAGCACGTCGACGGAAACCTTCCTCTCGGCCGAACATGGCCGGGATCTCGTCGACGTCATTGATGAACGCCAGCCGGCGGTGCCCCGCGGCCAGCAGCACCTCTGCCGCGTCCTGGCCGCCGGCGACCTCGTCCGGCACGACCCACGGCACGCCTGGCGCGGTGCACGAGGCGTTGATCAGGACGGTGGGCACTGAGGCGAGCTGCGGCGGCAGCTCGACCTCACGGTGGTACATCGCGGCGTAGAGGATCCCGTCGACCTGGCGACGCAACAACTCCTCGATCTCCCTGTGCTCGACCTCGCGTTGGTATCCGGTCGAGACCACGAAGACGACGGCGTCACGAGACAGCGCGACATCCTGGGCACCCAGGATCATCTTGCCTGCGAACGGGGTCGTCGCGATCTCGTCGCCGACCAGCCCGATCGTGTTCGACCTCTGGGTACGCAGGCTCTGCGCCAGCACGTTGGGCGCGTAGCCCAGGCGTACTGCCGCGTCCTTCACGCGCGCCCGCGTGTCCGGATGCACCCGCTTGCCCGGCACGTCGTTCAGGACGTGGGACACGGTGGTGATCGACACGCCTGCCTCAGCGGCGACCTGCTTGATCGTGACTCGTCGTTGCGTCATCAGTTGCCCAATCGTTTTGCTGCGACAACAGTGCCCGCCTGGAGCGCGTTCGTCAAGTCGTCCGTCCGAGCAGAAAGCAGGCCGTCGCGCGCTCGACCCGAACAAGACAGCTAGCGGCGGTTCCGCGGTGCTTGGCAGAGCCCGACATCGATGGGGAGCTGTTCCAGCGCTCGCGCGGGGGTGTGTTGTGTGACGTCTGCCCGATCGGGGCGCGCCAGTCGTCAGGGCGATGCCGTTGGCATCGCCCTGACGACTCGCAGGTCAGAGCTGGATGGCCTTGACCTCGGTGAACTCCTCCACGCCGGCCCGTCCCAGCTCGCGCCCGGTTCCGGACTGCTTGTACCCGCCGAAGGGGGCGAGGGGGTTGAAGTCGGCGCCGTTGATGTAGACCTGGCCGACCTCCATTCGCCGGGCGATGCTCAGGGCGTGGTCCTGTGCGCCGAAGACCGCGCCCGTCAGCCCGTAGACGGTGCCGTTCGCGATCGACACGGCCTCGTCCTCGTCCTCGTAGGCGATCACGGAGAGGACAGGGCCGAAGATCTCCTCCTGGGCGATGACGGAGTTCGGATCGACGTCGGCGAAGATCGTCGGGCGGATGTAAGCACCGTGCTCAAGGCCGGGAATCCGGCCCGGACCGCCGGTGACCAGCGTCGCGCCGTCCGCGATCCCGCGTTCGATGTAGGAGTTCACGCGCTCCCACTGTCCCTCGGACGCGAGCGGACCGACACGGACGGACTCGTCGGTGGGGTCGCCGACGCTGTACTGCTCCGCCGCAGCCTTGAGCTTCTGCACGATCTCGGCCTGGCGACGCGCCGGCACGAGCAGCCGCGTCCAGGCACCGCAGGCCTGGCCGGCATTGGTCCACGAGTTGACGAGCGTCTGCTGGACGGCGCTGTCGATGTCGGCGTCGTCAAGGACGATGTTCGCCGACTTGCCGCCCAGTTCGAGGCCTACCCGCTTGATCGTGTTCGCCGCGACTGTCGAGATGCGCCTGCCGGCCTGGGTCGATCCCGTGAACGAGATCATGTCGACGTCCGGGTGCGCGACGAGCGCCTCGCCCACGACAGGACCCGAGCCGTACACGACGTTGAAGACCCCGGCCGGGATCCCGGCGGCAGCCACGGCCTCGGCGAGGAACCGTGTCGACAGCGGCGCGAGCTCGGCCGGCTTGAGGACGATCGTGTTCCCGGCCAGGAGGGCCGGGGCGACCTTGGTCATCACCTGCTGCAAGGGGAAGTTCCACGGCGTGATCGCGCCGACGACACCGACGGGCTCTCGGACGAGCACCGAGTTGCCCACCTTCTCGGTCCAGGCGACATCCGACTCGAGCTCGGCCGTCGCCGAGGTGACGAGCGCCGGGAAGCCGGCCTGACCGAGCCGGGAGAAAGCGATGGGTGCCCCCATCTCCGCGGTGATCGCCTGGGCGATGTCCTCGTTGCGGGCGGTGAGTTCTTCTGCGAGCCGACGCAGCAGCGCGGCGCGGTCGGAGGGCTCGACGGCCGCCCAGCCGGGGAGGGCTGCCCGTGCGGAAGCCACAGCGCGATCGACGTCGGCTGCGGTTCCGGCCGGGACGGCAGCGACGGTCTCTCCGGTGGCCGGATTGATGACGTCGTTCGTGCCGCCCTGCCCGGGAACAGTCGTTCCGTCGATCCAGTGGCCGTAGGTGCTGAGGTGTTCGTGTGTGTATGTCATGCGTCGACGATCGAACGGATCTTCGCGTGGATCCAGGTTCGGATGATCCGTGGACGTGCAGGCAGGGATGGCGGACCCAGGGGCAGATCGTCCCCGGACAAGCCGGGCCTGGCACCCCCGAGTGGTCGAGAACGAGACTGCAGTCGTCATCGAACCAAGAGGTGCTGTGACCTCGAACCGCGCCTGTGCGCACCGTCATCGGAGCTGCCAAATGTCACCTCGATCCGAGCGCTTCACGCTCCTGATCGCCGTCCTCGCCGGTGCGGCGTTCGTCGCCTCTCTCACCCAGACCCTGGTCGTCCCTGTGCTACCGACCGCACCGGCCGAGCTCGGGGTGACGGGCGCTCAGGCGAGCTGGCTGGTCACGGTGACCATCATCGCGGGAGCGGTCGCCAACCCGTTGCTGGGACGGCTCGGTGACCTCTTCGACCGACGCAAGATCCTTCTTCTCGCGATCGGGGCGTTCGTGGTCGGTTCTCTTGTGGTGGCGTCGGGGGACGGCATCGTGATGCTCCTTGTCGGACGCGGCCTCCAGGGGATCTCGGTCGCGGCGATCCCGCTCGGGATCAGTGTCCTCGCATCCGTCGTCCCGCCCCAGGGTCGTGCCCACGGAATCGCCGTCGTCAGCGCGATGATGGGGGTGGGCGGAGCTGTCGGGCTCCCGCTCGCCGGGGTCATCTCCGAGGCGTGGGGATTCCCTGGGCTGTTCTGGTTCGCGACGGCGATCGGCGCGATGGTCTTCGCGGCCGTTTGGGTCGTCGTCCCGCCGCTGCCTCCGGCAGCGGCGCGCGGGGGGATCGACCTTCCCGGTGCCGTACTGCTCGTCGTAGGACTTACGGCGCTCTTCCTCGCGATCAGTCAGGCACAAGGGTGGGGAGTCGCGGCCCTGGGGGTGCTGGCGGCTGCGGGCGTCACGTTCATCCTCTTCGGCCTCGTCGAGCGTCGGAGTCGTCAGCCGATCGTCGATCTGCGCCTCGCCCGGACTCGGAGCGTCCTGGTGACCAACGTCGCCGGTGTCCTTACCGGTTTCGCCATGTTCGTCGGCGTTCTCGGGCCAATCACGGTAGCCCAGATGCCGACGGGGGTGGGCTTCGGGCTCACTGTCGCCGTAGCGGGACTGTGCATGCTCCCTGGCGGCGTTCTCATGGCCGTACTCGCTCCCGTCGCGGCCCGGCTGATCGCGCGAGTCGGCGCCCGAGCGTCGCTGTTGGTCGCCGGAGTCGTCATCCTCGCCGGTTTCGGCTTCCGGTTTGTTTTCGACGCCGAGCTCTGGCAGCTCATCATCGCGACAACGATCATCTTCGGCGGCGCCGCCGTCGCTTACGCGGTGATGCCCGCCCTCATCCTCGGGGCAGCACCAGCTCGGCAGGTGGGTGAGGCCAGCGGCCTCAATGCGCTCGCGCGCAACGTCGGCAGCGCTCTCGCCAGCGCGACCTTCGGTGCGCTCTCCTCGGGGAGTGCTCCGACTGCTGATGGAATTGGCTCGCTCTTCGCTCTTGGCGCTGTGGCTGCGGGTCTGCTGCTCGTCACCACCGTGCTTCTACCTCGTCTACCGGGCAACACGCTCGACCACGGTGCACGGCACTGAGCGGGTGGACGCGCACGGCGGTAGCGGACGGACAGGTGGCCGGGACGAGTCCGAGGAGTACGCCATCGCGTCGACGACGCTTCGCACGTGCCCGGTGTCACCCATCCGTACGGCAGTCCCCTAGGCTGCGCGGGTGAGCATGACGCGTCGCGGTGTGGTGCGGTCCTCGGACGGCACCACGATCGCCTACCGCACCCATGGTGACGGCGAGCCGGTCGTGCTGGTGCACGGCACCGGGCTCTCGCAGGTGGTATGGCGCGGGCTCGGGTACGTCGACGCCCTCGCCGGGTACCAGGTCGTCACACTCGATCTCCGAGGCCACGGACGCAGCGGCCGCCCCTCGTCGCCCTCCGACTACACCTCGGACTGGTTCGCCGCCGATGTCCTGTCCGTCCTTGACGCGCTGGCGATCCCGCGCGCGCACTATCTCGGGTACTCGCTCGGAGCACGGATCGGCTTCACGCTGCTCGACACCTGCCCTGACCGCCTCAGGTCGTTCGTCTCGCTCGGTGGGACCCACCGCAGTACCGCCGGAGGTCCCGCCGAGGTCTTCTTCCCGGACTTCGACGAGGCTCTCAGGCTCGGGGGCATGGCCGAGTTCGTGGAACGGTGGGGACGCCACCGGGGAGCACCGCTCGATCCTCAGACGGCCCTCGCGTTCAAGGCGAACGACCCGGACGCCTTCCGCGCGGTGCTCGCCGCGATCGAGCAGGAGCCGGGGATACCGCCGGCCCGACTTCGCGACCTGACCACCCCGACGCTGCTCCTGGCGGGCGACAGGGACCGAGCCCGGTGGGAGGCCGCCGAGGAAGCGGCGCACCTGATGAGCGACGCCCGAACCGTGGTGCTGGAGGGCGACGACCACGCGACGACGCTCAGCGACCGCGCACGTGTCGTCGCCCACGCACTCCCGTTCCTCCAGGCTGTCACCGCGGGCGAACCAAGCCTCTGCCGGTAGACCGCCAGCCCAAGCCACGAACTCAGGCCACGGCCACGTCTCCCGCAGGTGGGCGCAGTACGGCATCCAGCCCGCAAGCACCCTCCGGTCGCTGAACAGGGCGTGGCCGTCGGGTGTACCGACCCGGCGGGTCGAGTACACGGTCGGCCGGTGAGGCGCTTGGAATCGCGGTGGGAGGAATCCGGTCGCCCCCATCAATCGTCTTCGGGCGAGAGACCGGGTGCGGGCTGTCTCCAGGCGAGCCGGCAGCGCAGCAGGGGGCCCGCAGCGGTGTGTGCTGCGGGCCCCGCTGCTCGTGGTGCTGATCACCGGTCAGCGCAGCGCCGTGACCTCGTCCCTGCGACGGGCTCGCTCGTGAAACGTGGTACGCCCTAGTCCATGAAGGCGCCGCCGTTGATCGCCAGGGCCTCACCGGTCACGAATGCGGCGTCCTCACCCAGGAGGAACGCGACGACTCGTGCGACGTCCTCGGGCTGTTCCAGCCGGCCGAGCGGTGTGTCATCGATCCAGAGCTGACGCACCTCTTCGGGGGTCGTTCCGCGTAGCTCGGCCTCCCAGGCGAGCTCGCGGTCCTGCATCGGCGTGGCGACGTATCCCGGGCAGATGCTGTTCACGCGAATGCCGTGCTCGGCGAGCTCGAACGCCATGGCCTGCGTCAGTCCGACGACGCCGAACTTCGACGCGACGTAGTCCGCGAGAAACGGCACGCGTCCCTGCTTCCCGGCCATCGATGCGGTGTTCACGATCGCGCCGCGCACGCCTGTCCGCACCATGGCGCGCGCCGCGGCCTGACCGCAGACGAACACACCTTTCAGGTTGATGTCGAGCGTCAGGTCGTAGCGTTCGATGGGCATCTCCAGGAACCGCTGCATGAAGGAGATCCCGGCGTTGCTCACCCAGGCATCCAGGCCGAGGCGGTCGGCGACGTCATCGGCGACCGCGGCGGCGTCCGACGGGTCGCGCACGTCGAGACGAGCCGACTCGTGTCGCGCTCCGTCGATCTCCGGGAGGCCGCGCGCCGAGCGTTCAGCGGCGTCCGCATCGATGTCGGTGACAACGACCTGCCATCCGCGGGTGGCCAGCGTGCTCGCGATCGTACGGCCGATGCCGGATCCAGCTCCGGTGACGACGACTGTCCTTGTCATGATCGTGTTCTCCTTGCGATTCCGTGGGAGATGGGGGCCATGGCTCGCCCCAGCTCCCGCCATTGCGCGTACGCGTCGTCGTATCGGGCGACATTGTCCGGGTTCGGGGTCACGGGTTCGCCGCGTGCGATGAACCGGGACGTGTCGGCCCAGGCGTCCAGCTCGCCGGTCCCGACCGCGGCGATGAGCGCGGCGCCCAGGGACGCGCCGGGGTGGTCGATGATCGAGTGCATGGGTGCGCCGAGCACGTCGGCGTGGATGCGGCGCCACAGCATCGACTTGCTGCCTCCGTTCGTGATCGATGCGCGGCCGAGCTGGACTCCCAGCTCGTCGAACACCTCGACGTGGTGCCGGAAGCCGAAGGCGATCGCCTCGAGGACGGAGCGGTAGAGGTCCGCGCGGTCGTGACCGAGGTGCAGTCCCGCGAAGGTGCCGCGGAGGTCGGGGTCGTGCAGCGGGCTCTTCTCGCCGAGGAAGTACGGAAGGCACAGCACCTGGGCGGGTTCTCGTTGCGCGGCTTCGTCGTCGAGAACGGTGAGGGACTCGCCGCC
The DNA here is from genome assembly GCF_040655935.1 of Promicromonospora sp. NPDC050262. Lineage (NCBI taxonomy): Bacteria > Bacillati > Actinomycetota > Actinomycetes > Micrococcales > Promicromonosporaceae > Promicromonospora > Promicromonospora sp. NPDC050262. The sequence goes on along the minus strand of NZ_JBFAKX010000002.1, from coordinate 333,711 downwards.
GATCAGGGCCTGGTACCAGCGGATGAGGCTTCCGCTGGTTGCCATGCATCCGTTGGGCAACCACCGCCCCGGCACCGGGTGCGCGTCGAGGTAGAGCCTCGGGTCGTGCAGCGGCAGGTCGCTCGCGACGAGGATGTCGCCCGCGCCTCCGAGCTTGACGAGCCAGTCGCCGTGGGACTCGACGCCGGCGGCGAAGGCCGACAGGACGTGGTCGGCACCGCCGACCACGAGCTTGGTGTCCGGGTGCAGCCCGGTCTGCTCCGCCATGTCCGGCGAGAGGGTCCCGGCGACGTCGCCCGGCGAAAGCACGGGCGCGAGCAGGTGGGCATCGACATCGCCTGCGGCCAGGACGTCCGAGACGAGATCCCCGTCGATCGTGTAGAGGCCGGATTCCAGGGCCCAGTTCCGCTCGACATGTGGCGCTGCGCCGAGCGCGACGAGCATCCAGTCGTAGGACCCGAGGATCATGCGGGTACGCGACAGGATGTCAGGTTCGTTGCCGGCCAGCCAGGCGATGGTCGGCGCGACAGACTGCTGGGTGAGGGCCGATCCGGTCAGGCCCACGAGGTCGACGCCCTGCAGCAGGCCGGCAAGCCGATCGATCTCCGCGGTCGCGCGCGCGTCGTTCTGCAGGATCGCCCGACGCAGGGGCCTGCCCGATTCGTCGGCGAGGACCACTGCCGGCACCATGCCGGACGTCGAGACGGCGCCGACGTCGGCGGGACGGACGCCGGAGGAGGCGAGCAGCTCGCGAATCGACGACGACACGTTCTCCAGCCACTGCGCCGGGTCGGCCTCAGCCCAGCCGGCGTGCGGCGAGAAGAGGGCGGACTCGCGCGTCGTCTGCGCGACGAGGCCGTGCTCGGCGTCGAAGAGGATCGTCTTGGTTCCCGTGGTGCCGATGTCGACACCGATGGTGTATCGGCTCACGTGAGAACCTCCGTCGCCTGGAATCGTCGCCAGTCACCGTGAACGGTGATGTCGGTCGCGTCGTCGAGGGCTGCCGGCTCGCACAGGAATCCGAGGATCCGTCGTCCGTCCGCCAGCGTCACCCGGCCGATGGTCATCGGGGCGACGAGGTCGCTGAGGAATTCTGCGAGTCTGCCTGGCGGGATGAGCCACTCCTCGCCGGTGACCGACGTCGTGCCGGGAACCTCGCCGACGTGGAGGAGCCCAGGCTTCGGCGGGGTGGTCTCCAGTGCGAAGAGGCGGTACTCCGGTGCCGTGGAGACGGCGCCCCGCAGTCGCGCGCCGCGGGCGGTGAGCTGTCCGTTCAGCGACTCCCCCGTCATGTGCGCGCCGAAGACCGCGATCGGGGTCGCTTCTGGCATCCACTCGGTCGAGGAAGGCTGTCCCAGGACACGCGCCGCGAGGTCGAGGAGCGCTCGGTCGGCGTGGGCGGGTCCGATCAGCGTGACGCCAACCGGGTCGACGCCGGGGATCGCGATCGCGGAGAGGTCGAGCAGGTTGACGAAGTTCGTATAGGTACCGACCCACGCGTTGCGGGCGACCGGCTGGGCACGGACTTCGTCGATGGTGGGATGGCCGGGCGCGGTCGGCAGGAGCAGTGCGTCCACTCGCCTCCAGAGCGCCCGCAGGTGTGAGCGTTCGGCGCGCAGACGCTGCTGGTCCTGAACGAGCTGGACTGCGGACGGCGCGGATCCCGACCGGACGATGCCGGCGACCGTGGCATCCACCGTGTCGGGCTCGAGATCAAGAAGATGCCCGAAGGCTGCGGTGCGCTCCGCGACCAGCGCGCCCTCATAGAGCAGGCGTGCTGCCTCGAGCAACGACGCGATGCTGACTTCGACGACGTCGAAGCCCTGCAGGCGGGCGTACTCCACGGTCGCGCGGTACGTGGCGCGCCACGCGGCAGTCATCGGGCCGAGCTCCGACTCCGTGGGGATGCCGATCACGGGTGTTCCGGCTGCGGCGAGCGGAGCGGTCGGCGACCAGGCACGACTGCCCGGATCAAGCTCATCCACGGCGATCATCGCAGCGAGACAGCGCTGTGCCATGGGGAGCTCACGGGCGAACACCGTGACCGCGTCGTAGCTCGGCGCCGCGGGCACGACTCCCCGCGTGGACACCAGACCGAGGGTGGGTTTGACCCCGACGATGCCGTTGAATGCTGCCGGAACACGTCCGCTGCCCGCAGTGTCCGTGCCCAAGGCCGCGTCGACGATCCCCAGGGCGACGGCGACCGCCGATCCAGCGCTGGACCCACCCGAGACCAGCTCCGGGTCGCGGGCGGCCCGGACCGCGCCGTAGGGGGATCGGGTGCCGACGAGGCCGGTTGCGAACTGGTCCATGTTCGTCTTGCCGAGGACCAACGCACCGGCTGCGCGCAGCAGCCGGACCGCTTCGGCGTCGCGCTCGGGCCGGTAGCGAGAACCAGGTGAGCCGGCGGTGGTGTCGAAGCCGGCGACGTCGATGTTGTCCTTGACGGCTATGACGGTCCCGGCGAGCGGAAGGTCGTCGCCTGCCGCCGTCCGACGGTCGATGTCCTCGGCCTGAGCGATCAGCTCGGAGGGCTCGGCCAGCGAGATCCAGACCTCGGGTCGCTCGACCTCCGCGAGCCGTTGCAGCGCCGCAAGGGCGCGCTCCCGAGCGGTGATGTCAGTCATCGGACACCCGTGGGGTGCTGGTCGACGAACCCGGTAGCCGCCTCGATGCCCGCGCCCAGCGCCAGGAGGTCGGCGTCGCGGCGCATGGGTGCGACGAGCTGGAGGCCGAACGGCATCCCCGACTCGGTGAACCCTCCGGGCGTGATCAGAGCGGGGTGGCTCGTCATGGTGATCCGGTTGGCCATGCGCTGCCAGTGGAAGTAGCGGTCGAACGAGATCCCGTCGATCTCGTGCACCCACTCGAGCTCGGCGTCGGGTGCCGTGACCGGGGTTGCGGGTGTGACGAAGAGGTCGTACTTCTCCAGCAGTCGAGCCGTCCGGCGGGTGATCTCGGTACGCAGCGCCAGGCCGTGCGCGATCTCCTTCGCGGTGAACGCTCCGCCCTGACGGACGTTGCGCACGAAGTCCGGGCGGTAGAGGTCGGGAGTCGCCTCCACGCCGGGCCACCCGAAGGAGAAGAAGCCGAACATCTCGACGATCTCCCAGGCCTCGTCCGCGTCCGAGAAGTCGATCTCGACGTCCTCGACGATCGCCCCGAGGCCGACCAGGCGGTCCCGGGCATCCGCGTAGGCGCGACGCACCTCGGGGTCGACGGGCAGGCCGTCCGCGTCGCGGCTCCACGCGATGCGGACACCTTCGACGGAGCGCGGCTGGATGTCGGCGAAGGCCGCGGGATCCTGGTCCAGCGACAGGGGTGCGGCCACGTCGGGGCCGGAGATCGCAGCCAACAGCAGTCCGGCATCGCGGGAGTTCCTTGCCATGGGGCCGAGGACGCTGTGCGGCGACCAACCGCTTCCCGGAGCGTCTGCGGGCACGAGCCCCGCGGTAGGGCGCAGGCCCACCGTGTTGCAGAACGAGGAGGGGTAGCGAAGGCTCCCCCCGCTGTCAGATCCGTCGGCGACAGGAAGCATGCCCGATGCGATCGCAGCACCGGCGCCCGACGATCCGCCGCCGTGGCGGGACGTGTCCCAGGGGTTGCGGGTGGTGCCGTAGACCGGGTTGAACGTGAGCGTGCCCACCCCGTGCTCGGGGGTGTTCGTCTTGCCGATGACGATCGCGCCGGACTCACGCAGCCGGTGCACGAGGAGGCTGTCGCGCGTGGCCGTGGGCGCGTCGGCGAATGCCGCCGAGCCGTAGGTGGTGGGCAGGCCTTCGACGTCGAGCAGGTCCTTCACCGCGGTGGGAAGCCCGTGCAGCACACCCAGCTCGTCACCCCGGGCGACGGCGGCATCGGCCTCTGCGGCAGCCGCGAGTGCTTGCGACTCCGGTATGGGAGCCACGATCGAGTTCAGGACCGGGTTGACGTCCTCGATGCGCTCCAGGTGAGCGCGCATGACCTCGACGGCCGAGATCGTCCGGTTGCGGATCGCGGCAGCGAGCTCGGTGGCGTTCCAGTAGTAGAGGGGTGTCTCGGACATGTGATCAGTGACTGCCTTTCATGACACCGGAGACCATGTAGCGGTTGAGGGCGATCGCCACGATGACGACCGGGATGGTGGCGATCTGGGCGAAGGCGCCCATCTGGCCGATGCTGATGTCGACGCTCCCGACCGTGGCGAGCATCCCCACGGGAAGGGTCGCGGTGCGCGGGGTGGTGAGCAGCAACGCGAACAAGAAGTCGTTCCAGGAGAACAGGAAGACGGCGAGCGCGCTGGTGAGGATTCCCGAGCGTCCGAGGGGGACGGCGATGCGCCAGAACACTCCCCATCTGCTGCATCCGTCCATGCCTGCGGCGGCCTCCACGTCGGGTGGGACTGCCCGGAAGGTCGTGTACATGGTCCAGACCACGAACCCCACGTTCAGCGCCGCGCTGATGAGGATGAGCGCGAGCTGTGTCCCGACCAGGCCGATGTCGCGCATGACGAGGTAGAAGGGGATCAGTGCCGCGACGGGTGGCACCATGCGCAGGAAGAGGAAGACGTAGGCAACTGCGGGCGCGGCGCGCAGCGTCGAACGGGCCAGGGCGTATCCGGCGGGCACACCGAGCAGGAGTGCGAGGAGCGTCGTTCCCGTCGCCACGAGGACGCTGTTGCCCAGCAGGCGGCCCGGCTCGAACAGCTCGAAAATGCCGGTGAAGTTCGACAGAGTCGGGGTGAAGAGCAGGTCGAACGGGTTCTCGGAGTAGATGTCCACTCGGGTCTTGAACGCGGTTCCCATCAGCCACAGGACTGGAGCGAGGAACAGCGCGAGGACGATGAGGAGCGCGGCGGCGTTGAGTCGGCTGCGAGCCACCTTGCGCCGGTAGGCGCGATGCGTCACGAGTGCGGTGTAGGCGGCCATGTCAGTGCGTCTCGTACTTCCGGTTGAGGCGGTTGAGGGAGAAGACGTATACCGCCGAGAACGCGACGATGATGATCAGGAGGACGTTGCTGATCGCGGAGGCATATCCGACGTTGAAGAACTGCAGGCCTTCGGTGAAGGCGAGGTAGTTGAGCGTGGTGGTCGCGTTCCCGGGACCGCCCCCGGTGATCGCGTAGATCGAGTCGAACACCTTGAAGGCGTCCATGGTGCGGATGACCACGGCGATGAAGATGAAGCTCGACAGCTGCGGAAGGACCATGGCGAACAGCCGGCGCCAGTAGCCGGCGCCGTCGAGAGAGGCGGCTTCGATCACCTCGTCAGGTAGTGAGCGCAGGCCGCCCAGGAGCGTGAGCGCGATGAGGGGCGTCCACTGCCACACGTCGACGAGGATGATCGCCGGCATCGCGGTGACCGGGTTGGTGACCAGGCTGTCCAGGTTGCCGCCCGCCAGCGCGTTGACGATCACACCCAGCGGCCCGTACGTGGTGGAGTAGAGGTTCTTGAACAGGAGCGCCCCCACCAGCGGGGTGAAGGCGACCGGCACCAGGAAAAGGGCGGTGACCACCTTGTTGAAGCGGGTGTCACGCCACAGCATGAGCGCGATCGCGAGGCCGAGCACCAGCTCGATGGCGACAGCGGCGACGGCGAACGTGAGCGTGTTGACGATCGCCTGCTGCCCCAGGGGATCCGTGAGGAAGCGGGTGTAGTTGTCGAGGCCGACGAACTGGGGCGCGACCGCCGCATGTCTGAGGTCGTAGTCGAAGAAGCTCAGCGAGAAGGCCGAGACGATGGGGTACACGCACACCGCCAGCGCGAACAGCACGGCGGGCGCAACCAGCATCAGGAGAAACAGAGCCTTCTGCCGCCGAAGGCGCGGAGCCGTCGATCGGCTGGAGGGTGCCGGGCGGGTGGACTGGGCTGATACGCCCATCGTCTCGACCATGGTCATGTTCGTAGATCTCTCGCTGTTCCGGTCCGGGGCGCCCTCAGAAGAGCGCCTCCGCGGTCGCTTGCGCTTCATCGAGCGCTTCCTGCGGGGTCGCTCCCTTGGTGAGCACCTTGCTCACGGCGATGCCGACGGCGTTCTCGATCTCGGAGTACTGCGGCACGCGCGGACGCGCGTCGCCGTCGCCGTTGGCGAGTGCCTCCGCGACGACGGGCTGGAAGGGGAACTCGGCCGTGAGCTCGGGGTCCTCGGCCGTCGACTTGCGGATGTACGTGCCCGCCCCGTCTTCCACCCAGCGCTTCTGCACCTCGGGCGAGGTGACCCACTTGATGAATTCCCACGCGGCGTCAGGGGTATCACTGTCGGCGTTGATCGCCAGACCCCACCCACCGAACGCGTACTTGGGGTCGAGCCCGGCCGCCATCGGCGCCGGAACGGTTCCCACGTTGCCGGCGATGGTGCTGACCTCGGGGTCCTCGTAGGAGGCGCGGCTCACGCTCCACGTCTCGACGGTGGCGGCGCGGCCCTGGGTGAAGGCGGTCTCCCGCTGCCCCCAGTCGAACTCGGTCGCGCCGGGCGGTGCGGCCTGGTCGAAGAGGTCGCGATAGAGCTCGAGCGACTTCACGTTGACGTCGGAGTTGATGACGGGCTTGCCGTCTCCGTCCAGGATCTGCCCGCCCGACTGGAACGAGTACGCCATCCAGTCCTGAGCGGCTGCGGGTCCCTGCTGCCCGTTCGCAACCCAGCCCGCGACGGGTCCGTCGTTGCCGATCGCAAGGGCGACGTCGGAGAGGTCCTCGAGAGTGGCCGGAACCTGCAAACCCTCCTGCTCGAGCACGTCGGTGCGGTAGTTGAGCAGGTTCACGTAGCCCGCGAGCGGGTAGGCGATCTGCTTGTCGCCCCACTCCCCCTGCGTCCACGCGGCGTCGTAGATGTCGTCGAGGTCCAGCTCGTCCGCGTCGCGCGCGATCCGGTCGGACAGGTCCACCGTGTTGCCGGCCTCCGCGAACTCGCCGGTCCAGACGATGTCCATCGTGAACAGGTCGAAGTTCCCCGTGCCGCCGACGAAGTCGCTCCGCACCCGCGTCGCGAGGTCGCCGTACCCGACGACGTCCACCTGGAAGTCGACCCCGTTCTCGTCAGCCCACTCCTTGGCGAACTTCTGGAGCGTTGACGCGAAGGGGTCGTTCATGACCGCCATCGTCAGGCTCTTGCCCTCGAGCGAGCCCCCCTCTCCTTCGGGAGCCGGGGTGTCGCTGCCACCAGTCACGCAAGCGGCGAGAGCGAGGGTTGTGGACATGCCTACCGCGACCATCGCCGCGAGGCGCCGTTTCCTGATCATTCGATAGCCTTTGCTGTTGACGGATGCTTCGCATCCGTTCATCGGGTGATTGGTGCTGCTGTTGCCGTCACCGGCGCCAGAGCCGTCGGGGCACGGCGGCTCTGGCGGTCGGCCCCGTCAGCCCACGGTCGAGGCCTCGGGAGCTTGCCTGACGTCAGTTCCCTGGTCGGGGACGGCGTCAGAGTTCTCGATGCAGACCACGTCAATGCCTTGTCTGCGAAGGTCCAGCACGATCGGGTCGTCGTCCGCCGCGTCGCAGATGATGACGTCGGCGCTCGAGGCGGGCGCGATGTTGACCAGCGTGCTTCGTCCGAGCTTGCTGCTGTCGACGGCGACGATGACGCGGTCGCTCCCCGACATCGCTGCCTTCTTCACCGCGCTCTCACCACGGTGGTAGTCGGAAAGGCCTCGCTCCGGATCCACGCCCGCGACGCCTGCGACATAGGTGTCCGCGTTGTACTTCGCGAAAGTCTCGGCGGCGTCCGGTCCGACCAGGCTGAGCTCGCCGGTTCGTAGTTCGCCGCCGGTCACGATCACGGTGGTACCCGGCTCCTCGCTCAGCTCGACAGCGGCCAGGATGCTCGGAGTGATGACCGTCAGCCCGAGGTCGCGGCCACGCAGTGCGCGCGCCACGGCGAGAACGGTGCTGCCGCTGTCGAGGATGACGGTCTCCCCGGGAAGGAGCATCTCGACCACGGCATCGGCGATGTGTGACTTCCCGGTCATCGCATCGGTCAGCCGGGTCTGGAACGACGGTTCGTCGACCTTCCGGGTCACCGCGATGGCACCACCGGTCACCCGGCGTGCGACGCCGCGCTCCTCCAACCGCTCGATGTCGCGGCGGATCGTCATCTCGGAGACCTCGAGCTCGCGGGCCAGGTCGGCGTACTTGACCTCGCCGAGCTGGAGCACGCGCTCTTCGACGATCGCTCGTCGCATCTTGACTGCCATGGCACCAACCTAGGAGTAGGGAGTTACAAATTCACAGTCGAGGTGTTACGAAGGTGTTACATCTCGACTCTGAGCTGTCATGTGTGCGATCGTATGCCTCAAGATGTGAATTTGTAACCCCTGGCGCAGGCTTCGATGGAAGGAACTGGCATGACCAGCTGGCTGAACGAGATCTTCGACGCACCGAAGCCCGTGATCGCGATGCTTCACCTGAGCGCGCTGCCCGGAGACCCTGGCTACGACAGCACGGCCGGGCTGTCTGCGGTCGTCTCACGGGCGCGGCGGGAGCTCGCCGCACTCCAGGAGGGCGGGGTGGACGGCGTGATGTTCTCGAACGAGTTCAGCCTCCCGTACCTCACCAAGACCGAGCCGATCACCGCCATCACCATGGCCCGCGTCATCGGCGAGCTCCTGGACGACGTCACGATCCCCTACGGCGTCAACGTCCTGTGGGACGCACGCGCATCGATCGACCTGGCGGTGGCCACCGGCGCCCGTTGGGTGCGCGAGATCTTCACCGGCGTGTACGCGAGCGACTTCGGCATGTGGGACACCAACGTCGGCGAGATCGCCCGTCACCGACACCGCATCGGAGCCGACAACGTGCGCCTGCTGTACAACATCGTCCCCGAGTCCGCGCAGTACGTCGCCGAACGGGATCTGGCATCCATCACCCGGACCACCGTGTTCGCCACCGCGCCCGATGCGCTCTGCGTATCCGGGCCCACGGCGGGCGCCCCGACGGACATCGAGGCGCTTCGCATCGTCAAGGCGAACGCAGGCCACACCCCGGTCTTCGTGAACACAGGCGTGCGCGCAGAAACCGTCGAGCAGGTACTCGGCGTCGCCGACGGCGCGGTCGTGGGCACGTACTTCAAGTCCGAAGGCATCTTCGAGAACGAGGCAGACTCCAGCCGCGTCGAAGAGCTGATGTCCGCGGTCCGCTCGCTTCGCTCCGGCTTCCTCGCATCAGCCTGAGCGATCCCTTGCCCATCGGTGCAGCGCCGGTCCTCAGTTCCGGGCCACCCCGCAGAGCTGGACCACCGGGGTCGGCGTCGTGGACGCCGACCCCGACGTGGGCACCCCCGTTCAGCGCGACCAGCGTCTCGCGCGCGGCGTGCTCGCTCAGCGCCGGCGAGGACCGGATCGCCTGGAGGAGGACCTGCCTGGGGGCGCACTCCGTACACTCGCCCGACGGTGCGGCAGCGCCACGGTATGGTGCGTGGTGCAGCGGCGCCCCGGCGCCGCCCTCGCGTTGCTGGGCCCGGGCCGCACACCTCGACTGGCAATCCAGGGATCCACCGTGACGAGCTACCTCGATCGTCGACACCACCGTGCTCGCCTCGTCCGCGATGTCATCCGCGCCAAGATCATCGCGGGTGCCTGGGGGCGGTCTCTGCCGGCCGAGGACGAGCTGGCAGTACGGTTCGGCGTCGGCAGGAACGTCGTACGCGAAGCGCTCGCCGTGCTCGTGCAGGAGAACCTGCTGCGACGCATACCGGGGCAGGGCACCCAGCCGACCACGCACGTCCTGCTGCACCAGCTCAACTCTCTGCGCGCGATCGGTGAGGACGGCGAGACGAACCTGACCGAACGTCTCGTCTTCTACCGCCTCATCGACTGGAGCGAGCTCGACCCGACGCCGGCCGTCGCCGAGCAGCTCGAGCTCGAACCGGGCGATCGAGTCATCCGCTGGGAGCGGTTGACCATGGGGCCGGAGCCGCTCGTGCTCTGGTCATCCTTCCTCCGCACGGACCTCGGGCTCGAACGACCTCCCGTCGACTCACCGAGCCTTGGCGGCGGGACGTTCGCCTACCTGGAGTCCTTCGGCCACGAGCTCGGTGAGGCGGTCGTGACCACCGGGGCGGCGCGTGCGGACGCCGGAGTCGCGGAGCTGCTGCGCCTCGAGGTCGGCGATCCGACGATGCTGCAGCACCGCAAGACCTACCGGTCCGACGGCACGCTGATCGAGATCGCCACCGGCTACTACCGCGCCGACCAGATCCACATCGTCAACCACTTCCAGCGCAGGCCCTTCGTCGATGGTCAGGCGAGCGACGGTCGGCACTGATGCCAGTCGGTCTGCGACTGCAGCATCGCGCCGACCCGCAGCACCCCTGCCTCGTCGTCGGGCGGGCCGATCACCTGCAGACCGATGGGCAAGCCGTCCGGGTCGAACCCGATGGGCAGGCTCATCGCCGGCAGGCCGGGAACGCTCGCGAGCGCGGTGAACCGCATCAGGCTGGTCAGGACGTCGCGTTCGACACCGTCGATCTCGATGCTCGTCTGCCCCACGCCGGGAGCGGTGAACGGCAGTGTCGGAGTGACAAGCACGTCGACCTGTTCGAACGCGGCGATGAAGTGGCGTCGCACGTGGGCGCGATACCGCTGGGCCTGCACGTAGTCGACCGCTGGGATGACGAGCCCGGCCTCGAGGTTGGCTCGTACGTCGGCGCCGTAGTCCGCGGGACGGCTCCGTAACCAGGGCGCGTGGTGGGCGCTCGGTTCGACGGCGTCCACGATCACCAGAGCGTCGACGACAGCTTCGAGGTCGGGGATCTCGACCTCGTGCACGCTCGCCCCGAGCCGTTCGAGCAGGACGAGAGTGTTGTCGAAGGCCTCGAGCACGGCAGGCTGGAGCTGGACGCGGCTGACGCCGGAGACGACGCCGATGCGCGCTCCCCGCTGCATTCGCTCCCGCACGCCGGCAAGGCCGGCGGTCGGGTGCCCGTACGACTGCGGGTCGCGGACGTCGTGGCCGCTCATGGCGTCCAGCAGCACGGCACAGTCCTGCGCGCTGCCCGCGAGCGGGCCGACCGTGTCGAGCGACCATGCCAACGGGTAGACGCCCGCGTTGCTGACCCGGCCTATCCCCGGCCGGATGCCCGTGACCCCGTTCATCGAGGCCGGCAGGCGCACCGAACCGCCCGTGTCGGTGCCGAGCGCGGCGAACACGGTGCGTGCCGCGACCGCCGCACCCGAACCGCCGCTCGAACCCGCAGGGCTCCGGCTCAGGTCCCAGGGATTACGGGTCCTGCCGAAGTGCGGGTTGTCCGTCGTGCCGCCCCAGGCGAACTCGTGCAGGTTCGTCGTCCCGACGATGATCGCGCCCCGTTTGCGCAGGCGTGCCACCACCGTCGCGTCCTCCTCCGAGAGGTTGCCCTGCAGGATGCGGCTGCCTGCGGCGGTCAGCGTGCCCTCGACGTCGATGTTGTCCTTCACCGCGATCGGTACTCCGTGCAACGGGCCGAGGTCGATCCCGTTGCCGAGCAACGTCTGGTGCGCCTGGGCGATCTTCAGGGCTCGATCGGCGTAGACGTCGACGTACGCCGCGAGCTCGGTGGTCTGCTCGATCCGTGTGAGGGACGCGGAGACCACGTCGACGACGCTGTACTCGCGTCGTCGCAGCCCGGCTGCGAGCTCGGCGATGGACAGGTCCAGCAGCTCCTGCATCAGCGGTCCCCCGTCGTCACGACGGTGATCGGCGGTTCACCGGCTGGGATCACGCGCTCCGCGACCACCCGTACCCGGGCTGCTCGCGCCAGCCAGTCCTGCGCGAGCTCGACCGTCGCCGCCTCGGCCTCACCACCGTCGAGGTGTACGCCGTGCTCGCGTAGCAGTGCTCTCACCTGGTGTGCGTCCATGCTCAACACCCTTCTGGCAGCCGGGTGCCGGCACAGACCTCTGGTACCGGCACCCGGTGGTTCACTCGGTACCCGCTTCGTCGGCCGCGGTTGCGGCCTGCTCGGCGAGCTCGGTGTTCACGTTCGTCTCGTAGCTCGTCGCGTCCGAGGGGTAGTCCTCGACGTTGCCCGCGTACAGGGCGATCTCCAGGTTGTTGTCCCACGACTCAGGGGTGACGAGCACCGTCTCGGGATACCCCTTGGCTTCGATCTCGCGGTTGACGGAGGTCGCGATCACGTCGTCGTCGAGATCGCTGAAGTACTCCTGCGCGATCTCGATGGCGCGGTCGGGATCGGCGTAGATCGACCGGCTCGCACGCTCGAACGCGGTCACGACGCCCTGCGCCGCCTCCGGGTTCTCGTCGATGTACGCCTGCGTCGTGGTGAGGCTCGAGAAGGCGAAGGGCGACCAGTCCTCGTTGGCCGAGAAGGAGTACACGCTCGTCAGGCCCATCGCTTCGCCCTGGGCGACCTGGGGGTCGACCGCGAGTGCGTAGTCGGCCTGTCCGGACTGGACGGCGGCGAGCTCGTTGCCGATCGCGACGTTGACGATCTCCACGTCTATGTCGTTCTGCTGCGCGAGGTAGGTCATGAACGCCCAGGTCGTGTCCGGCTCGGGGCTGGTCACCACTCGCTTGCCGTCGAGGAAGGACAGGTCGTCCTGCAGGTCGGTGTCGTCCTGGCCGATGATGAACACGGTCGGGGCGTTCTGCACGGCGGCGACGACCACGCCCTCGCCGCCCTGCTCGTGCGATTTGGGGACGAACACCGGGTCCTGGATCGAGAAGTCGGCCGAGCCGCCGAGCACCGCGGACCACGACTGGGTGCCGCCGCCACCGGTGTCGATCGTGACGTCGACGCCCTCGTCCTCGAAGTACCCCTGCTCCTGGGCCACGTACAGGGGCAGGTAGAGCAGCGACTGGAATGCCTGGTTGATGACGACCTCGTTCGAGCCCGGGTCTGTGCCCGCGCTGGCGCTGGTGCCTTGTGCGCCGCAGCCCGCTGCGGCCAGGGCGAGGGCGCCGGCCGCGAGTGCGGCGAGATGACGGTTGCCGTGGAGCTTCATGGTGTTCCTTACTTTTCCCATCGAAGGAGGACGCGTTCGATGCCGGAGACGATCAGGGTGAAGGCGAGCACCATGACCATCACGAGGGCGAGTCCGGCGAGCACGATGTTGACGCTGAAGTTCGAGCTGCCGAGCAGGATCATGTGGCCGATGCCGGCGTTGGACGAGATGTATTCGCCGACGATCGCGCCGACGATCGCGAAGCCCACGTTGAGCTTCAGGGCCTGTACGACCCAGGTCATCGAGGCGGGTACGACGACTCGGCGGAAGGCCGTGCCGCGGTTGCCGCCGAAGGAGCGGACGAGGTTGAGCAGGTCCTGGTCGGCCATGCGCGCGCCGCGATAGGAGGTGGTCAGCGACACGACGACGCAGGAGAAGGCGACGATGACGATCTTGGACTCGAGACCGGTGCCGAACCAGATGATCGTCATCGGCGCGATGGCCAGGACGGGGATGCTGCCGATCGCGGCGATGAAGGGGGCGCTGAGGTCGGCGACGAACTTCGAGTACCACAGCAGGAGACCGATCGCGGAGCCGCCGACGGCGCCGATGACGAAGCCGAGCGCGACCTCCAGTGCGGTGGTGCCGACGTCGAGGAGCAGGTCGCCGCTCTGCCAGCGTTCGACGAGCACCTGGCCGACTCGGCTGGGGCTGGAGAACAGGAAGGTGTTCACGGCACCGGTGCTCGCACCGATCTCCCACGTCGCGAGGAGCGCGATGGCGATGGCGGCCTGCAGCGTGATCAGCAGGGTGCGGTAGGTGGTGGCGCGCCGTCCGGTGGCTGTGGAAGGAGCCCGGACGACTCGGTCGTCTGCGATGTCGAGTGTGGTCATGCGTGGGTCTTCCTTCACGCGGCGATCGGCGCTCGGCCGATGCTCGTCCAGATGGCTTCGTAGTAGTCGTTGAACTCCGGGGCGAGCCGGCGTTGGTCGATCCGTGTGGTGTCGGTGGTCAACGCGATCGGGATCTCGGCGACGACCTCTCCGGGCCTGGCCTTGAGCACGTAGACGCGGTCGGACAGGGTCACTGCCTCTTCGATGTCGTGGGTGACGAAGACGACGGTCTTGCCGCGCTCACGCACGGTCTGCAGCAGCTCGCTCTCGAGCTGGATCTTCAGCGGGTAGTCGAGCGCCTTGTAGGCCTCGTCCATGAGGATCACGTCGGGGTCGGTGACCAGGGTCCGCATGAGCGCCGCGCGCTGGCGCATACCGCCGGAGAGCGCTGAGGGGTACTTGTCCTCGTAGCCCTCGAGGTTGTAGGCGGCGAAGATCGAGCGCGCTCGCTCGCGTGCGTCGCGGCGCCGCATCCCCTGGATCTCGAGCCCGAGCCCGACGTTGTCGAGCACGGTCAGCCAGGGGAAGAGGAGGTCCTTCTGCAGCACGTAGCCGATGTGCGGCGTCGTCGTGCCGGTGACGACCTCGCCGTCGAGGCGGACCTCGCCCTGGGTCGGGGGCAGGAGGCCGGCCACGATGTTGAACAGGGTCGACTTGCCGCAGCCGGACGGGCCGACGATCGTGACGAACTCGTTCTTCTCCGCACGGAAGCTGATGTCCTTGAGTACCTCCGGGCCGCCCTGCGTGTACCTCTTCGAGATGCGTGTGATGTCGAGGACGCTCATGCCGTCCACCTGCCTTCGAGTGCTGCGGTCGGGACCGTCGAGCGGCTGATCGCGCCGCCCGCGTCGATCGGGATGTAGTCCTTGAGGAAGTCGTAGGCGATGTAGCCGCGGCTACGGGCGCGGCCGATCGAGCCCGTGACGTCGATCTCGGCGACGGCGAGCCCGGCCTCCGGCCCGGTGTCGGCGACGATGCGGCCGAGCGGGTCGATGATGCGGCTGTGGCCGTGGTACTGCAGGCGTCCGAGCGAGCCGACGAGGTTGGAGCCGACGAACCAGCACTGGTTCTCCAGCGCTCGTACCCGGCCGAAGAGCGTGTAGTAGTCGACCATCGGGTCGGTGGCGGGGTCGCAGACCGTGTCCTGGTAGGCCCAGGCAGTCGGCATCACGAGGATCTGCGCACCGCGCAGCGCAAGGGCTCGGGTGGTCTCGGGGAAGCACTTGTCGTAGCAGATCAGCATCCCGATCCGACCGAGCTCGGTGTCGAACACAGGAAAGTCGTCGCCCGGCCAGTAGACGTGCTTCTCGTCGCCGGGCTGATGCACCTTGCGGTAGCTGCCGACCAGGCCGCCCGGCCCGAGAAGGACCGCGGTGTTGTACAGCACGTGCGGGCTGCGGGGGTCGCGTTCGGTCATACCGAAGATGACGTGCAGGCCGAGCTGCGAGGCCAGCGCGGCCATGTGCCGCACCGACGGACCGTCGAGCGGTTCGGCGTGCTCCTGCTGGTAGCCGACGTGGTCGAGGTCGAGCGAGAGCGTGTCGGGCAGATACCCCTGCAACGCCTGCTCCGGCAGGACCAGCAGATCTGCGCCCTGGCGGGCCGCCTCGCGCATCTCGACCTCACATCGAGCGAGGTTCGCCGCCGGATCCCACTGCACCTCGATGGCGGCGGATGCCACCGTGATCGACCGTTGTGCCATGTGCCCCTCCGTGACGCGATGCCGACGTCCTGCCGACCGCATCGAGTCTTCGGGGCTGGTGTTTCCCGGCCGTGCGAACGGGATTTCTCCATGGTTAAGCCATCTGACCAGGCCCAACACACCGCACTGACCTGCGCTTTTGCTCCATTCGACCGCCGCTCCGCCACCAACGCCGACCCCGAGGTGGATTGCGGCTCAAGACCGAAACCGGCGTCGAGCAGGTCGACCATCCGCGTCGTCGGTTGTTTCACCCGTCGCAGTCCGAACTCACGACCCACGACCCACGTAGGCTCCCGGCAGGGCAGAGGCTCGGGAGATGCCCCCGGGCCGGGACCCGAGCGAGGGGTCTGGGCCCTCGCTCGGGCAGGAGCTGGGGTCTCCGAGCTGGGGCTCAGAGGCCCCGGCTCCTTGGGCCCATCGAGCGCTCCGCGGTGAGGGACGTGCAGCCGACCCGGGTGACAACCACCGGCAGCAGCCAGATACTTCGAGTACGACGCCTGCGACGGGGCGAGTGCCACAACCCGCGCCGCCGCCGATCGGAGGTCACGATGAACCCGGCCGTCAAGCAACGTCATATCGCCCTGGTCGCGCACGACAACATGAAGGTCGAGCTGCTGCGCTGGGCCGAGTACAACCGGGACACCCTCGCCGAGCACCAGCTCTACGCGACCGGCACCACCGGGACGATGCTCGAGTACGAGCTCGGTCTTCCCGTGCACCGGTTCCTGTCCGGCCCGGTCGGCGGGGACCAGCAGATCGGGGCCCGGATCGCCGAAGGCAGCCTCGACATGCTGATCTTCTTCTGGGACCCGCTCGAAGCCCAGCCGCACGACCCCGACGTCAAGGCGCTCCTACGGATCGGCGCCGTATGGAACGTGCCGATGGCCTGCAACGTGGCCACCGCGGACATGATCATCTCCTCTCCGCTCCTGTCGAGCGACTACGAGAACCGCCGGCCCGACCTCACGCCCCGCGACTGGGACCGGACCCCCGAAGCTCTCGCCTGAGCCGACCGATCAACCTCCACGCCCGTCCACGGTTCAATGTGCCGAGATCGCATGGGCTATCGCAGGAACGCGCGCAGCAGATCCGTCAGCGCCTGGGGCCGCTCCTCGGTGACCCAGTGCCCGGAACCCTCCAGGACCCGGGTGTCGACGTTGCTCGCGTACTTCTCGAGCTGGTCACCGATGCTCGCGCCGAGTGACTTCTCGCCGCCGATCGCGAGGACGGGCATGGTCAGCGGCCCGTCGGCCCGGAACCGCGCGTTCTGCTCGACGTTCACGTGCAGCGCCCGGTACATCTTCAGCCACGCGTCCCAGCGACCGGGCTCGCGCAGGTACCGGGCGTAGAACTCGTAGTCCGCCGGCGAGAACGCCGACTCGTCGCCCAGGAACTGGCCGATGAACCCCTCGACCAGCTCACGCTCGTTCCCGGCGACCAGCCCCTCGGAGATGTCCTGCTGGAAGAACCCGTAGTGCCAGATCGACGGACCGCCGTCGGCGTTCAGGGCCGGGTACTCGTAGATCGTCTCGTCGGGGATGGGCCCCTCCATGAGTGCGATGCGCTCCACCTCGTCCGGCCACATGGCGGCGTACGGGTAGGCGACCCATGCCCCGATGTCGTGGGCGACGATCTGCACCCCGTCGTTCAGGCCGAGCCGGGTGAGCAGCGCATGGACGGCCTTGGCCAGTTGCGTGGTGTCATAGCCGCCCTGCGGGACGCCGGAGTCCCCGGTCCCCCGCAGGTCCACCGCGATCACGGTGTGGTCCTCGGCGAGCGGACCGAGCTGGTCGGTCCACTCGGCCCAGGTCTGCGGGAAGCCGTGCAGCAGCACGACGGGCGACCCGCTGCCGCCTCGCAGGTAGTGCATGCGGAAGCCGTTGACCTGCGCGTACTGCGACGTGTACCCCGTCGGCGGGCGGGCGTCGCGGTGCCCGGCGGCCGACGCCGCCGAGGCGGACGAGCCCGCCGACACCGCCACGGTCTCGACGGCTACCGGTGCCGCGCCCCGGTCGGGCGCGGCACCGGGCAGCAGCAGGGCCGTCGTCGCGAGCGTGGCCGCGACGGCTCCCCCGATGCCGAGTGATCGCATCTTCATCGTGTCTCCAGTTCTTCAGGGTGAGGTCACCCCAGCCACTTCTGTACCGAGCGAGACATAAGTGCATCACGGGGCGCGCCGCACGGCAAGACTTACGGACCGATTGGGCCGGAAGTCTCGCCGGTGTCCGCCCCTGCGATCACCGCGCGGTGGAGACCCGGCATGCCGCACCGCTCCGGGCGCCTACTCGGTCTCGGAGCGCGGTCCCGGGACGATGGTGGTGAAGATCTGCCCGAGGCCTTCGGCGCGGGTGACGATCTCGTCCCCCGGCTGGAGGTAGACGCCGGCCTCGTGGGCGTCCCGGACGTAGACGTCCAGGGCGGACGCGACGACGCTCTCGGCGTTGGTGCCCAGGCTTCCGGCCCACTCCATGAAGCCCAGGAACCGCTGGCGCGTGTCCGGGGCGCGGTAGATCACACCCTCCGGGGTGCCGCTCTGGATGACCGTGCCCCGCGAGATCACGCCGGCCTCGGGAGTCAGCGGGATCTGCTCGCCGTCGCTGTCCCAGGTGCGGTCGCCGATAGTGAGAACCTTTTCGATGACGGTCGGGGCGTCCCAGACCATGTCGACGGGGTGGGCGCGCTGGCGCAGGTCGCCGTTGACGAAGAGGTCGAGCTCCAGGTCCTTGTAGTACGACTGCCAGTCGGCGGGGATGACGAACAGGTCGCCGGTGCTGAAGAACCCGGGCTGGCTCTTCGCGTTGGTGAAGCCGGCACCACCGGTGAGGTTGTCGACCTCGATCTGGCTGACGAGCAGCTCGCGGTCGGTCCAGTCGTTGCTGAGCACGAGTCCCATGTGCTCGGGGGTTCCGGTCTCGGCGGTGATGTCGTCCAGCGCGACCAGGCCGAGCTCGACCTCGTAGTCCAGCAGGCCGCCCTCACCAGCCGGCAGCGGCTCGTTCGAGTCGGTCAGGGCGCCCACCTTCGGGAACAGGTAGGGCTCCTCGATGGTCGCCTCCGCCTGGTGCTCGACGTAGTTGGTGCCGGTGCCGATGTGGTCGGAGTGGGTGTCGATCGCGGTGAGCACCTCGGCGGAGGAGACTGTCGCTCGCCGCAGCGCGGTGTCGGTGGCGATCTCCTGGAGCGCCGGGTAGCCGAGCGTGTCGAAGGCCGCGATCGGATCGGTGAAGGCGGTACCCGCCGCCGCGTTGATGTCGACTCCCGTGATCTCGTGGTCCGCGTACCCGGTGACGGCCAGGACCGTCGGGCCGGCCCCGGTATCGACACGGGCGAAGGTCAGGGCGGTGGCGGGGTCGGCGATGTCGACGCCCTGTGTGACACCCGGCTCGATCTTCTCGGAGTAGACGAGCGGGAACTCGGCCGGGATCGCACGGACGACGGCGTAGGAGCCGACGGCAGCGACGGCCAGGCCGGCCGCGACGCTGACGCTGATCGTGGCCGCCTTCCGGCGGCGGGACATGGTGCGCATGGTGAATCTCCTCGTTCGGGTGGTGCCGTGTTCCGTAGGTGGCCCGAAGGTAGGAAGGCATGCCGTCCCGGATCATCACCCATCCGGTGCGTGTGGCCCGTACGCCGGTACCGGCGACAACGACACACGCCGGACCACGCGTTGCCGTCGGGGCGGCAGGGACGAGAGCTCGTCAGGCTGTGTCGCCGGCGAACCCTGCGGACCCCGGCGTGACCAGGCCGGTCTCGTAGCCGAGCATCACCGCGTGCACCCGGTCGCGCAGGTGGAGCTTGGACATAATGCGGCTGACGTGGCTCTTGGCGGTCTGCTCGGCCATGTAGAGGGTCCGGCCGATCTCGGCGTTCGACCTGCCCGTAGCGATCAGCAGGAACACCTCTCGCTCCCGGTCGGTCAGACTGTTGAACACGGTCATCGGCACCAGGCCGTCAGGCTTTCTCGCGACGAACTGCTCGATGAGCCGGCGCGTGACCTGCGGTGCGAGCAGCGAGTCGCCCCGCGCCACGACCTGGACGGCGGTGGCCAGCTCGCGGACGCCGGCGTCCTTGAGCAGGAAACCGCTGGCCCCGGCCTCCAGGGCCGCATAGACGTACTCGTCGATGTCGAAGGTGGTCAGCATGATCACCCGAGGGGCGTTCGCGGCGCCCGCGGGACGGGTGAGCCGGCGGGCGGCGTCGATGCCGTTCATCTTCGGCATGCGCACGTCCATGAGCACCA
Organism: Promicromonospora sp. NPDC050262; assembly: GCF_040655935.1. NCBI lineage: Bacteria > Bacillati > Actinomycetota > Actinomycetes > Micrococcales > Promicromonosporaceae > Promicromonospora > Promicromonospora sp. NPDC050262. The sequence continues at coordinate 314,020 of NZ_JBFAKX010000002.1, read as the reverse complement.
CGTCGGGGTGCAGCACGCGGTTGCGGGCGATGGCCTCCTCGCCGTCGCCGGCCTCTCCGACGACGGTGATCCCCTCCTCGGCGCCGAGCAGCGCCGTCATGCCGGCCCGGAACATCGGCTGGTCGTCGACGACCAGGACACGGACGGTCATCGCGACTCCTCGGCGCTGATGGCCTGTTCGATGATCGCCGACGGCAGGATCGCCTCGACCGAGTATCCGCCGGACCGGTCCGGGCCGGTCTCCAGACTGCCGCCGAGAAGGGTGACGCGCTCGCGCATCCCGCGCAGCCCGTGCCCGCCGCGGTCCGGGCTGGCGGGGTCCCCTCCCCCACCGTCCGCGGGCGGCCCGTTGTGCACGCGGACGTGCAGGACGGCGCCCTGGACGTCGATCAGCACCTGCGTCGACGCCGACCGGGCGTGCCGGGCGACGTTGCTCAGCGCCTCCTGCACGATCCGGTACGCGGTGAGCTGCGCGATGGGCGACGCAGCGGTGGCGCCGGGTGCGACGTCCAGCGTGACCGGGATGCCGGCCCGGACGGTCCCGGCCGCGAGGTCGGCGATGTCCTGGATCTGTGGTTGCGGCACGAGGTCGGCGGTGCCGTGGTCGGGCCGCAGGGCACCGAGGAGCTGACGCATCTCGGCGAGCGCCGTGCCGGCCGAGCGGGCGATGTCCTCGAAGTCACGCTCCACCTCGGGGCGGGTCGGACCGAGCCGGGCCGGTGCGGACAGGGCCTGCATGTGCACGAGAGACATGCTGTGCGCGACGACGTCGTGCAGCTCGCGCGCGATCCGCGCCCGTTCCTCGAACAGGATGCGTTGCGCCTCGGCGTGCTCGACGTCCTTGCGTGCCTTGGCCAGCTCCGCCCGGATCCGGTGGCGTTGTCCCACCGCGATCGCGGCGCCGAGCACCAGGATCGTGTAGCTCGTGTAGATCGTGAGGTTGGTGCCCCACTGGTCGGGATCGGCGTAGCGGTCGGGCGTGAGCACGATGAGCGCCACGAGCAGTGCGACGCTCGCCCACCAGGTCCCGAACGAGACCGTCCATCTCTCCCGGACGCCGAGCAGGAGCACGAGGGCGCCGAGGGAGACGAGGCCGGAGATCGGCAGCGGCCACATGTCCGCGTCGCTCTCGCGGGTGGCGAGCACGAGGGCCGCGATCGACAGCAGGTGCACAGCTGCGCCGAGGCGTGGGCGTGGGACGGCGAGCACGAGCGAGCCGCACTGCACCGTGGCGATGGCGAATGCCACGGCGAGGTCGAGCTCGTAGACCGCCGACGTGTAGGGCACCGCCATCGCGTACAGGGCGGAGCAGAACAAGGCGAGCACGCACCGCGCCCAGAAGGGCAGCGGCGCGCGCTTCGTCTCCTTGTCCAGCTCCTCGTGAGGCATGTCCTGAGGGTACGGTCCGCGCCGGGTGGCGGTCGTCACCCCTGGGTTGAGCGGGGCCCGTACCGCGGTACGGGAGCGACGTACGGGCCGGTGCGGCCACGCTCAGTCCCGGACGTGGTTGTCCTCGTCGGACAGGCTGTCGATCCGGACGATGGTCCGGACCAGGATGTCGTTCATGTGGCGGCGCCAGGCCGGTGCGAAGAACGCCCGTGTGATGCCGTGCCGGTACGGCAGCGGGTGGAGGGCGACCTCCCACGGCCGTTCATCGGGTCTGCTCCATCCAACCGGCGGCGAGCCGGCCGGCCACGGCGGCGCCGCGCTCGTTGAGGTGCACGTTGTCGGCCGTGATCTGCAGGCCGTGGCCGGCCGACATCTCGTTGAACGTCTTGCCGAACAGGAACTTGTCGAACGCGGTCTGGATGATCGGGAACGAGAAGTCGGGGGCGTCGCCGTCGAGCAGAGGTTCCAGCGACTCGAACAGCGGCAGGTAGTCCACACCTCGCTCCTCGGCCTCGCTCTTGAGCATCGCGTTGTAGGCACGGACCCGGGTGTTCTCGTCGCTGTCGGGCTGCTCTCCCAGGGGCTGCAGCGACATCACGGCCACGTCCGCCGACGTCTGTGTGGTCAGCTTGTCCAGGATCTGGGAGATGTTCTCCTGCGACTGCGCGGGGTCGACATCGTTGCGGATGTCGTTGGTGCCCACCAGGGTGATCACCCGCTCGGGGTCCAGCTCGACGACGTCGCGGTCCAGGCGCTCCAGGAGATCGGCGGTGGTGTGCCCGTTGATGCCGGCGTTGACCACATCGGTGCCGGGCTCGTACAGGCCGCTGACCCAGTCGGCGCTGATGGTGCCCTGCACCGTGCTGGCGCCCGCGACCACCATCAGGGAGTCCGATGCCGGGGCGTCGCGGAACGCGGCCGGCCCGTTGGCGGGCTTGAAGATGAAGGCCTTCACCAGCACCGTGACGCTGACCAGCAGGGCGAGGGCGAGGAGCGTCGCGACGACGGCGACCAGGCGCCGGCCCCACCGGCGCCGCGGGCTGCCGGTGGCGGGGGCGAGGGCTTCGAGGGTGTCGGACATGGGAGTTCCTTCCAGGAGTCGAGATGCAGGCCGACCAGACGGCCGGCGTCCGCCGGACAGGTGCCCGGTCGGTGCGCGGTCATCGTGAGAGACCAGATCCACGTTCGACATCACCCACCGGTACGGGCCGGGCCACAGCCGCGGTACTCGTTCCCCAGCCGGATCAGCCGGCCGTCGGCCATCGGTCCTCGTCGGCCGCGCCTGGGACGGCCTCGGCGAGCGGCGGCACACACCCTGGCCCACTTAAGTACCGATCGGAATGAAAGTCTGGTGGCTCGGTGTTGGCGCGTGTGTCACGGTCACCGACACGACATGCGGCGGCCGGACACGCGAGTCACGAACGCTGCCCGCCGGGTGGCACACGGAAAGGACGACCATGCCTGACATCGATCTGCGCGAGTTCTACGAGAACTACATCGCAGCGCTCAACGCCCACCAGTTCGACCGGATGGACGAGTTCATCAACGACCAGGTCACCCTGAACAGCGAACCCGGCACCAGGGACGACGTGGTCGCCGTCCTGACCGGCGACGCGGAGGCCGTGCCCGACTTCCACTGGGACCTGCAGGAGCTCGCCTTCGACGGCGACCGGATCGGCGCCCGCTTGATCAACACCGGCACCCCCGTCAAGGAATGGCTCGGCGTCACCCCCACCGGGGCATCGTTCGAGATCGTCGAGTACGCCATCTACCAGGTGCGCAACGGTCGCTTCGTCCACATGTCCGCCCTGCACGACGCCGAGGTGCTCCGCCGACAGCTCGCCGGATGACCTGACCTCCGGACCGTCCGGCGCCGAGGTGACCTCGGCCTCGATCCCAGCGACACGAAGGGTGGTGGTCTCGCGCCGAAAGGCTTGCCGGGACGAGACCACCACCCTTCGCCGGTCCGAGCGACGGTGACACGCACGTGCGTCGACGGCGGGAGCGGGCTCACCCAGCACATCTGTACCGAGGAGTATTCTAGTCGGATGAGTGGTACACGTAGCGCAGTCATGGGCCGTCCGCGGGAGTTCGACATCGATGTTGCCCTGGACCGCGCGCTGCGGGTGTTCTGGCAACGCGGTTACGAGGGATCGAGTCTCACCGACCTCACCGGGGCCATGGGAATCACCAAGACGAGCATGTACGCCGCGTTCGGCAACAAGGAGCAGCTGTTCCGCAAGGCCCTGGACCTTTACACCGCCGGACCTGCGTCCTATACGTCAAGGGCGTTGGCGGAGCCCACCGCACGAGCGGTGGTCGACGCGTGGCTTCATGGAGCTGCCCGAGCGACGACTCTTCCTGACAGCCCGCACGGATGCCTGGGAGTGCAGGCTGCGCTCGTCTCCGGTGACGGAGGCCGGGGTGCGCATGATGTGCTCGTGGCCTGGCGCCAGGCAGGCGGCAGGATGCTTGAGGAGCGCTTCGGGCGGGCTGTCGAGGAGGGTGACCTTCCGGCCGACGCGGACCCCGGGCGGCTCGCCCGGTACGTCATGTCCGTGGCGTTCGGCATCGCCGTCCAGGCCGCTACCGGCGTCGATCGCGAGCAGCTCGAAGAGGTGGCCGACATGGCGCTTCAAGGTTGGCGCCCGTAAGGCTGTCGAAACATGATGGACGAGTCGCAGGGCGTGGCCCGGTCTTGAGGATCTCCCCGGAGCTCTCGAGCACGAGCGGTGCCGTGCTCGGTTCGTCCTTCAGCGGGACGACCTCGACCGGCGTGTCCGAGACCTCGAGGACCGCTCGCCCGACCTCCGGAGGTCTTCGACATCGCGCGCCGCGGAGGGCCACAGTCCCGGCGCTGCGTTCACTTCCGTCGACCGCAACGATGACCGGGGACGGATTCCGGGGTGCACTCATGACTGGACTCCTTTGCTCTGCTCCCTGTGCTGTTCCCCGGGCGGCTGTGCCCGGGGCGCACCCGTGGGCCCGCCGGGCGCGATCCCGTCCGGCCTCCGGGGTACGTCCCAGACCTCCCCGGGCTTCAGCTCTCGTTCCTGACCGTCGACTGCGGCGGTGATCGAGGGCTGCTGCGACCCGGGTATGCCGAGACGAACGCCGTCGTGGTCACACCGCACGGTGATGCCCCAGTGGTCCCGGTAGCGGAGCCGCAGCTCCAGGGCGTCGAGCTCGTCGGGCAGCCGGGGTTCCAGGCGGAGCACCCCGCCAGTGAGGTCGAGCCCCGTGTAGCACCGCTGGACGAGGTCGACGGCGCCGGCCATCGCGCCGAGGTGGATCCCCTCCGCGGTGGTGCCGCCCTGGACGTCGGCGATGTCGCTGTCGAGCGCCTCGCGGAAGAACCGCCACGAGGCGCCCCGGTCCCGGCTGGCCAGCACCCAGGCATGCACGACGGCGCTCAACGTCGACCCGTGGCTGGTGCGAGCGAGGTAGTGGTCCACGGTGCGGTCGAGCCGCACCCGGTCGAACTCGTAGCCGAGCGACGCCAGTGCCCCGAGCAGGCCGTCCTCACCGAGGAGGAACACGAGCATCAGGACGTCCGCCTGCTTGGACGCCTGGTAGCGCTGGACCGAGTCGCCCTCCGCCTCGAGGATCCGGTCGAGGCGGCGAATACTCCCGTAGCGCGACCGGTAGGCCGGCCAGTCGAGCTCCACGAGCCGGTCGTAGCCCTCGAACTGGCAGAGCACGCCCTCGCCCTGGAACACCACACGCATGCGTCGGCTGACGTGGTCGAACAGTTCCGTCTCGTGCTCCTCCAGCCCGAGTCGCCGGCGCAGGGCGCGGCCTTCCCGCTCGGACAGGAGCGCCATCGCGTCCAGGGCGTACCGCAGAACCCTGGTCACCATGACGTTCGTGTACGTGTTGTTGTCGATCCCGGCGCGGTCGGCCTCCGGGTACCGGTCGTGATACTCGTCGGGCCCGACCACACCGCGGATGTCGTACCGGTCCGTCGCGGCGTCGTAGGTCGCGAGGCTGCACCAGAACCGGGCGATGTCCACGAGCATCTCGATGCCGTACCCGTGCAGGAACTCCAGGTCGCCGGTCGCCTGGTAGTACTGCCACACGTTGTGCGCCACCGCGATGCCGACGTGCCGCTGGAGGTCCGTGTGGTCCTCCAGCCACCGGCCGGAAACCGGGTTGAGGTGCATCCGCTGCGTCTCGTCGCGGCCGTCGCTGCCGCTCTGCCACGGGTACATCGCACCCCGGTAGCCGGCGTCGGACGCCGCCCGCCGGGCCTGTGGGAGCCGCCGCCAGCGGTACATCAGCAGCGACCGCGCCACACGGGGCAGGCGCAGCAGCAGGAACGGGAACACGAACAGCTCGTCCCAGAACACGTGCCCGCGGTAGGCCTCCCCGTGCAGGCCGCGCGCGGGCATGCCCGCATCGAGGTGCTCCGTGTGCTCGGACAGGACCTGCAGGAGATGGAAGACGTACAGGTCCAGCGCCTGCTGCGGCTGCCCCGGGACGACCACGCGGCACGACCGCCACAGGTGCTCCCACGCGCGCACGTGGTCCGTCAGGAGCTCCTCGAAGGGCGGGACACGAGCGGCGTGCGCACGCGCGGCGTCCAGGGGTTCGGAGATCGCCCGGTCCAGCGAGGTGTACATCGCGACGCGCTTCTCGATCGTCACGGGTACGCCCTCGGCCAGGTCCAGCCGCATCCGGACCGCGGACTCCCCCGCGGAGCGCTCGAAGCGGGTCGTCACCGGTCCCGGCCGGCCGACGACCACCGTCACCGCCGCCTGCGCGACCCGGATCTGCGACGTGGCGGTGCGGACCTGCAGCCAGGCGATGCGCTCCTCGCTGTCCCACCCTTCCTCCACGGGGACGAGGTGCTGCCCGTCGAGGTCGCGGTACCGGGCCACGCCGGCGTTGGTCACCCGGCCGTCGAGGCTCGCGCGGACCTCCAGCCGGCCGGACCAGTTCTCCGCGACGAACGTCCTCTCCAGTGCGGCCACGTGCGGGTCGTGCATCGACACGAGCCGCCGCTGGGTCACGGCGACCCGCCGGCCGATCGGGTCGCGGAACCGGGTGCGCCGCGTCAGGACCCCCTGGCGCAGATCGAGATCCTGCTGGTGCTCCAGGACCTGGCCACCCGCAAGAGTGAGCCAGTCCTGTCCGGGCGTGCGGAACCTGAGCGGCAACCAGTTGGGAGCGTTGACCAGGTCCTCGTTCTCGACCGCGCGGCCGGCCACCGTGGAGGTCAGCCGGTCGTAGCAGCCGGCGAAGTAGGTACCCGGGTAGTGCACGCCGTCCGCCACCGACTCCGGCGCGGCACCGCGGGTCGCGACGTACCCGTTGCCCAGCGTGCACAAGGCCTCGCGCAGCCCTTCGGTGGCCGGGTCGAAGCCCTCATACGACAGGGTGGCGTGTTCCACGGTGCCTCCCGACAACGGCGACGTCGGCCAGGTCCGCGACCACGACGTGTGCGCCCAGCTCCCGCATCTCCCGGCGCAACCGGCCCTGACGGTCCACCCCGATCACCAGCCCGAACCCGCCGCGACGGCCGGCCTCGACGCCGACCAGGGCGTCCTCGATCAGCGCACACCGGGCGGGCGGCACCGCGAGCCGCCGCGCAGCCTCCAGGAAGAGCGCCGGGTCCGGCTTGCCCGCGAGCCCGAGCCGCTGGGCGTCGAGACCGTCCACGCGCACGTCGACCAGGCCGTCCACGCCGGCCGCGCGCAGGACCGGCCCGCAGCTGCGGCTCGCCGACACGGCCGCGATCCCGGCCTGCCGATGCCGCAGCTCGTGCAGGAACGCCACGGTGGTCGGGAAGGCCCGGACCCCGTGCGTCCGCACCTCGTCGAGGAAGTACCCGGTCTTGCGCTCGAGCAGGGACTCGAGCGTGTCGGTTCCAGCAGTACCGGTACCGTCCCGACCGTGCTCGGGCAGCACGATGCCCCGCGAACCGAGGAAGACCCGGGCGCCGTCCGCTCGCGACCTGCCGTCCACGAGGCGCAGGTAGTCCGTCTCCACGTCGAACGGCGCTGGGCGGGTACCGCTCCGCGCACCGCGGTTGTCGAGCAGCTCGTCGAACGCACGCTTCCAGGCGGCCGCGTGGGTCCGGGCGGTGTCCGTGATCACACCGTCGGTGTCGAGGACGACGGCGTCGACCGTCGCGAGGTCCAGGTCCGTGCGCGGCGACGTCACGTCGTCTCCTTCGGCAGTCGAGCGGTGTCCGGCGGTCGGTGTCCAGAGCCACCCGTGCCACCACCGAGGATCACTGTTCGCTCGCCCATGTCCTCAGTCTCCCGGCGGCGGTCCGGGCCTCGTAGGGGCGTTGGTCCTGGCGGGGCAGGGCCGAGGTCGCCGGTCGACGCGAGGTCCAGGGACCAAGGCCCGGACGAGATGGGGACCTCCTGCCCTACCGCTCCCCGCGACCGGGCGCTGGACTGGAGCCAGGGGTGACCCGCAGGTCGACGGCGGCGCCCCGTGGCCTCCGGGCGCCGGGCGCCCGGCCGGCGGTGCGAGAGGGGCGAGGACGATGAACCTGATCGACTCCAGGGTGGGGAAGATCCTGCGCGCAGCAGGAAGCGCCCCCAGCGTCTACAACACCCAGCCGTGGCGGGTGTCCGTCACGGGCAGCACGGTGACGATCCACGCGGATCCGGCGCGTCAGCTGCAGCACTCCGACCCGCACGGCAGGGAGATGTACCTCAGCTGCGGCGCGTACCTGTTCAACGCGCGGACGGCCGCTCGCCGCGAGTCGCTGGACGCCGTGGTCCAGCTGCTGCCGGACCCGGACGACGAGCTGCTCGTCGCCGTCCTCGAGCTCGAACCCGGCAGGGTTCCCAACACCGACGAGCTCGAGCTGTCCGTGGCGATCGCGCGGCGCACTACGTCACGCATTCCGTTCGACGACCAGCCCCTGTTCTCGGACGTCCTGCACGCCATCGTGTCCGCCGCCCACGACGAGAGCGCGGACCTGCGCGTCATCCAGCCCTCCGAGCCCGCTCGCGAGGAGGTCATCGCCCTGGTCCGCCGGGCCGAGGCCCTCGCCGCCGAAGACCCCGCGGCGCGCGCCGAAGAGCTGGCCTGGACGGGGACGGACGCGGACCGCGCCGACGGGGTCCCCCAGGAGCTGCTCGGTCCCGCCAGCGCCGACGACCACGCAGCGGCCCGGCAGTTCCTGGCCAGCACGGGCGTCGCGGAGTTCGAACGCATGTCGACGATGGCCGTCCTGACGACGCCGGGCGACACACCCCGGGACTGGATCCTGGCCGGCCAGGCACTGGAGCACGTGCTGCTCGTCGCCACGACCTTCTTCGTCCGTGCGTCGTTCGCGACCACCGTCCTCGAGAACCCCACCACGCGCCACGACCTGCGCCGGGTCCTGTCCCTGGACGCGGCGCCGCAGATGCTCATGCGGCTGGGGTACAGCTCGATGCCCAAGCACACGCCCCGCCGGTCCGTCGACGAGCTCAGCGGCTAGGGTCGGCGGGGGCTGGGGTCGACGCGCTCTCCTTCAGGGTCGCCGCCAGGTCGATCTCGGTCAGCACGCCGAAGCCCTGCTCGACGAGCGCCGCACGCACGGCCGCGACGGTGTCGTCGAAGGGGCGGTGGACGGTGGTGGTGATCTCGTAGCTCATCGCGCGCTCCCGATCATGGTGCCGGTCTCCGGTCGTGCCGGACCGCTCTCGCGGCTGGCCTGTGCTGCGGTCTGTGTGGTGGACCGGGTGGCGTCCCGCCACGTGAGGTACCCGCCGTCGAGGTTGCGTACGTCGTAGCCGAGCTGGCTGAGGAGCCGGGCGGCGGTGTGCCCACGCTGCCCCACCTGGCAGTGCACGACGACCGGCGCCTCGGCCCTGATCTCATTGCGAGCTCGGGCACGGAGCTCGTCCAGCGGAACGTTCAGCGCCCGGGACCTGGCGTCGCCGGCGACGATCTCCACGGTACCGCGGGCGTGCTCGGCGGGGGTGCGGACGTCGACGAGGGTGGCGCCGTCGCGCACGAGACCGTCCAGCTCGTGCCACTGCACGCTGCGCGTCCGGCCGGTGCGGAGGTTGTCCGCGACGTAACCGAGCATGTTGACCGGGTCCTTGGCCGATCCGTACGCGGGTGCATAGGCGAGCTCGAGGTCTGCGAGGTCCGAGGCGGTCAGGCCCGCGGTGATGGCGGTGGCGAGCACGTCGATGCGCTTGTCGGCGCCGTCCTGGCCGACAGCCTGGGCGCCGAGGATCAGGTCGGTGTCCGGGTCGACGAGAAGCTTGAGCGCCAGCGGGGTGGCTCCCGGGTAGTAGCCGGCATGCTGGCTCGGGTGGGTGTGGATGACGCGGTACGGCCGTCCCTCGGCCCGCAGCCTCTTCTCGTTGCGCCCCACTGCCGCGGCGGTCAGTCCGAACACGCCGACCACGGCGGTGCCGATCGAGGGCCGCATCCCGCTCCGGCCGAGGATGACGTCCGCGACATGGCGCCCGTGCCGGTTGGCGAGGTTCGCGAGCGGGATGAGCGCGTACGGCTCCGCTTCGCCCGGCGCGGCCTGGGCGTCACGCTTGACGGCGGCGTCGCCGACGGCGAACACGTCCGGCACCGACGTGCGAAGGTCCTCGTCGACCAGGACGCCGCCGCGCGGTCCCAGAGCGGCACCGGCCAGCACGGCGAGCCCCGTGTCGGGCCGGACGCCGACGGCGGCCACGACGACGTCGGCGGGGACCTCGCCGAACTCGGTACCGGTGGCGTCGGCCAGTCTCGCCGTGGTGGGCGTCAGGGCCGACACCTGCGTCGCCGTGCGGACGTCGACGCCGTGGGACTCGAGCTCGTCCCGGACACGAACGGCCAGCTCCGGGTCCAGCGGCGGGAGCACCTGGTCGGCAAGCTCCACGAGGGTGACGGCGAGGCCTCGGCGGACCAGGTTCTCGACGACCTCCAGGCCGACGAAGCCACCGCCGATCACGACCGCGCTGCGCGCGCCGGTCCTGCCGGCGCCGTCGGCGGCACCATCGGCAGCGCCGGCGACGGCGGCCACGAGCCGGTCGGCGTCGGCCACGTCCCGCAGCACGAGCGCGCGCTCGATGCCGGGAACCGGTGGGACGACCGGGCGGGCACCGGGGCTCAGCACGAGCCGGTCGTAGGTCTCGGCGTACTCGTCGCCCGTCCGGAGGTCACGCACCGTCAGCGTGTGCGCCTCCGCGTCGACGGCGGTCACCCGGTTGCGCACCCGCACGTCGAGGCGGAACCGCGACGCGAGGCTGTCCGGCGTCTGCAGGAGCAGCGCCTCGCGGTCCTCGATGACTCCGCCCGCGTAGTACGGCAGCCCGCAGTTCGCGTACGAGACGTGGTCGCCGGCCTCCAGCACGACGATCTCGGCGTCCTCGGCCAGACGGCGGAGCCGGGTCGCCGCCGACATGCCTGCGGCGACTCCTCCGACGATGACGATCTTCATGCGGTTCCTCCTCGGCTTTGCCCCCACCATACCCCGGGGGGTATTCTGAGGAAAACCCGAGCGAAGGAGACCGGCATGTGCCGAGCGGTGACCTGCACGACGTGCGGCAAGACGACGTGGGCCGGCTGCGGCCAGCACGTCGACCAGGTGATGGCGGGCGTGCCGCGCCGCGACCAGTGCCAGGGGCACGCCGAGGAGCCCTCCAGCGGCTCGTTCCTGTCCCGCCTGTTCGGGCGCTGAACGGAGGATCGGACATGGACCTCGACCCGGACGAGATGAAGAAGGTCGGCAACCGGCTCAAGCGCGCCCAGGGCCAGCTCGCCGCCGTCGTGCGCATGGTGGACGAGGGCGCGGACTGCGCGGACGTGGTGACGCAGCTCTCCGCCGTCTCCAAGGCGCTCGACCGGGCGGGCTTCGCCGTCATCGCCTCGGGCGTGAAGCAGTGCCTCGCCGACGAGGACAACGGCGAGGCCGACCTGCAGAAGCTGGAGAAGCTCTTCCTCTCCCTCGCCTGAGCGATCGGTTCCTCCCCGCCGTCCGCCGGGATCCGTCCCGCGAGCCGCACGGAGGACCCATCATGCGCACCGTCGTCGTCCCCGGATCTGCCTCGGGAATCGGCGGCCACCCTGCGGCTCCCACCCACCTGTGCGGCCAGGTCGTCTTCATCGACGGCGGCTCCGACGCCGTCATCCGGGGCGACTCGACCTGGTGAGCGGCGGGCTCCCGACGGCAGCACGCTCCTCGAGCCCGGTGGGAGGGCCGCCGAGGGCACGCAAGGCGTACAGGATCGTCGCCAGGTCGACGAGCTCCTGCACCAGGGCACCCGTGACGGCCGGGATGGCACCTGTCATCGCCACCACCATGAGGGCGATGCTGAGCCCTATGCCGAGCCAGATCGCGGTCAGCGCCGTGCGCAGGGTGTGCCGGCCGATCGAGACGGCGTCGACGAGCCTGTCGAGCGAGTCGACGAGCAGCACGACGTCGGCGGCGTCCCCCGCGGCGGTCGCGCCCTTGGCGCCCATCGCCACCCCGACGTCGGAGGCGGCCAGCACCGGCGCGTCGTTCACTCCGTCGCCGACCATCATGACCGGGCGCGGTCGCAGCCCGGCAGCGATCCGCACCTTCTCGCCGGGCAGCAGCTCGGCACGCACGTCCTCGATGCCGACCTGCCGTGCGATCGACTCGGCCGTTCGCCGGGCGTCCCCGGTCAGCATCGTGACGTGCGCGACGCCATTGGCCCGGAGCCACGACACGACGGCGGACGACTCGGGCCGAGGATCGTCGGCGAGGACGACGACGCCGGCGAACCGCCCGTCGACCGCGACGTACGCCGCCGCCTGGCCGGGGGCGAGCTCCGCGCTGACGGTGTCCGGCGCGACGGCGCCGACGTACGCCGGCTTGCCCACGACGACCCGGCGGCCGCCGATGGTCGCCGTGACGCCGTTGGTGGCCACCTCCTCGGCCTCGTCGGCAGCGAGCAGGTCGAGGCCGTGGTCAGCTGCGGCACGACGGACGCTGTCGGCGAACACGTGCGACGAGTACTGCTCGGCGGAGGCGGCGAGCAGCAGCAGCTCGTCGGCACCGAACCCCTCCGCGGGGCGGACCGCCACGAGATCCGGCCTGCCCTGCGTGAGCGTCCCCGTCTTGTCGAACGCGGCGGACCGCAGGCGCGCGAGCTGTTCGATGACCGCGCCGCCCTTCATGATCACCCCGAGCTTGGCGGCGCGGGAGAGGCCGCTGAGAAAGGCCACGGGCGCCGCGATGAGCAGCGGGCACGGGGTGGCCAGCACCAGCACCTCGGCAAAGCGCGTCGGATCTCCCGATATCGCCCAGGCCGTGCCCGCCAGCACCAGCGAGACGGCCGTGAAGGGCACGGCGAACTGGTCGGCGAGCCGCACCACCGGGGGCCGCGACTCCTGCGCTGCCGCCACGAGCGCGACGATCTGCTGGTACTGGCTGTCCACGCTGCGACGCACGGCTCGCACCCGCACCGCCCGGGTCCCGTTCACGGCACCCGACAGCACCTCGCCGCCGGCCTCCCGGGTGACCGGAAGGCTCTCACCGGTCAGCGACGACTCGTCGAACGACCCGCCGCCGAGCAGGACCCCGTCGACGGGCACGATCTCGCCGGGCCGCACGAGGAGGACGTCCCCCACCGCGACCTCGTCCACCACGGTGTCCCGTACGCCGTCGGAGCCCGCCGCCTGCGGGTCCACGATCACGTGCGCGGTGCGCGGTGACCGGTCCAGCAGCGCCGTCAGGTCGTGCCGGGCCCGCCGGGCGGCGAAGTCCTCGAGCGCCTCACCGCCCGCGAGCATCAGCACGATGACCAGGGAGGCGACGTACTCGTCGACCGCGATGGTCGCGACCATCGCCACCACGGCGAGGATGTCCAGTCCGACGTGCCCGCGCAGCACGTCGCGCACCATCCCGACGAGCGTCCACACGACGAACCCGCCGACGTAGACCGTCGCGACCCAACGTCCTGCGGCCGGCTCGCCCCTGGCCTGGAGCGCGAGCACTGTCGCGAGCACGACGGCGGCCGCCGTGATCGCCGGGTACCGCGTCAACGCCCGCACCGGCCGCATGTGCCTCAGTCTCGCCCGCGACGGCGCAGTCGGCACAGGCGAGGACCCTGGTCCTGGAACCCGGGGCCGCCTGGCTCTGCCGCCCCGGCCTCGTGGGCTGGTGTCCTGGGCGGGATCGAAGGAGAACGACCATGAGGACCGTTGACGATGTGCCCGTGACGCCGAGCCTGGGCCGCGTCCCGGCCGATCCTGGCCCGGCAGGCCCTGGCAGGACCACGCGCGGCGCCAAGGAGCTCGGGGTGCACACCGCGCCGGACACCTCGGGGTTCCTCGGCGCGAACCTCACCGAGCGGATGCTCGCCGACACCGACCTGGTCCTGCTCGACGTGAAGTCCGGTGACCCCGACACCTACCGGCGGGTCACGGGCGGCGAGCTGGCTCCGACGCTCGCGTTCGGGCGTCGCCTCGCCCGGGCCGGCCTGACCACGTACTGACGGGAGGCCAGGTACTGCCGGGCCGGCGCGGTCCGCGGTGCGCCGGCCCGCCATGTCATCGAGGCCGGTGACCGGCGCCGAAGAGCGCCACCTTGAGCGCGCCCGTCTCGGACGGCCGCGAGAACACGTCGTAGGCCTCCTGCATCTGCGTCAGCTCGAACCGGTGGGTGATCAGCTCGGGCAGCCGCAGCCGGCCGGCGGCGACCATCCCCAGCAGCGTCGGGGTGGTGCGCGTGTCGACGAGACCCGTCGTGATCGTGAGGTCGCGGATCCACGCGGTCTCCAGGTGCAGGGTGGCCGGGGCACCGTGCACACCGACGTTCGCCACGTGGCCACCGGGCCGGACGACCTCGACGCACAGCTCGAACGTCGCGGGGATGCCGACGGCCTCGACGGCCACGTCAGCGCCGAGACCGCCGGTGAGCTCGGCGACCCGGCCGGCGACGTCGTCGGCGGAGTCGAGCGCCACGTCCGCGCCGAGGCCGGACGCCGCATCGCGGCGGCTCTTCGCCGGGTCGACGACGACGATGTGCGACGGGCTGTACAGCCGCGCAGTGGCGACCGCGGCAAGCCCGACCGGGCCGGCCCCCACGACCACCACCGTGTCCCCCGGCGTGACGGATCCGGCCAGGACACCCACCTCGTAGGCGGTGGGCAGGATGTCGGCCAGGAGGACTGCGTCCTCGTCACTGATCTCGTCGGGCAGCCGGTAGGTCGACATGTCCGCGAACGGAACCCTGACGCGCTCGGCCTGAGTTCCGTCGACGCGGTGGCCCAGGATCCAGCCGCCACCCTCCAGGCACTGGCCGTAACGTCCCTCGCGGCAGTACCGGCACCGCCCGCAGGCCGAGATGCAGGAGAGCAGGACGCGGTCGCCGACACCGAGGTTCCGGACGCCGCCCCCGACCACCTCGACGGTGCCGACGGCCTCGTGACCGAGGATCCGTCCGGGCTCGACGGTCGGCACGTCTCCCTTGAGGATGTGCAGGTCGGTGCCGCAGATCGTGACGCAGTCGATCCGGACGACGGCGTCGTCCGGGTTCTCGACGGTCGGCTCCGGCACCTCTTCCCACCCGGTGCTTCCGGGTCCGTGATAGACGAGCGCCTTCATGACTCCTCCTGGTGGCCGGGGCTCGGACATGGGCTGGCACGGGCGGCCACGGTCGGCGAGCGCCGGTCGTGGTGTCCACCCGTTCCTCGACGACACCACCGCGGACGGCTCCGGATGCAGGACCGAACGTCCCGACTTCTCAGGCCGACGGTCCCGCGTCCTGTCGGCCTGCTCCGACCGTTCGTGGGAACCTGGTCCGAGCGCACGTCCCACCACCTGACGCGTGCGGTGGAGGGGTGTGCTCATGTCGGCGTCGGCCCGGGTCCTGTTGGTCGAGGACGACCGGCAGCTCTCGGGAATGCTCGCGGAGCTGCTCCGCACCGAGGGATACTCGGTCGACGTCGCGGGCGACGGCCAGCGCGGTCTGCACCTGGGCCTGACCAGGGAGTACGACGTCCTCGTCCTCGACCGCGGCCTGCCCGCCGTCGAAGGGCTCGACCTCCTGGCCCGCCTGCGCGCCAAGGGGGTGCCGACGCCGGCGCTCGTCCTGTCCGCGCTGAGCAACCCGGCCGACCGGGTGGAGGGTCTGGACGCGGGCGCCGAGGACTACCTGGGCAAGCCGTTCGACGTCGACGAGCTGCTCGCGCGGCTGCGCGCGCTGCGCCGGCGGGCGGGGGCGACGCCGGCGAGCGCACGGGAGATCCGGCTCCCGGGCGGTACCTTCGACGTGTCGGCTCGGCGTGTCGATCTGAGCGACGGCCGGAGCGCCGACCTGTCCGAACGCGAGGCGTCGCTCCTGGAGCTCCTGGCGCGCCGCCCGAACCGCGTCTTCAGCCGGCAGGAGGTGCTCGACGAGGTGTTCCCTGACGCCGCCGACGAGGGTGTGGTCGACACCTACGTCTACTACGTGCGCCGCAAGCTCGGCCGGGGTGCCGTGGTGACGGTGCGCGGACTCGGCTACCGGTGGGGTGCGCTGTGAGCACGGCACTTGTCACCGCGGCCGAACGTGATCTCCTGCGGCGCACGAGCCGCAGGCTCGGCCTGCAGACGGGGGCCCTGGTCATGGCGTGCCTGCTGCTCGTCGCCGTGGTCGTGGTGCTCGTCGTGGCGCGCGCCTTCGCCGAGGAGGACGACCGGCGCCTCGAGTCGGCGGTCACCACCGCCGAGCACGTCGGCGCCGTGGAGCCCGGGGTCTGGGTGGCGATCGAGTCGGCCCGCGGGCTGGAGGTGTCCCCGGCGATGCCCGAGGGTCTGCCGGACCTGGAGCTGATGGCACAGGTGGCACGCACGGGACATGAGGTCCGGGAGCAGGTCGGCGTCGCCTCCGGGACCTACGAGGTGCTCACCGGGCGACAGGCGGACCGGGTCGTGCAGGCCGTCCTCGACCCGTCGGAACGGCGGGAGGAACTGGCACTGCTGGTCCTGGCCCTGTCCGTCGCCGGCGGTGTGGGCGTGGTGCTGGCCACCGTCGGCGGGTGGTGGTTCGCCCGCCGAGCGGTCCGGCCCACGGCCCAGGCCTTGGCCATGCAGCGACGCTTCGTCGCCGACGCCGGTCATGAGCTGCGCACCCCGCTCACGCTTCTGTCCACACGCGCCCAGCTGCTGCGCCGGAGGCTCGCGCAGTCGTCGTCGGACGACGCGCGTGGCATCAGCGAGGACGTCGACGGGCTGCTGGGCGACACCGCGGCGCTCACCGAGGTGCTCGACGACCTGCTCGTCGCCGCGGACATGCGCTCGGTGGACCCGGTCGCGATGGACCTTGCCGCCGTCGTCCGCGAGGTCGTCGAGGCGGCCCGTCCGACGGCCGACGAGCGTGGCGTGCGTCTTCGGGGTGAGGGCGAGCCGACGGCGCCGGTCATGGCCACCCCCGCCGCGGTCCGCCGGGCGGTGACGGCCCTGGTGGACAACGCCGTCGACCATGCCGAAGGCGAGGTGCAGGTCACGGTCCTGCTGGGCCGGAGCACGGCGAGCGTCGTGGTCGAGGATGACGGCCCCGGCCTTCCCCAGGACGGTGCCGACCTGTTCGAGCGCTTCGCCTCGCGCCGGACCCCCGACGCGGCCGCGCCGGCGCGCAGGCACTACGGACTGGGTCTGGCGCTCGTCGCCGAGATCGCCGCCCAGCACGGCGGCGACGTGACGGCGACGGGGCGCGAGGACGGTGCGCGCGGGACACGGCTCATGCTCACGCTGCCGGTCGCTGCCCCGCGTCGCCGCTGACCAGGGTCCCGTCCGGACGTACGGCCAGGACCCACGCCGCTCCCTGCCCGAGCGCCCACTCGACGCCGTCGGGACCGAGTGCGAGGACGCTGGTGGCGAGCACGTCGGCCGTGGTGAGGTCCCCGGCCACGACGGTGGCGGCGAGGAGCCCGTCCGCGGCGCGGCCCGTGCGCCCGTCCCACACGTGCTGCCCCCGCTCGTACGTGCCGGACGTCGCGACAGCGCCCTCGCGCACCTCGACCCGGGCGACGAGCTCGTCCGGCACGAGCGGCGACCTGACTCCCACTGCCCAGCTCCGGCCCGGCTCGGGGCCGCCCACGACCACGACGTCGCCGCCGGCGTTGAAGCACAGGTCACCGAAGCCCTCGGCCCGCAACAGCTCGACCGCGCGCTGGACCGCCCAGCCCTTGACGACACCGTTCGCGTCCAGGCCGCCGCCCGGTCGTCGGATGTCGAACGCACCCGCGCTGGCAGCCTGGACGCCCGCGGCGATGCTCAGTACCTCGGCGAGCTCGGGCGACGGCGCGTCCACCAGCCCTCGCTCGTACCTGCGCAGCTCGCTGTCCGCCCGGAACGGGCTGAACCGCGCGTCCTCGGCCCGCAGGAGGTCGAACGCGGAGCGTGCCGCCGCACGAGACCGGTCGTCGTCCGGGTCCCGCAGGTCGAGCGACATCGGGACCCCCATGACCGTCTCCAGGTATCGCACGGGTCAGCCCCTCGCGTCGATCGCCGACTGGACCGACTCCCGGTAGCCCTCCGAGGTGTAGGTGGCACCGGAGACCGTGTCGATGCGGGCGGACTGCGCGTCCACGACCTCCTGCGCCAGGATCGGCGTCGACCGTGCGGCGATCTGGGAGCTCTCCGGTCCGCTCGGCGCCTGCACGGTCTGGACGTCGGCGATCCGGGTGCCCGTGAACGTCACCGTCACCTGCACCGGGCCGTAGGGGGTCTGGGACACGTCCCCCGCGACGGTCACGGTCGAGGTGTCGGGCGAGCCCGTGCCGGGGTTCGACGGTGAGGTGCTCGGGTCCGGTGTGCTCTGGCTGCCGGACCCGCCCGCGGCGCCGCCCGTGTCTCCGGCCGGGACGGTGCTGCCAGGGACGGGTGCCGCGGCCTGGTCGACGGGCAGGCCGCCGAAGCGGGCGACGGCGACGGCCGCCAGCCCAGCCAGGGCTCCCAGGTAGACGAACGTGCCCCTCCAGCGACGTGCGGTCATGACAGGCTCAGCTCCTCGTGATGGACGGCGGACCTCGGGACACCGGCCGCGCGCGCTGCTCGCACGACGGTCGCGACCATGCCCGGCGGCCCGCACACGAACACGTCGCGCCGTGCGAGGTCCGGCACGAGCGCCGGCAGGTGGCCTGTGTCGAGCGGGTCGTACCCCAGCTCCGAGCGGTGCCCGACCACCGGCCGGTAGTCGATCCCTGCCGCCGCGAGCTCGTTCCCGAGGCCCAGGTCGGCCGCAGACCGGGCGCGGTGCACCACCACGACGTCGTGCCCGCGCAGCCTCAGCTCCTCGGCCAGCGCGCGCACGGGTCCCACCCCGGCGCCACCGCCGACCAGCAGCACACCGGGCCGGCGGGCACGGGCCGCGGTGAACCGCCCGAACGGCCCCTCGAGAAGGACCCGGGTTCCGGGGCGCAGCCGTGCGACCGCGCTGGAGTGGTCGCCGAGCGCCCCGACGGTGAACCGGAGGTGGTCCCCCGCAGGCGCCACGGACAGCGAGTAGGGGTGGGCGGACACCAGATGCCCGCGGACGAGAAAGCGGACCAGGAAGAACTGGCCGGCCCTCGCGCCGAGATCTCCCAGGCCGCTGCCCGAGACCCACACGCTCGTCATGCCGCCCGCCTCGGGCAGCACCGCGGTCACCCGCGGCGCATGCCGGACCACGTCGACCAGCGGCAGGATCACCCGCCAGGTCAGCAGCGCGGCCGCGGTCACCGCGTACAGCAGGACCCAGACGACGCGCGCCACCGGGGATCCGACGAAATGGGCTCCCGCGGCGATCTGGTGCCCGAACGTGAGATAGATGCCGACGTACACGCTCAGGTGCACGACGAACCAGAGCTCGTAGGAGAGGTGCTGGCGCAGCAACCGCGCACTCGTCACCCCGACCAGCACGAACACCGCTGTGCCGAGCACTGCCGAGAGCATCTCCGGCTGAGTCGTCACGATCGTCACCGCCTCGGGCCAGAGCGCACGAGCGGACAGGAGCGCACCGCCCAGGATCATCATCAGCACGTGCGTCAGGACCAGCAGGACGACGCTCGTCCCCAGGGTCCGGTGCCAGGAGACCAGCCGGTCGAGGCCGACGGCCCGCTCGAACCACGGGACCCTGCCGGTCAGGAGCACCTGGGCGCAGACCAGGACGGACGCGACCAGACCCGTGAGCTCTCCGAGCGCGGTCAGCGCCCCGCCCGGGGAGCCACCCGTCGTGGGCGGTGTACCGGTCCACCAGAAGACCGCCACGGCGACGACCGTGACGACCAGGAGGATCCGCAGGAGGAGGCCCCCGGGGTGGTTCAGCGCGACGGACCGTCCCGGCTGTCCGGTCGCCGACGGTGCGCGCGGTGGCGTGATCGTGCTCATGCCGACAGTCTCGGCGGCAAATCTCAGAGGAATCTCGGAGCGTGCGCCACCGGCGCGCAGTCCGCTCAGACGGCTCCGGCACTCGTCGCCCGACGCCGGCGGTGCCGGTGATCGGTGGCCGTCGCGTCCCGGTCGCGCAGGTTCCGGCGACGCCGGTGCAGGCGCCACGCCTCGTCGGTGCCCCAGACGATCACCGGGAACAGCACCAGGAGCGCGAGGTACTCGGCGGGCGGGGGCACGGTCCCGAACACGCGCTGCAGGGGCGGCAGGCCCACGAGCGCGGCGGCGAAGAGGATCTCGGCCCCGATGCCCCACAGCAGGAGCCGGTTGCTGAACAGGCCGATCGAGCGCAGCGAGGCGAACAGTGCGCCGTCCTGGTCGTGCACACCCCGAAGACACCCGACTCTCCGGAACCGGGGCGGTGACGACGTCCTCGCGACCCGAGCCGTCGCGAGGCGGGTCGGATGCTGGCGGCACCACTCCGTGTGCAACCGGACTCGACGAGGAGGCGGACTGAGATGGAGATCGTTCGAGGCGAACGAACGGCGCAGGAGATCGTCGGCCTGCGCGAGAAGGTACGGATGGACGAGCTCGAGGACTTCTTTCCACGGGCCATGACGGCAGCGGCCGAGGCGCTCGGAGCGCGCGGCGTGGAGCCCTCGGGGCCGCCCGTGGCGCTCTACGAGGACATGTCCGCGGAAGGGTTCGACGTGACGGCGGGTTACCCGGTCCCGGCAGGGGCCGCACCGTCGGACGACGTCGTCGCCGCGATGCTCCCGGCCGGCGCGACGGTGGAAGCGGTCCACGAGGGCCCCTACGAGACACTGACGGCGGCCCACGAAGAGCTGACCGCCTGGTTCCGGGAGAACGGGATGCCCTCGCCGACGGTCGTGTGGGAGGAGTACGTCCTCGGGCCCGAGAGCGGTGCAGATCCGAGCCGGTGGCAGACGCGGATCGTGTACCCGGTGGGCTGACCCGGCCTTTCTCCTGCCGCGTCAGGCCCTTGGTCGGTCACACGCAGGACGAAGGGCAGTCGAAGACAGGACCACCTGCCCTGCCGGGCGCGCGGGCCGGGTGCTGTCCTGGGTGAAGAGCACGGGTCGACCAGATCCGGTGTCGACGCGGCTCCAGACCGGCTGGGCCGGTCGAGGCAGGCGAGCACGGACTGAGGGAGACGAGCCATGGACGTCGGCGACGCACGGATCGAGAGGATCCTGAGAGCGGCTGGAGACGCTCCGAGCGTCTTGAACACGCAGCCGTGGCAGGTGGCGGTCACGGGGAGCACCGTGACGCTTCGTGCCGATCCGTCGAGGCAGCTCCGGCACAACGACCCGCAGGGCCGTGAGATGTTGATCAGCTGCGGGGCCTTCCTGTTCAACGCGAGGGTGGCTGCCCGGCGCGAGTCGCTGACCGCCGTCGTCACGCTCCTGCCCGACCCGGGCGACGAGCTGCTCGTCGCCGAGCTGGCGCTCGAGCCGGGCGACGACCCGAGCCCGGACGAGCTCGAGCTGTCCGTGGCGATCGAGCACCGCGCGACGTCCCGCGACCCCTTCGACGACCAGCCCCTGCCGACCGACCTCCTGGTCGCCATCCAGCGGGCCGCGGACCACGAGGGAGCCGGCCTGCGCGCGATCCAGCCCTCGGACCCCGCGCGGACAGGGGTGCTGGAGCTCGTGCGGCGGGCCGAGGCCATCGCGGCGGAGGACCTGGCCGGTCGCGACGAGGAGGCGGCTTGGACCGCCACCGAGCCGGGACGCGACGACGGCATTCCGGTCAGGTACCTCGGACGGGCGCCGAGCAACCTGGGTGCACCGGCGCGCCGGTTCCACGAGAGCGTCGGCCGGGAACGGTTCGAGCAGAACTCGACCCTCGCCGTCCTGAGCACTCCCGGCGACACGCCCCGGGACTGGGTCATGGCCGGCCAGGCGCTGGAGCGCGCGCTCCTGGTCGCCTCCGGCTACTTCGTCCGCGCGTCGTTCGCCACGACCGTCCTGGAGAACCCGACGACGCGCCACGACCTGCGCCAGGTGCTCTCCCTCGGTGGCTTCCCCCAGATGCTGATGCGGCTCGGCAACGTCGCGCGGCCGGTCCACGCGCCCCGTCGCACCGTCCGTACGACCACGCCGTAGGCCTCGGGACGACCGTCATGGACGACCCAGCTCCTTCGAACCTGTCGCCGCGGCGAAGGGCCGGTGACCGTCGACAGGTGCGCACCTCGATGCCGCGCCTCGCCCCGGCCGACGAGGCCAATCTCGTGCTCGATCACTCGGGCCAGGTCAACGTGTTCCTGGTGGCGGGCCTCCTGACGCACGGCGGCTTCGTCGGAGACGACGGAGTCCTTGACCTCCCGGCCCTTCGCACCGCACTGCAGTCGCGGATCAGCCGACTGCCGTCGCTCCGTCGCGTGGCGGTCCCCGCGGGGCGGGGGCACGCGTGGGCCGAGGTGCCACCCGACCTGGAGCACCATGTCCGGCTCGTCGAGGCCGAGGAGGCAGTCGTGGCGCTCGAACGACGATGCGGTGAGCTGATGACCGTTCCGCTCGCCCGCGACCGTCCGCTGTGGGAGCTTCTGCTCGTGCCGGGCGGCGACCTGACGGATGCCGCCTTCATCCTGCGGATCCACCACGCGATCGCCGACGGGATGTCGGCAGTCGCGCTGGTGCACGAGCTCTTCAACCCCGAAGAACGGCGAACCCGGTCGGGAGACGTTCCCGTCGACGCGCCGACGGACCATGGGCGATCCGGGCGAGCCGGGGGGTCGGCGCGGCGGGTCCGTAGGCTCGGGTTCGGGCTGCGGCGAGTCCTGACGACGATCAGCGGTCGAGGAGTCCCGCCCACGGTGTTGCTCGGCGAACGGAGCCCGAACCGGGGTGTGGCTCTCGTCGACGTCGATCTGGGCGCGCTCACGTCGCGGGCGCGCTCGTTCGGCGCGACGGTCAACGACGCACTGCTCGCCTCCGTCGCGGCGGGCTTCGAAGCCGCACTCCGCGCCGCGGGCGAGCAGGTCCCTGCGACGCTGGCCGTCTCGTCGCCGGTCGCTCTGCGGCGGCATGGGTCGGCGAGCAACCAGGTCGGGGTCATGCTGGTGAGGCTCCCCCTCGCCGGGACCGGACCGGATGACCGGCTCCGGCTCATCGCCGCTCGGACGATGGCCGAGAAGGTGCGCGCGCGTCAACAAGGCACGCTCGAGCTGATGCGCGGTCCTCTCGGTGCGCGCCTCATGGACGGCGTCGGCCATCGGCAGCACCTCGTCGCCGGCTTCGTGACGAACGTGCCCGGCCCCGCCGAGACGATGCGCCTCGCGGGCGCGCCCATCACGGCCATCTGGCCGGTCGCGGTGCTCGCGGCCAACGTTCGGATCGGCGTCGCAGCGACGTCGTATGCCGGCCGCCTGCGCTGCGGGGTTCACTTCGACGCGCGGAATGTGCCTGGTGCCGCGTTCGCAGCAGCCATGCAGAACGAGCTCGCGTGCCTGGACGACCGTTCCAGGAAGGCTCACTTCGAAAGGGATGCGTCATGACTGCTGTCGTGCTGTACGAGTCGATGTTCGGGAACACCCGCCAGATCGCCCAGGCGATCGGTGACGGCCTCTCGGACCTGACCGATGTCCGCGTGGAACCGGCGTCTGCGGGTCCCGATCTGGCGGTCGACCTGGTGGTGATCGGTGCGCCCACCCATGCGCACACCCTGCCGCAGGCGTCGTCGAGGGAGGATGCGGCGAGCTGGGCGGCCGACCCGGACCAGCATCTCGTCCTCGAACCCGGCGCCGCCAAGCCCGGGGTGCGGGAGTGGATCGAGTCCCTCTCCACCCCGCCGGCCGCTTGGGCCGCATTCGGCACACGCGTGGACATCCCGCGTATCTTCGCCGGCGATGCCTCGGCGGGGATCGAGCGACGGATCCGGCGGCTCCACTCACGTCCGGTCGCCGATTCCGAGTGCTTCCTCGTGACCACGAAGAACGTACTCGTGGACGGCGAGCTCGATCGGGCCCGCGAGTGGGGTCGCTCGCTCGGCCAGGCCGTGAGATGACATATACCGCAGGCGCCCGGACGTCGTGAGGTGCGGTTCCGAGGAGATGAAACATGCGTAACGCCTGGTACCGCGGCATCGTCGTCGGGGTCGACGGCTCCGCCCACAGCATGGCAGCCGTCGACTGGGCGGCGCTGACAGCCGACCGGCACGGGGCGCGGCTCACTGTGCTGAGCGCCTACGTCACCCCGCCGTCGAACACGGCCGCCACCCTGGCTGTCAGCGTCGCGGACCTGCGCGCGGACGCCCTCGACGCCGTCGAGCGCGCGGTCACCCGGCTGGACGACGCGCACCCCGGCGGCCACACGGTCGAGGAGCAGATCGTGCACGGCGAACCGGCCTACCTGCTTGTTCGGCGGTCCAGGTCTGCCGACCTGGTGGTCGTCGGCCGACGCGGACTCGGTGCGCTGGACCGGGCGGTGCTCGGCTCGGTGTCGGGATCGCTCGCGGCCTCGGCACACGGTCCCGTGGCCGTGATCCCGGCCGGGGCGGAGGCCGGCGAA
Source organism: Promicromonospora sp. NPDC050262 (assembly GCF_040655935.1). Classification (NCBI taxonomy): domain Bacteria; kingdom Bacillati; phylum Actinomycetota; class Actinomycetes; order Micrococcales; family Promicromonosporaceae; genus Promicromonospora; species Promicromonospora sp. NPDC050262. Next base: position 289,823 of record NZ_JBFAKX010000002.1, on the reverse strand, counting down.
CCGGGCCGGGTGGTGGTCGGCGTGAGCAGCGACGACGCCGCCCCTCAGCTCGACCTGGGCTTCGCGGAGGCGCAGCAGCGTGCCTGTCCGCTGGTGGCGGTGCACGTGATGGAGCCAGACCCCGCGGCAGGCATTGACCTCGGCATGCCGGGCACGGGGTACCCGGAGACCGAGCGGGAGAGCGTGCGGCGACAGGTCACCCGGTGGTCCGAGAAGTACCCCACGGTGTCCCGGACGGTCGTCTTCACGAGCGGCAACACGGTGGATGCCATCCTCGACGAGCTCCGGCCGGACGACCTGGCCGTCCTCGGTGGGCAGCCTCACGCTCCGACGGTCGGGCGGCTCCGGTACTCCGTCGCGGACGCCGTTCTCCGGCGGTCGCGCAACCCCGTGATCGTGGCTCATCAGCAGGACTGACCCGCTCCGTCCGGCCCCATGGTGCCGGCGGAGGCAAGCACGAGGGCCGCGAGGGAAGGCCGGCTACCCTAGGGGCCAGTCCTCTACCATCGGCCAGGTGCTGAAGACCTACCCTCCCGGCGCCCCGTCCGACGGGGACCTGGTCCGTGCCGCGCGGGCCGGCGAGACGAGTGCGGTCGGTCTCCTCCTGGCACGGCACCGACCCGCCATGCTCGCGGTCGCGACCAGCGTGCTGGGTCACGTCCCGGACGCCGAGGACGCCGTCCAGGAGGCCGCGCTCGTGGCCCTGCTGCGGATCGACGACCTGCGGGACGTGGACGCGGCAGGGCCGTGGCTCAGGTCCGTCGTGCGCAACGCCTGCAGGATGCGGCGGCGGGCGCGGTCCGACCTGCCCCTGGACGAGCAGCACGCGGACCGGCTCCCGAGCATCGAGCCGGACCCCGCGGACCTGCTGGACCGGTACGCCAGTCGCGACTGGTTGTGGGCCGCTCTCGGCGAGCTGCCCACGGACCTGCGCCTGACGCTGGTCCTGCGGCACCTCGGCGGGCTGCCGGCCTACCGCGACATCGCGACGACCCTTCAGATCCCCGTCGGCACGGTCCGCAGCCGGCTCGCGGAGGCTCGGCGGCGTCTCGCGAACGCGTTGCTCGCCACCGCCGAGGCCGCGCACGACGACGTCGCCGCGGTGACCCGCACCCGTCGTGGCGAGGCCGCCGAGATGCTGGCGGCGGCCGACCGGGGCGAGTTCGGCTCGGCGCTGGGCGAGTGGTGGTCGCCGCTCGTGGAGTCGACGTGGCCACGCGGGCACACCACGACGGGGCACGACTACATCCTGCGGGCCATGGCGGCGGACGTCGCCGACGGCGTGCGTCATCGGCTCGCCGACGTCGTGGCTGGTCATGACCTCGCCCTGTGGGAGATCGAGCTGCTCAACCCGCCTCAGGACCCGGAGCACTGCCCGCCCGGCGCACTGTGGGTCCTGCGCCTGGAGGACGGCCTGGTCCGACGGGCCCACCTGTTCCACCGCCCGCGGGAGTGACGGACGTCACTCTCCTCGCGCCGAACTTCCTGACGCCGCCGAGCATCGTGAAGGTGTGAACACACGGATGACGGACCCGACCGAGCTCGCGGAGAGCGTCGAGGCCGAGATGATGTACCGCTACGAGACGAACGCGCCGGCCCTCGCACAGGAGGGGCTCGGGATCGCGACGACCCGGATGGGCGGCGGCGTGGTGCTGTCCGCCCGCCTCGACCCGTTCGACTACTGGAGCAAGGCGCTCGGGTTCGGGTTCGCGGAACCCGTCACGCACGAGCTGGTCGACCGGGTCGTCGCCTTCTACCGCGAACAGGGCACGCCCACCGCCGTCATCCAGGTGGCGCCGTCGGTGCTGCCGCGCGACTGGGCGCAGATCCAGGACGCCCACGGGCTGCGGTCAGCGGGATCATGGCTGAAGCTGGCGGCGCCGATCGCCGACGTCCGGGCCGAGGCCCGCACCGACCTGCGGGTGGGACCGGTCGGCGAGGCCGACGCGCACGAGTGGGCCTCCGTCGTCTCCCGTGCCTTCGACATGGAGAACGCCGCCATAGTCGCGATGATCGCCGAGAGCGTGCGGCACCCTGCCGCCACCCCGTTCGCCGCCTGGGACGGCGACACGATCGTGGCCGGCGCGAACCTCTACGTGCACGGCACGGTCGCCTCCCTGAACTCCGGCGCGACGCTGCCGGACCATCGTGGCCGCGGCGCCCAGTCGGCGCTGATCGCCGCACGCCTGGCCGCCGCGCGTGCCGCCGGCGCCACCTGGGTGGTCTCCGAGACCGGCGCGCCCGCACCGGGCGAGCTGAACCAGTCCCTGGCCAACCTGCAGCGCGCCGGCCTGCAGGTCCGCTACGCACGCCAGAACTGGCGCTGGCGCGCCTAGACCGAGGCCTGGCACCGAGCCGGCCCGGCCGGGACCGCTCCGGGTCAGTCCAGGTGCTGCAGGTCCGGCCACAGGGCGTCCCAGCCGCCCGTCGGGCTGCGGCACTCCAGGATCGACACGCCCTGTTCCTCGTTGTCGACGCCCACGCCGTTGTCGAGCCGCCCCCGGACCGCGCACTCCTCGAACCGGCGGTCCCAGACACCAGGGGCCTCGGTGAGGACCAGGGCGACGGTCGAGGACGCCGGGGGCGGCCCGTACTCCCACAGCTCGTTGTGCCCCGAGTACACGGCGGGCAGCCCGAGCTCGGGACCGTACCGGTCCACGGCCCCGGCCTCGCCGTAGTTCTGCGTCAGGACGACCGTCCGGTCGCGGTCCTCCGCGGGGAGCGCCGCGTACACGTCTGCGACCTGCCGGACGTAGGCGGGCCAGCCGACGGCGTCCTGCGCCGAGGAGTTGATGTCGGCGATCGGCGTGCTGCCCAGCACCGCCACCGGCACCAGCGGCAGGCTGATGACCAGGCATATCGCCGCGTTCAGCGCTACCGTCACCACGACCGCCCGCCGCCAGGCGGTCCCGGCCCAGTCCGCGATCGGCACGCATCCCGCCGCGAACAGCACCGACAGCAGGCCCGTCGCGTAGTACGTCTGGGACCCGGCCACCCAGGTGAACGCGAGCAGCACCGGGTAGGCGACCACCAGGAAGCGCAGCAGGGGCCGACGGCGCCACAACCACACCAGCCCCACGAGCCACACCAGGGTCAGCGGCACGCCGAGCGTGAGCAGCTGGAACAGCCACATCTCGGAGCGCACGTCGGCGGCGTTGTTCTCGCCCAGCGCCGCACCCATCGCGAGCTGCGGCCAGCCGTTCGTGGCCTGGAACACCAGGTTCGGCAGGCCCACGAGGAGTGCGACGACGGCGCCGGCCCACGGCCACGGTGTCGCGAGCGGCCACCGGACCGGGGCGGCGGACCCGTGCAGCATCCGCCACGGCCAGCCGACGATCAGCCCCAGCAGGATCCCGCCGAGCAGCGCCACCACCAGCAGCTTGTTGTACAGCGCGACGCCCGTGACCAGCCCGGCGGCGAGCCACCAGCGGGGGTCTCGCTGCACGGCCCGGATCACGCACAGCAGGACCGCCGGCCACATGACCAGGTCCAGGCTCGAGGTGAGCAGCGTGTGCCCGAACGCCACGGGGATCGCCGCCGTCCCGTAACCCCAGGCGGCCAGCGCCTGCGCTCCCGCGCGCCCACCCAGCTCACGGGCGACGAGCGCGATCACGACGATCGCGGTCAGGTGCGCGAGCGTCGCCGGGATGCGCATCACGAGAAGCGTGTCGCCGAACAGCTCGGCGAAGGTCCGCGCCAGCCACGGCGTCAGGGGCGGCTGGTCCACGTATCCCCAGGCCGGCTCCAGCATGCGGAAGTACAGCTCGTCCCGGTGATACCCGTACTGCGTGCTGGTCGCGGTCAGCAGCACGCCGAGCACCAGCACCGCGGCGACCACAGGACGCCACGCCACGGCGGGCCGCGGGCCGGTGGGCCGGACCTCGGCGGGGTACGCCGGGCCTCGGAGCGAGTCGGGTGGTGCGGACGCGTCCGCCATGGTCCGGAGCGTACCGACGGCGCCGGGCGGCGCGCCAGGAAACGGCGCGGTCAGGGATCACCGGCCAAGCAGGACCGGTAGGTTTCCGTGGCCAGGGCCGGTCGAACCGAACGTCAGAGGCCGAGGTCCACCACCGCGGCCGCCACCCACGCGACCAGCACCACCAGCGCGAGCACGACGTCCCCCCGGCCGATCGGGACGGGACGCCACACGGTACGGGAGCGCTCACCCAGGCCCCGGGTCTCCAGCGCCAGCGCGATGCGTTCGGCCGACCGGATCGAGGTGACCAGCAGCGCGAAGGCGGCCCGCCCGGCGTCGGACAGGCCGAATCGGGGACGCCCGCGCCGCAGGGGCGCACGCACCGCCTGCGCCGCCCGGACCGTGGCCCATCGCGCGGGCATCGCCGCGAGCATGCGGTGGCCCGCCAGCACCGGGTAGGCGTACCGGGGGCTGAGCCGGGCGTGCTGCACCAGGCTCACGATCAGGTCGCGTGGCGGCGTGGAGGCCAGGAACCCGATCGTGAGCACGCCGATGACGAGGCCGCGCAGCGCGAGGGCGACACCGACCGTCAGCCCCTCGGCGCTGACGGGCGATCCCGGCACGATCGGGGTGCCCGGCCGGCTGAGGCCGTTGACGGCGACCAGCCCCACGCCGAACACGACGAACGGCACCTGGCCCAGCACGAGGGTGCGCGGCGGGACGCGGCCTGCGACCCCGACCGCGGCGACCGCGAGCGCGTAGAGGCCCAGCAGCGGGCGCGGGTCGAGGAAGCCGAGGGTGGCGAGCGAGGCGGCCAGCAGGATCGCCGCCTTGACCGTCGGGTTGCGACGGCCCAGGTAGGGGGTGGCGGCCGTCATGCGGCCACGCCCAGCGCCAGAGCGGCGGCGTCCATGGCTCGCAGCACCTCGACCAGCTCCCGGCCGTCGCGCACCTCGTGCGCCAGCCGGCGGAGCAGGGCGGGTGGGCGCAGTCCCGCGCGCGCGAGCAGTGCCTCGTCGCGGAGCAGGTCGAGCGGAGCCGTGTCGGCCAGCAGGGTGCCGTCCGCGAGCACGAGGACGCGGTCGGCGTAGCCCGCGACGGCGCGCAGGTCGTGGCTGGAGAACAGGACGCCGCGGCCGTCCGCCGCGGCATTACGCAGCGCCCGGAGCACACCCACCGAGGCGTGCCGGTCCAGGCCGAAGCCGGGTTCGTCGGCGAGCAGGAACGGGTGCTCGTGCACGAGCATCGCGGCAAGGCTGAGGCGGCGCTTCTGCCCGCCGGAGAGCCGGTAGGGGTTGTGGTCGGCGAGCCGGGTGAGCCCGAAGCGCGCCAGGGCCCGCTCGACCCGGGGCGCGGCGTCCGACGGCAGGCCGTGCGCCACCTCCTGGCGCACGGTCGTGGCGGTGAGCTGGTGCTCCGGGTTCTGGAACACGAGCCCGGCCCGGGGGCCGTGCACGCTGCCGGCGGCGGGCCGGTCGAGGCCCGCGAGGCAGGTCAGCAGCGTGGACTTGCCGCTGCCGTTGGCCCCGACCAGCGCCGTCGTGGTCCCGGGGTGGAGCTCCAGGTCGACTCCGCGCAGCACCTCGCGGCGCCGGGCCCGGGGACCGCGCACCACGGACAGGCCGCGGGCGCGCAGGGTCGGGCCGTCGTGCGGGGCAGGGCGGGACGCGACGTCGGACGCAGGCCGGGCACCCGGCGCGACGGCGGCCCCGCCGAGCTCCCGCAGCAGCCGGGCCGCCAGCGACTCGCCCGCGAGGTGCGCTTCTACCCAGCCATCGCGCCCGGAATCAGGCTGTTCTCGGGCGTGATCGCTGGGTAGAAGCGCACCTCGCGGGCGCCCCAGGAGCGCCTCCAGCTCCAGGTCGAGCGGGAGCCAGCAGCCCTCGCCGACCAGGTCCCGGAGCATCGGCACGGTGAGGTCGCCGACGGCGACGTCGTGCCGGACGCGCCCGTCGGCGCCGAGCACGATCCAGCGCTCCGGGAGGGCCTCCGCCCCGGCGTCGCCCGCCAGCTCGTCGAGCCGGTGCTCCACGAGCACCCAGGCGGCGCCGGTCGTGCGCCGGACGACGTCGAGCGCGCGCCGCACGGCGTCGATCCCGGCGGCGTCGAGCATGGAGGTCGGCTCGTCGAGCAGCAGCAGGGTCGGCGAGGGCGCGATCGCCGCGGCGAGCGCCACGCGCTGCAGCTCCCCGCCCGACAGCTCCGCCGTGGCCCGCCCGGCCAGGGCCGCCGCCCCGGCCCGTTCGAGCGCCGTGCGCACGAGCGGGCCGATCGCGGCAGGGTCGACGGCGAGGTTCTCCAGCGGGAACGCGACCTCGTCGAGCACGTCGGGGAGGCAGACGCCGGACTCCGGGTCCTGGGCCACGACGCCCACGACGTCGGCGAGCGCCGCGATCCCGGTACCGGCCACGGACCTGCCGGCGACGCTCACCGCGCCGTCCACCTGCGCGTGGACGGCGTGCGGGACCGCGCCGTGCAGCAGCCGGAGCAGCGTCGACTTGCCGGACCCCGACGGGCCGAGCACGAGCACGCTCTGCCCTGCGTCGATGCGCAGGTCGACCGGTCCCACCCCGTCGCCGGTGCCATACACCGCCTCCAGGCCGGTGGCCTCGACGACGACGGCGTCAGCGCTCACGGCGCACCACGGGCCCGCGGAGCGCGGCGTCCGCCCGGCCGATGGCGAACTCGTCGAGCACGCCGGTGCCGTACAGGCGGTCGACGATCACCTTGGCGAGCAGGCCGCCCAGCACGAGACCGGAGACGAGCTGCATCCCCAGGCGCAGCGCCAGGATGTCCTGTCCGTACCAGCCGAACCGGAACGCGGACCACACGAAGACCAGGCCCGCGCCCAGCAGGCCCGACGCCGCGTACACCCCCCATCCGAACCGGCGGTAGCGGGTCAGCGCGAACGGGAGCTCGCTGCCGGCGCCCTGGATCGCCGCGGCCACCAGCAGGAGCGGCCCGACCGGGGAACCCAGGAACACCACCTCGACGACGGACGCGATCACCTCGGCGATGATGCCCACGAACGGCTTGCGGATGATCGCGACCGCGATCGGCGCCACCAGGAGCCAGCCGCCCAGCAGCACGTGCTGGGCCAGGTCGCCGGCCGGTCCCATCGCCACGGCGAGCCCGTTCCACGCCTGCACGAGCGCCCAGTACAGGAATCCGAACACCACGCCGAGCATCACCATGAGCACGATGTCACGCAGCGGCAGCCGCGCCCGGCGGCGCGTCGTCGGCTCACTCATCGGTGCCGGCCGCGGTGTGGCTCGGGCTGTTCACCGAGAGGGTGAGGTGGCTGGTGACGTGCTGCACCGTGCGTCCCGCGAGGACCCAGCCGGCGAAGGCACTGGCGAGCACCCGTCCGGCGTCGCCCTCCAGGCGGGTGACGAAGTGCTGCGAGCCGCGGAACGTCCCGTTGTCCTTGGCCAGCTCGATCGCGGCGTAGATGTCGCGCATGTGGTCCGGCGTCACGTCCGCGCGGACGTCGTCGGCCAGCGGGTACAGCGCCCACTCGGCCGAGACGAACCGGCCGGTGTCGCGCCCCTGGGGCACCTCGGTGACCCGCGGGCCGGCACCGCCGGGCAGCTCGCACACCACCTCGCCCGGGCAGCCCCGGGACAGGTGCACGGTGATCGTCGCGTGCCTGCCCGACGCCGCGATCCCGGCCGTCAGGTCGGTCACGTACCGCAGCAGGTCGGCCTCGGCGCCGCCCACGTAGGTGCTCACGTCGCCGGTCTCGACGACCAGCCCTGTGGTGTCGGCCTGCCGCAGCGCGCCCAGGATCACGTCGACGTAGTCGTCCGACATCACCGCGGCGGTGATCCGCGCGCCGACGCCGAAGCGCATCGGGTCGCCGCGCAGCTCTGCGGTCTCGTCGGTCACGGTGGCGTGGTCCGCCATGAGGTCCTCCCCTGTCCGTCGGATGTCCGTCGGGCACAGGAGGACGGGACCGGTACGGCCACGTCCTGAGGTCGCTTCCTGCGCCGGCATGATCCGGATCAGGTTCAACGGTCGGAGTTCGATTACTCCCTCTCAGCCCGGCATACCGGACTCCCGTGCTCGGCGCTCACCGTAACAGCACCCGTCACACCACCTGGACATTCCGGCTGAGCACCTGGACGCTTCGGCTGTTTTGCCCGTTTATCACCCCTGTTCGTGCTAGGTTCCCGGACGCCTGGTTGAGCTCGCTCGATGACGAACGGAGCACCCGCCATGACCTTCGAATCAAGTCGCCGTGACTTCCTGCGCCTGACGGGCGCCGCCGGCGCGGGCCTCGCGCTCGGCGGGGTCCCCTTCGCCGCGCACGCCACGCCCGTGCGCCCGGAGTCCGACCCGGCAGTGCCTCCGTCGGCGGCCACGACGCTGTGGTACCCGGAGCCGGCCGCCGAGGACCGGATCATCGAGGAGGGCCTGCCGATCGGCAACGGCCGGCTCGGGGGCCTGGTCACCGGCGGCCCCGGCGACGACGCGCTCTACCTGACCGACGGCTCGTTCTGGACCGGCGGACGCAACGACGTCCTGCTGGACGACGGGCAGCTGCCGTACGGTCGTGACGACTTCGGCAGCTTCGGGCTCCTCGCGAAGGTGCGCGTCGCGGTCCCCGCGCACAGCGGTAACGCGGTCGGCGACTACCGGCGCGAGCTCGACCTCGCCAACGGGGTCGTGTCCGCCACCTATCGCCACGGCGGCCGGCGCTTCCGTCGTGAGGCCTACGCCAGCCATCCCGACGACGTCGTGGTGATCCGGCTGACCGGCGGACCCCTGACCGGCACCATCGCGCTGGACGGTACCCACGGGGAGACGACGTCCGCCGACGGGCGGCACCTGTCCTTCGCGGGGGCGCTCGGCAACGGGCTGCGCCACGCGGCGGCGGTGACTGCCGTGAGCACCACCGGACGGGTGGCTGCCGACGGCGGCGTGCTGTCGTTCGAGGACTGCACGGACCTGCTGATCGTGGTGTGCGCGGGCACCGACTACGTGCCGGACGCCGCCCGCGACTTCCGCGACCCGTCGGCCGACCCGCTCGCGCTGGCCGTCGAGAAGGTCACCGCCGGCGCCCGCGTGGCCGGGCACCGGCTGCGGGCCACGCACGTCGCCGACTACCGGCGTCTGTACGGGCGCATGTCGATCGACCTGGGCGACTCCACCACGGCCCAGCGGGAGCTGGACTCGTGGTCCCGGCTGACCGCCCGGCACGCCGACCCCGACGTACCCGACCCGGAGCTCGAGGCCGCGTACGTGCAGTACGGGCGCTACCTGACCATCACCGGCTCGCGCGACCGGCTGCCCATGAACCTGCAGGGCGTGTGGGTCCACAACAACACACCGGACTGGTACGCGGACTACCACACCGACATCAACATCCAGATGAACTACTGGCTCGCCGATCCCGCCGGGCTCGGCGAGTGCGCGGTCCCTCTCGCCGACTACTGCGTCGCACAGCTCCCGGTCTGGACCGACGTGACCGGCCGGCTCTACAACGACCCGCGCAACCGGTTCCGGAACTCCAGCGGCGAGATCGCGGGCTGGGCCATCGCCTTCTCCACGAACATCTACGGCGGCAGCGGCTGGGCGTGGCACCCGGCCGGCAACGCCTGGCTGTGCAGCACGCTGTGGCGCCACTACGAGTACAGCCAGGACCAGGCCTACCTCGAGAAGATCTACCCGGTGCTGCGGGGTGCGGCCGAGTTCTGGCGGGCACGGCTGGTCACCGTCACCGTGACGGACCCGAGCGGCGCCCCGCGCGAGGTGCTCGTCGACGACACGGCCTGGTCGCCCGAGCACGGCCCCGACGCTCGCGGCACCACCTACGGCCAGGAGCTGGCCTGGGACCTGTTCCAGCAGGTGCAGGTCGCAGCGCGCCGCCTGGGGCGGGACGCCGCCCTCGCCGCCGAGCTCGCGGACCTCCAGGCCCGGCTCCACCTGCCCGAGGTCAGCCCGGAGACAGGCTGGCTCCAGGAGTGGATGAGCCCCGCGAACCTGGGCGAGGTCACCCACCGGCACCTCTCGCCGCTGGTCGGTTTCTACCCGGGCGACCGGATCGCCACGGACACGAGCCCGGCCGAGCTGATCGACGGCGTCCGGAACCTGCTCACGGCCCGGGGCACGGACAACTACGGCTGGGCGTGCGCCTGGCGGTCGCTGTGCTGGTCCCGGCTCAAGGACGCCGACAAGGCGTACCAACTCTACCTGACGGTGCTGCGCCCGTCGGTGGACAACGGCAACGGCACGGCCCCGAACTTCTTCGACATGTACAGCCAGGGCAGCTACACGATCTTCCAGATCGACGCCAACCTCGGGGGCGCGGCCGCCGCCCTGGAGATGGTCCTCTACTCCCGCCCCGGCGTCATCGAGCTGCTGCCCGCGCTGCCCGCGGCCTGGGCGGACCGCGGCAGCGTCACCGGCGTCGGCGCCCGCGGCGGGTTCGAGGTCGACGTCGTCTGGCGTCGGGGACAGGTCACGCAGGCGACGATCCGCAGCGTCGGCGGGACCGAGACGGAGGTGCGCGCCGGGACCTGGCGGCGGCACGTCAGGCTGCGCCACGGACAGTCGATCACGGTCCGGCCCTGACGGCGGGCCCGTAGGCTCGGGACGATCCACCGCTGTTCCGCCGTCCCCGAGGAGCTGTCCGATGCGCCCCGTCCTGCATGCCGCAGCCGTCCTGTTCGACAACGACGGCGTGCTGGTGGACTCCAAGGCCGCGGGCGAGGCGGCCTGGCGCACGTGGGCGGTTCGTCACCGGCTCGACCCTCGTGCGGTGCTGGCCGACGTGCACGGGCGCAGGTCTCGGGAAACCGTGGCCCGGTTCCTGCCCGACGACGAGGTCGATCCTGCGACGGCCGAGATCGATGCCCTGGAGCTCGAGACCGCTGACCGGACCGTGGCGATCAAGGGCGCGACCGAGTTCGTCGCCTCCGTCCCGGGACACCTGCGTGCGGTCGTCACGTCGGCGTCCCGGGACCTGGCGGTCGCCCGTCTGTCCGCGGCCGGCATCCCGTTGCCTGACGTGCTCGTGGCGGCCGAGGACGTCGCAGCGGGCAAACCCGCGCCCGACCCCTATCTTCGTGCGGCACGGCTGCTCGGGATGTCCCCCGCGGAGTGTGTCGTGCTCGAGGACAGCGCCAACGGCATCCGCTCGGCGCGGGCGGCGGGCGTCGGTGCCGTTCTCGGCATCGGCGACCCGACCGTCGAGCTGGGAGCCGACGTCGTCGTCCCCGATCTCACCGCGGTGCGCTGGACCCGCGACGGAATCGTCCCCGCCGAGGGTCACGAGGTCGAACCGGTCCGCCGCCCTGGCCGGTAGGACGCGAACCGCGGCAGCCGCTCCAGGTACAGCTCCGCGAGCCGCCTGCGGTTGCGGGGATCGCGCGACGCCGCGCTCGTCGGGACCACCTGGTCACCCTCCAGGTAGGAGCCGGAGGGGACGTCGGCGGCCGCCGCGAAGAGCACGTGCTCCGCGCCCACGGTCGGCGGTCCCCCGATCGGCCCCGCCATGGCCGTACTGAGCGGCGTGTCGTTCAGGCCCGGGCACAGCGCGACGACCGTGACCGGCTCGGAGCCGAACTCCTTGGCCAGGAGCGAGGACCAGGTCACCAAAGCCAGCTTCGCCCGCGAGTACGCGGTGACCGGGGTGTACCCGGCCACCAGGTCGGGGTCGGCGAGGTCGAGATCGGCGACACGGTGGGCCGACGACCCGACGTTGACGATGCGCGCGCCCTCGGCGAGGGAGGGGGCCAGCAGACGGGTGAACAGGGCGGGTGCGAGGGCGTTGACCTGCAGCGTCCGCTCGAACCCGTCCGCCGTGACCAGCCGCTCGGGAGCGCCGGGCACACCGGCGTCGTTGATCAGCAGGTCCACGGTCGACACCGCCTCGCGGACGGCGCGGGCGGCCTCGGCCACGGCCGTGAGGCTCGTGAAATCGACCGACAGGTACCGGACGTGCGCACTGCCGGACGCGCGGATCCCCGCCAGCACCCCGGCGACCTCGTCCTCCGGCTCCGGCCCCTGCACGATCAGCTCGTCGGCCCGGCCGGCGAGCCGCCGCGCCGTCGCCTCACCGATCCCGCTCGTGGCGCCCGTGAGGACGACCGTGCCCCAGTGCGCCTCCCGCGCCCTCATGAGGCGTTCCTCGTCCCCAGCACCCGGCCGAGCCAGTCGGTCCGTGTCCGCCGCGCTGCCGCCGAGACCCGCGCCCCGGGCACGAGCGCGTCGAAGCCGTGGAAGCCGCCGGCCCACACGTGCAGCTCCGCGTGGCCTCCGGCCGCCCAGATGCGGCTCGCGTAGCTGACGTCCTCGTCCCGGAACACCTCGGCCGAGCCGACGTCGACGTAGGTGGGCGGCAGGCCGGACAGGTCGTCGGCGCGGGCCGGCGACACGTACTGCGACACCTCGGTCGCGGGCCCTTCGCCCAGCACGGCCTGCCAGCCGAACGCGTTCATGGCCCGGCTCCACGTGGCGGGGCCGTCGGCGAACTGGTGGCTCGAGCCGGTGTCGTTGCGATGGTCGAGCATGGGGCAGACCAGCACCTGCGCGGCGACGGCGGGCGTCCCGCGATCCCGCGCGAGCAGGGCGAGCCCGGCGGCGAGGCCGCCTCCCGCGCTGGTCCCCGCCACGACGAGCCGGGCCGGGTCCACACCCAGGTCGGCGGCATGCTCGGCGACCCAGGTCAGCCCCCGGTAGCAGTCCTCCACCAGGGTCGTGCCGGTCGCCTCCGGCGCCAGCCGGTAGTCCACGGTCACCACCACGACACCGAGCTGGTCGAGCCACTCCAGCGGGATGTCGATGTTCGAGAACCGGTCCCCCATCACCATCCCGCCGCCGTGCACCCAGAAGACGCAGGGCACGGGGGTCGAGCGGTCCAGGCCCGGTGGGCTCAGGACGGTGAGCGGGACCGGCGTCCCGTCCGGCGCGGTGACGCCGACGTCGCGCCGGCCGACGGTCCGCCCGGCGGTGAGCAGGCTCTCGATGCTCTCCGCCGTGGGCGCGGCGAGGTCGCGCACCTGCGGCAGCGTGCCGGTGGTCAGGGTCGCGGCGGGCAGGAGGTCGAGCAGCGGACGCAGCTCGGGATCGATCTCGGGGCGGGTGGTCGTCATGGCATGTTCCTCTCGGTAAGGGTTCGGATCGTCGGCGGGCTCGACCGCTTCGGCGGGGCGTGCGGCTCAGAGTTCGGCCTTGCCGCCGACGGGCACCTGGTCGGTGTACTCGGACTCCCCCGCCAGCAGCTGCTGCAGCTCGGCGACGAGGGCCTGCGCCTCGGCGCTCGCGAAGAACGCGGCGTGGGCCCCCTCGGAGGTCCAGCCCTCGGTGACGTGCACGACGTCGGCGTTGCCCGCCGAGCGGCTGATCAGAAAGACGGGGCAGTCGTCGCGGGACAGCGACGGGGCGTGCAGCAGCATCTCGACCAGGGCGTCGCCCTTGCCGGGCTGCGCGGTCATGGTGGCCTGGAATCCGTGGCGGACGGTCATGCGGGTCTCCTTCGGTGGGGGCTCCTGGGAGCCCGTGTGCTGTGTGTCCATCACACCGTGCAGGCCCTCCCCGCCGACAGACCGATCGTCCCGGCCACTTGCACGATCCTCTCGTCGTCGCGAGCATCGTGAATGTGCCATGATCGGGGCATGAACGGTGTGGACCTCGAGGAGCTACGCGCTCTGCTCGCCCGGCACGCACGGCGAGACAGCAGCGCGACGGCGCTCGACGACGTCCTGGTCTCGGCGGTCCACAGCACCGCTCCGCCCGCGCCGTCCATGTCGGGTGTGGTCATGGCACTGATCGCCCAGGGCTCGAAGCGGATAGCGCTCGGCGACCGCGTGCACGAGTACGGTCCCGGGCAGTACCTGGTGGCGTCCGTCGACCTGCCGGTGACCGGGCTCTTCACGAGGGCTCGCCCCGACGAGCCGGCACTCGGCTTCGGGCTCGTCCTGCGACCGGCGCTGATCGCGGAGATCCTGCTGCAGGCCGCACCCGGCGACCTCCCTCCCACCAGCGCCGCGGCCCCGCCCGGCATGGTGGTCAGTGATGCCCCCGCGCCCCTCGTCGACGCCGTGGTGCGACTGCTGCGGCTCCTCGAGAACCCACGCGACGCCGCGGTCCTGGCACCGCTCGTCAAGCGCGAGATCCTCTGGCGGCTCATCACCGGGGAGCAGGGCGCCACCGTGCGCCAGCTCGGCCTTGCCGACAGCGGGCTCGCCCACGTCGCCCGGGCCGTCCGGTGGATCCGCGAGCACTACGCGCAGCCCTTCCGCGTCCAGGACGTGGCGGCGCTGTCGGGCATGAGCGTCTCGGCGTTCTACCGGAACTTCCAGGCCGTCACGGCGATGAGCCCCATCCAGTTCCAGAAGCAGATCCGGCTCCAGGAGGCGCGACTGCTGCTCGCCACGCGCCCCGGCGACGTGACGGGCGTGGGGCTGCGGGTCGGCTACGACAGCCCGTCACAGTTCAGCCGTGAGTACCGGCGCCAGTTCGGCCTGCCGCCCAGCCAGGACGCCGTCCTGCTGCGCGACACGTCGGCCGACCGCACTCCAGCCCTCGTGTAGGCGCCTGCCCTCGGCTGCGTCCGCGCAAACCACGGATCCTCCGTGCGCGCCACACCCAGGATCTTCCGAGGTGGCGCTACCGTACGGGTGCCTGCCTGGCAGACGTCGACGCCGACCTGAGACGGAGTTCCTGTGGCACGAGGTACCGGCATCCCCCGCCGCACCGGCGCACTGCTCGCCGCGACGGGGGTCGCGGCGGCTCTCCTGGCCGGGTGCGGGACCTCCCCCACCACCGGCGCGGCGGCCGACCTGTCCCCGGACGCGGTCACCGCGGCCCTCGAGGAGGGCGGCGACCTGCTGGTCTGGGCCTGGGAGCCCACGCTGGACCAGGTCGTCGAGAGCTTCGAGGCCGAGTACCCGAACGTGAACGTCGAGCTGGCGAACGTCGGTACCGGCAACGACCACTACGTGGTGCTGCAGAACGCGATCAGCGCGGGCTCGGGGGTGCCCGACGTCGCGCAGGTCGAGTACTACGCCCTGCCGCAGTTCTCCATCGCCGGATCGCTCGCGGACCTCGCGCCGCTGGGCGCGAGCGGGCTCGACGGCACCTACTCCCCCGGGACCTGGGGATCGGTGACCGACGGCGACGCGGTGTACGGCCTGCCGATGGACTCCGGCCCGATGGCCCTGTTCTACAACGCGAAGACGTTCGAGAAGGCCGGCGTCGAGGTACCGGCGACGTGGGACGAGTTCGTCGACGCCGCACGGAAGATCCGTGCGCACGACAGCGACACCCACCTCATCGCGGACGACGGCAACGCCGGGTTCGCGACGTCGATGATCTGGCAGGCGGGCGGGACGCCGTACACCGTCGACGGGACCACGGTGACCGTCGACCTGGCCGACGAGGGCTCGGCCCGGTTCGCCGGCATGTGGCAGCAGCTCCTGGACGACGACCTCGTGGCGAAGGTCCCGGAGTGGTCGGACGAGTGGTTCCAGCGGCTCGGCGACGGGACGATCGCCGCGCTGGTGACGGGCGCCTGGATGCCCGCGAACCTGGAGTCCGGCGCGCCCGGGGCCTCGGGCGACTGGCGCGTGGCGCCCATGCCGCAGTGGACGGCGGGCGCCACCGAGACGGCCGAGAACGGCGGCTCCGCGCTGTCGATCACCGAGGCCAGCACCCAGAAGGCGCTGGCCTACGGGTTCCTCCGGTACGCGAACGCCGGCGACGGCGTGCAGGTTCGGCTCGACCACGGGAACTTCCCGGCCACGACGGCGGACCTCACCAGCCCCGAGTTCCTCGCCAAGCAGCCGGAGTACTTCGGCGGGCAGAAGATCAACGAGGTGCTCTCGGCTTCCGCCACCGGTGTGGTCCCCGGCTGGCAGTACCTGCCGTACCAGGTCTACGCGAACAGCGTGTTCCCCGACACCGTCGGCCAGGCCTACACCGGCTCGACGCCGCTGGCGGACGGCCTCGGCGCCTGGCAGGACTCGATCGTCAAGTACGGCAACGAGCAGGGCTTCACCGTCTCCGGCTCGTGAGCAAGACAGCACCGGAGCCCCACGCCGAGCACCGAGACCGACGTCGCGGCCGCCGACCAGGAACCGGGGACTTCTACCGGATCTCCACGTCGAGGAAGAGACCGGTGATCTTGCCCCCGGTCGCTTCGATCACGGCGCCGAAGAACGCGCCGCCCTCGGGTGACGCCGTGGCCGCCGAGGCCTCGTCATAGCCGTCGAAGAACAAGTCGAGCGTGCGGAAGGCCGGGGTCGGCGTGCCGTCCTCCTTGGGCCATACCCGGCTCGACTCCAGGCCTCGCAACCCGGGCAGGGCGCGCGCCTTGTCGAGCACGTCCGGCAGGACGGCCTCGAAGGCGTCGGGAGAGTCGAGGTTGTCGATGATGATCTCAACCTTGGTAGCCATGATGCTTCCTTCCTCAGGGTGAGTAACCCAATGTAGACTGACTAGTCACTCTACTACCCGCTCCGGCGTGTTGGGAAGTGGGACCGTGCCGAGTACGGGAAGTCGACGACTCAGCCACCTCGCCGAGCCGGTGATCGTGCCGGGCACGCACGAGACGATCCTCACCCACCCGCACGACGTAGCCAGGGCGCTGCGGAATGCCACCGGCGGCTGACCCGCCCGCGCGACGTCGCGTCCCCCGGGCTCTCGATGTTGAGCACAGCAGCTGCTGCCAGGATCGGCCGGGCGCGGCAGCAACTGCTGTGCTCGAGGTCGTGACCAAGGCAACGCCGCGGACGGCAGCAGTGCTAGCCGAGCACCAGGTCGCGGAGGGCGGCGTCGGAGGCCGCCTGGGCGTTCCGGTCGTACGTGGAGCTGAACGCCATGATCTCAACCGCCCCGGTCGCCTCCACCACCCGGTCGAGCTGGCTCCGCACCGTGCCTGGCGACCCGACCGCGCCCTGCGCGAGGTGCGCCTCGACGCGGTCGCGCAGCTGGCTGGTCCACGGCTGGGCACGGATCGCCTCGACCGCCTCCAGCGGGCCGAACTCGCCCGTCTGCCGGGACCGGGCCATCGCCCACGCCTCCGGCAGGGCCAGCTCACGCGCCTCGGCGTCCGAGTCCGCGACGAGGACGTCGAGCGAGACGGTCACCGACGGCTCCGGCGCGCGGGACGAGGGGCGGAACTCCTTGCGGTACGTCGCGAGCGCGTCGGGCAGCGACGGGCTGCTGAGCACCGGCCCGCCGATGACCACGGGCAGCCCCAGGGCGGCGGCGACGGCGAGGCCCCGCCCGGTGGCGAGCACGAAGACCGGGATGGTGCGCGCGGCGGCGGGCCTGGCGGTGATGGCCGCGGCACCGTCGAGATGGTCGCGCAGTTCCTCGATGTCCTCGATGAAGGTGTCGGGGGCGTCCGCCCCGTGCCGGAGCGCCCGGCGTACCGGCACGGTGAAGCCGAGGGTGCGCCCCACCCCGAGGTCCACCCGGTCCGGGTAGAGGGCGTCGAGCATGAGGAACTGCTCGGCCACGACCAACGGCTGGTGATGCGGCAGCATCACCCCGCCCGACCCGATCCGGATGGTGCTGGTGCGCGCGCCGAGGGCACCGAGCAGCACGGGCGGCGACGCCGAGGCGATCCCCGGCACGGCGTGGTGCTCGGCGACCCAGAAGCGGTGGTAGCCGAGTCGCTCGGCCACCACCGCCCGCTCGATCGTGTGGCCCAGTGCGGCGGCGTCGGGGTATCCGGCTCGGGTGCGGGAACGGTCCAGGAGGGAGAGCCTCACACGAGCCCTCAACCGCGACGGGACCCGGGCGCTTCCCGCCCCGGCTACGGCTGCGGAGGTGTGGGCCGCGTCGCCGTCACCGGCAGCTCGCCCCGCAGCATGCGACCCCCGTCGTTCGTCAGGCGCAGGTAGTAGTCCGAGGAACAGGCCGTCCCGTCCTCGTCGAGCGCCCAGATGCCCGAGCCCGCCGGCACGTCTCCCGCCGTCGCGGCGGTCTTGGCGATCTGGTTGCCCTCGTTGTACTCGTCGAACATCGAGATGTACGCGCTGGCCACCCCCGCCCGGGCGTGGTTCCAGAACTGCCGCCACATGAAGTCGCCGTGCGCGCGCTGGCGCTCCTGCAGGTCTCCGGGGAGCACGCAGGGCTGGTAGTCGATGCCCAGGCGGGTGCACTCGGCGAGGTCGGGAACGGTCGCCCGCGCGTAGAAGTCGTCCGCGCCGGCGACGTTGCCGATCCGCCCGACGAGCCACGGCGAGATCATGTCGAACGAGCGGTAGACGTCCGCGAAGCCGTCCCGCGAGTCGTCGCCCTCGGTGCGCCACCAGGTCGGCACACCGCCCATGACGTAGCAGCCCTGCGCCTGGAACCAGTCGACGACCTCCTGGCACTCCTGCGGCGTGAACGGCCGCTGGGGGTCGTCGAACCCGAAGCCCCAGATGCCCACGACCGGCTTGCCGTTCTGTCGCGCGTAGGCGGAGGAGGCCGTGTGGGCCGACATCTTGCCCGCCCAGTCCTGCGTGATCTGCGAGCGCATCTGCTGCCAGTCGCTCACGTCGTACATGACGTAGTACTTCACCCCGGTCCGCTCGGCGGCTGACCGGACCCGCCCGGCGACGGCGTCGCGCGTCGGTCCCTCGGCGCCGAAGGGGTTGAACCGCTGCAGCGCCGCCGTGTGGATCCCGTTCTCGGCCATCCAGCGCAGGTGGACGTCGACGGTCTGCTGGTCGTAGGAGGAGAAGAGCCGCGCCGGGCGGCCGTCGTTCAGCGCGGGGAACGCCGTGGCGTACGTGGCCGCGTACTCGCGGACGTCCGGCCACGACTTGATCGCGGAGTTGCCGGTCGACGGCGGCTGGTCGGCCTGGCGGGCCCAGTGCCACCACAGGTCGATCGGGGCGCCGTCGCCCCGGCAGGCGAACCAGCCCTGGTAGCCGGCGGTGATCTTGCCGACGACGTCGCCGGGCGGGCTCACGGCGGCGGCCGGCACGACGGCCGCCGAGGCCGCGGTGGGCGTCGCCGCGGCGGCCGAGGCGCCGGGTGCGGCGGCCGCCGTCGCCGCGACCGCCGCGGAGAGGCTGAGGAAGGAGCGTCGGGAGATGGTCATGTGGTATCCGTTCGTCGAGGTGGCGGGGCACGACGTCGTCGTCGCGCCCCTGGTACGTCGATCACGTGCGGTGCGGCGGAGCGGTGGGTGACCTCCCTTCGGCCGGGAGCCGGTCGACGTCGAAGCGCAGGGAGTACGAGACGGACTCCCCCGGCGCGAGCACGGGCAGGGTGCCCGCCTCGCGCGCGGCCGCGCGACCCTGGATCGCGGGGGCGTTGGCCGGTTCGAGCCCGAGGACGTTCTGCCCGGGGGCGAACATCTTCCACTGGTAGAGCACGGGCAGCGTGGCGGTCGGGAACGTCAGGGTCAGGCGCAGGCCGAGCGCCGGGTTGGACACCACGGCCCGCCCCGTGCCGGGCGCCAGGTCGTGCCGGTGCACGCGCTGGCGGTAGCCCGGCTCGGGCGCCGAGACCTCGCGCCACGGGTCGCCCACCGCGTCCGGGCCGTCGGGCTCGACCCGCTCCGAGGAGACGTCGAGCACGGCGGCCTCGGACACCAGCGGCCACCCCAGGTTGGCGTGGTAGAGCACCAGGTGCGGCTCCGGACGCCATCCCTCGTTCGTCACGGTGTCCTCGACCGTCACCCACGTCGACCCCAGGCCGGCCCTGATCCGGCGGCGGAGCACCAGGTGCTCCTCGTGCAGGGCGGCCTGGCGCACGACGCCCTCCACGACCAGCTCGTCGCCCACGACCGCGGCCCGCTCCAGGCTCGCCGGGAGCGAGGTGAGGCGGCCGTGCTGCGGGAACCGCCGCCCGCCGTCGACCACCGGCGAGCCCACGTGGTCGAGGCCGCAGGTGACGAGCAGCCCCCCGCCGAACGACGTCCCGAAGTCGTCGGCGCGGTAGAGGCCGGGGGCGGAGAACCCGGCGGGCGCGAGCCACGCGAGCGGCACCCCGTGCACCGTCAGCGCGCCGAGGTCGAGCGCCCGGTCGGGCAGGACGTCGAGCTCGAGCCCGCCGCCGGTCACGAGGCGCAGGCGGCGGGCGCCCCGGGCCGGGCCGTCCGCCTCGACGACCTGCTCGACCCGGGCCACCTGCGCCAGCGACCCCACGCGCCGCCCGACCTCGTCCCGCGTCAGTCCTGCGATGCGCACAGGTCCGGGTTCCTCCCGTGGTGCTGACACAGCTCGACCCCTCTCTCTCGGTACGGCGGGCCCGCCCTTCGGACCCACCTCACGTGGTACTCCCCCGCGCGTCCTGCCCCGGCCCCGCCCGCACCGGCTCCGCCGTCAGCCGCAGGCCGCCGCGTCGTACGGCAGCGCGACGACACCGGCCGAACCGTCACCGCCCGTCACCGCCATCGCGACCTCGCCGGCCGCGACCGACCGGGACCGCGTCGGCAGCGCCAGGCGGGCGTCCGCACCGGGTTCGAGCGCCTCGACCTGGCGCTGCCCGAACGGCGACGACAGCCGGACCGCGAGCGCCTCCGGCCCCGCGTTGCGCAGCCGCACCACGACCTGGGCCTTGTGGCCCGTGCACCTGGTCGCGGCCTGGGCCTCGACCCACGTCTCGGGTGCCGGCTCGAACGTCGCCACCAGCCGGGTGTCGGCCGCGAGCGCGAACGTGTACCGGTCCTCGGACGAGACCGTGCCGCCGTCGGCGTCCTTCCAGCCCGCGAACCTGGAGCCGGGCGCGGGATCGGCGACGGCGGTGACCGTGCCGCCGGTCTCGTACCGGCCGGGCTCGGCCTCGTTGCCCTCGACGCGGGCGGTGCCGTCGCCGTCCGCGGTCACGGCGAGGGCCGACGTCGGCATGTTGATCGCCATCGGGTTGACGATCGTCACGTCGCCGCGGCTGGTCGTGCCGTTGTAGCGCATGAGGTTGACGACCGTGACGGCGCTGGACCCGTCGGCGTCGACCGTGTGCCCGCCGGGACCGAGGTTGTCGGTCCCGAGGTTGAAGGCCGTCACGGTCGCGCCGTCGCTCGCCACGATCCCGTCGTGGGAGCCGTAGGCGAAGGTGTTGCGGACCTGGAGGTCCTGCGCGCCGACGGCGTGCACGAGCACCTCGCGCTCGCGGCTGATCCCGTCGATGACCTGGGCGAAGAGGTTGGTCTCCTCGACCTGGCCGGGCAGGCCGTAGGCGTTGCGGGTGGCGACGTTGCCGTTGGACAGCACGCCGTCGACGACGCCGTCCGGCGCCGCGCCCACGCGGACGCCCTGGTCGAGAAAGATGCCGAGCACCCGCCGCACCAGGAACCCGTCGGCGCGGTCGGTGAGGTCGACCGCGTTCCACGCGTTGTCGAGGCCCACGTTCTCGACGTAGACGCCCGGGGCGTCGCCGCGCACGGCGAACGGGTAGGGCACGGCGCCCTCGGGCGACGCCGGGTTGTTCTCCGGGTGCAGCACCCGCAGGCCCCGCACCCCCGCGTCCCGGCCGGCGAGGGTCACGACGGCGGGTGCGGCGGCGGCCGCCGCGACCGACGCGTCGTCGGTGCCCTCCTGGCGGCCCTCGTACGCCACGAGCACGGTGCCCGAGGACTCCACGAGCGAGGTGCGGTTCGGCACGGCGGACGAGCCGCGCAGCTCGACCCCCGCCGGGACGGTGAGGTGCCCGCGCACGGTGTACCAGCCGGCCGGCAGGTACACCACGCCTCCCCCGGCCTGCCCGGCGTCGTCGAGCGCGGCCTGGATGCCGTCGGTCGCGTCGACGTCGGAGAACTGCTTCGGGGTGCGGGGTACGTCGTACGGCGCGGCCGTGACGTCCCAGAGCCGGTCCGCGGGCCTGGGGGCCGTGCGGGCCGGTCCGGGCTGCGGCACCTCGTCCGGGCCGTCGAGGGTGTGCACGGTCCCTTCGAGGGCGCCGCTGACCGCGGTGTCCGTCAGCTTGACGTAGCCCGCCGAGGTGTTGCGCACGGCGGCCACGGAGCCCTCCAGGGTGCTGGAGGCGAAGGCGGACCCCCAGCGCTGGTCGGAGTTCTCGGCCAGCACGGCGATGTCGGTGTCGACGATCTCGGCGTCGACGAACACGCCGGTGAACGAGGCGCGC
Source organism: Promicromonospora sp. NPDC050262 (assembly GCF_040655935.1). Taxonomy (NCBI): domain Bacteria; kingdom Bacillati; phylum Actinomycetota; class Actinomycetes; order Micrococcales; family Promicromonosporaceae; genus Promicromonospora; species Promicromonospora sp. NPDC050262. The sequence goes on along the minus strand of NZ_JBFAKX010000002.1, from coordinate 267,874 downwards.
GGCCCCTTGACCAGCTTGATGCCCACCGCGTAGTCGGCGGCGTGCAGGCCCACGAACTGGTCCCACTCGAGGTCGGCGAGCACGAGGCCCGTCCCGTGGGCACGGGTCCACGCGTCGAGCACCGCCCGGTCGGGCGCGCCGTAGGCCGCGCCCGCCGAGGCCCAGTAGCCGTTGTCGAGACGCACGTCCTCCCAGACGCCGACGTCGGCCCCGTTGTACCCGGCGGCGCCCTCGTACAGCACCGTCCCGGAGACGTTGCGCACGTTCGCGAGCTCGTGCCCCTGGGCGCCCGGCCCCTCGCCGCGGTCGTTGCGCATGGTCGAGATGCCGATGCCTCGGTAGGAGTTGAGGAACGTCAGGTCCTGCACGGTGCCGAGCATGTAGTTCTCGTTGCCGATCCACGCGAGCCCGGGCACCTCGACGGTCCACCCGTAGGGCACGGGGTCGGCGGCGTCCTGGTCCGGGTAGTACGTCGTCAGGCCGACGACGCCGGCCGAACCGCCCACGCGCAGCAGCGGCGGACCGTCGTCGCCCGACGGCAGGTGCGCCTCCAGCACGGTGCCGAGCCCGGCGGGCGCCCCCGGGGCGCCGACCGGCTGCTCGTCCAGGTCGCGGTGGTCGCCGCGCAGCGTGCAGTAGGCGTACACCTCCAGGGTGTCGCTCACGCGGTAGGTGCCGGCGGGCAGCCACACCGTGCCGCCCCCGGCGTCCCGGCAGGTCGCCAGGGCCTCCTGGATCGCGGCGGTGGAGTCCTCCGTGCCCGTGGGGTCGGCGCCGAGCTCGGTGGCGTCGAGGTCGGCCACCACGACGTCGTCCGTGGGGAACACCGTCCGGACGGCCCGCGGCTCCAGGCGCACCGGGCGCACGTCACGGACCTCCAGCGCGGTCAGCCCGTAGGCGCCGCGCTGCGTGGCGAGCTCGTCCAGGGCGAGGCGCACGTGGCGCGCCGCCGTCTCCTCGAAGCGGGTGCGGACCGGGGTGGCGCCCAGCGACCCGGCGGTCGCGACGGTACGGAACGTGCTGCCGTCGTCCGACACCTGGACGCGGTAGACGTGCGCGTAGTCCGCGGTCCAGTCCACCACGACCTCGTCCAGCGTGGTCGGCTCGCCCAGGTCGACCTGGACCCAGGCCGTGGCCCGGTCCCGCCCGGACACCCACGCGGAACCGGTGCCGTCGGTCACCGCGCCGGGCGTGCCGCCGCTCGTGGAGCTCGCGGTCGCGGCGGCGCCGCGGGCGAGGTCCGTGGTGCGCTCGGCGCCGAGGAAGGCCTCCAGGGCGTCCTGCAGCGCGTCCGTCGCGGCGTCGATCTCGTCCCCGGACGCGCCGGGGTCGTCCAGCACGGCCTGCGCCGCGTCGATCGCGGCGCGCAGCACGGCCCTCGACCCGGCGGGGAACTGGCCGTCGCGCCCGCCCTCGCGCGCGGCGAAGTGCGCCACGTCCGCCTGCCGGACGAGCTGGCGGAGTCCGACGGCGGGGTCCACCGTGCGCGGCACGACCGTCACCGCGAGCGAGTCGATCCGCACGTCCTGCGCGGAGCCCTCGACGGAGAGCCGGAAGTCCGACCCGTTGGAGCGGTTGGTCAGGACGGCGTCCTCCAGGAGCCACGCGCGCGAGCCCCAGGTCCCGTCGTCGGCCAGCTCGAGCCGGGCCGACGGGCGGAACATGTCCGGGATCGTGTCGCCCGGCGAGTCGTACTGGAGGAACATCGACCCGCCGCCCTGCCGCACCGTGGCGTCGACCAGCACGCGGTCGCGCACGTCGCGCGCGTACGCGTCCGAGACGTTGGCGTAGACGAAGTTCGTGCCCTGGGCGCGGGCCGTCTGCCAGTACCCGCGGCCGTCGGCGGTGCCGGTCACGAGGCCGGCGGTGTCGTCCCCCGCCCGGACGGCGATGCCGCGCTCGGCCACCGCCGGCCCGAGGTCCACGCTCGTGCCCTGCGCCACGACGCGCACGGCCGCGACGGTCAGCTCGCCGTCGGCGCCCGCGAGCTCGACCTCGGCGCCCGCGCCCGCCGGCCCCGGCGACAGGGTCCCGGCGGGCAGCACCACGACGGTAGTGGTCCAGCCGTCGCCGTCGGCGTCCGCCTCCGGTGCGCCGGACGGCGTCTGCTCGCCGCCGGCCGTCGCGACCACGGCCTCGCCGGCCCGGTGGTCCACGACGAGATAGCCCGGCGTGCCGTCGAGCCGGCCCACGTACTCGTCGGCGAGGTCCAGCGCGAGGCGCCCCGCGCCCGCCGCCCCGTCGGTGCGCCAGTACGCGCGCCCGGCGTGCTCGCCCGTCACCTGGCCGCCCGTCGTAGGCGCCGTGGCGACGGCGATCCCGTGGGTCAGCGGGGTCGCCGACAGGTCGGCGCCGACCCCCACCGGGTAGCGGTCGACGTCGACCACGGGCCCGGCGGCGGCCGGGGCCACGAGCCCCGCCGTCGTCAGCGCCACGGTCGCGGCCGTGGCCAGCACCCGGGCTCTTCCTGCGTTCATGTTCATCCTCAACACCTTTGTTCGGACTGACGTGACTGGGACGTGCGGGTCGTGGTGCGGCCGGTCAGACGGTCATGCCCTCGGCGACCGCCGTGACGTCGGGGTCGAGCGCGTCGCCCGTGCGCCACGAGTGCACGGGCACGAAGCCGAAGAGCTCGCGGACCGCCGTCGTGTCGATGACGGTCGCGGTGCCCTCCAGCGGGCGCACCACGGCGGTCTCCGGGTGGAAGCGGGCGAGCAGCTGAGCCGTCGGCACGTCGCTGGTCGTGTCCGGCGCCGCCACGTTGACCACGTGGTAGCCGTCAACGCCGGACTCCAGCACGGCGCGCACGACGCCCGCGGCATCCCGCGTGTCGAGCCAGGTCCACAGCTCCTGACGCATCGCCCCCGGGTCGCGGCGGGCGAGCTCGACCATCTCCCGCAGCCGGTCCCCCGTGCCCACGAACGGGATGCGCAGCAGAGTGGTCGGCATGCCGTACCGGCGCGCGGCGTACGCGCCGACCTGCTCCGAGGCCAGCTTGGACAGCGCGTAGGCGTCCACCGCGACCGGCTCCTGCGCCTCGTCGACCGGCACGTACGCGGGCGACAGGTGACGCCCCGCCCACGGGTAGCCGTACGCGGAGAAGGACGACGCCGCCACGGCGACGCGCACGCCCGCCCGGCCCGCGCCGTCGAGCACGCAGAAGGTGCCCTGCGCGTTCTGCGTGAACGTCTGGTCGTCGGGCACCTGGCCCGGTGACGCGATCGCCGCCAGGTGCACGACGCCGTCGACCACCGCGGGCCCGGCCCCCGCCCGCAACGCCGAACCCACGAACTCCGGGTCCCGGGTGTCCCCGACCAGCACGGCCTGCGCGGACGGCGCGTCGAACGGGATGCGGTCGGTCGCCACGACGCGGTAGCCGGCCGCGGCGAGCGCCGGGACGACGACCCGGCCGATGCCGCCGGCGGCGCCGGTCACCAGCACGGCGTCGCCGGGGCGGAGCGCACCGGCGCGGCCGGCCGGGGGCAGGGTGTGGTTCATGACGTGGTGGGTTCCGATCTGTCGTGCGGCCGTGGCCGGTGGGTGGTGGATCATCCCTTGACCGCGCCGGCGAGCCCGTTGACGAAGTACCGCTGGGTGGCCAGGAACAGGATGATCACGGGGATCACCACGATCAGGGCGCCGGCCATGAGCTGGTTGTACTGGACGACGTTGGACGACTGGAGCTGCTGCAGCGCGATGGGCAGCGTGAACGTCGCCGGGTCGTTGAGCGAGACCCGGGACAGCAGGTACTCGTTCCACGTCGGGATGGCGGTGAGCAGCGCGACCGTGATGAGGGCGGGCCGGGCGAGCGGGAGGTAGATCCGGGTGAAGATCCGCAGCTCGCCCGCGCCGTCGACCCGCGCGGCGTCGCGCAGCTCGTCCGGCAGGGACCGGAACGAGTTGGTGAGCAGCAGGATCGACAGCGGCGCGGTGCCGTTGACGAACGGGAGGATCAGGCCCAGGTGCGTGCCGAGGATCCCCATCTGGTTCTCGAGCAGCACGATCGGCAGGAGGGTGACCACGCCGGGCACGAACAGCAGCACGAGGAACAGCCGGAAGAACGCCTGCCGGCCCGGGAACCGCAGCACCGCGAACGCGTACGAGGCGGCGGAGTACACGACGACCACGCCGAGCGTCGTCAGCCCGGTGACCTTGAGGCTGTTGAGGAAGTAGTCGAAGAAGTGCAGCTGCGCCCAGGTGTCCACGAGCGTGCTGAGCGTGGGGTCGTGCGGTATGAGGTGCCCGCCCTGGATCACCTCCTGCTGCGTCTTGAACGCCGCCGAGACCATCCAGAGGAACGGGTACAGGCTCACGACGGCATAGCCCGCGAGCAGCACCGCCACGACGGAGCGGGCCACGACCACCTTCGCGGGGGTACGACGGCGACGCGGCGTCCGCGGGACGGCCGGCGCGTCCGGGATCGTACGGTCGGTGACGGTCGTCATGGCTTCTCCCGGGTGACGCGCTGGTTGACGATCGCGACGGCGAGCGCGGCGAAGAACAGGAGCCAGCCCAGCGCGCTGGCGAGGCCGAGCGTGGGCGCGAGCTCCTGCTGGAAGGCCAGGTCGTAGGTCTCCAGGCCGAGCACGTTGGTGCGGCCCGCCGGACCGCCGTTGGTCATGATCAGGAAGATCTGGAAGCCCTGGAGGGCCTCGCGCACGTTCAGCAGCGTGATCACCGCGGTGGTCCCGGCCAGGAGCGGCCGCACCACCGCCAGGTTGGTGCGCCACCAGCCGGCACCGTCGAGCTGCGCGGCCTCCAGGAGCGAGGGGTCGATGGACTGCAGCCCCGTCAGGTACAGCAGCATCGCCACGGGCACGCCCGACCAGACCATGATGACGACGAGGGTCGGCATCGCGGTGGCGGGGTTGCCGAGCCAGCCCTGCGGCTGTTCGAGGCTGCCCAGCCCGACCGTGCGCAGCAGCAGGTTGACGGCGCCGTTCGGCTCCAGCACGTACTGCCAGGCCATGTACACCGCGATGCCCGCCGTCACGTAGGGCACGAAGTACACGGAGCGCAGCACGCCCGCGAACCGCCGCGCCTGGTTGAGCACCACCGCGAGCGGGAAGGACACCAGGACGGTCAGCAGGGGCACGGCGACCATCACGCCGAGCGTGTTCAGGGCGGCCCGGTGGACGACCGGCGCGTACACCGGGCTCGCCCACAGCAGGTCGGCGTAGTTCTTCAGGCCGACCCACTCCCAGGTGGGGGTGAGCCCGTTCCAGCGGACGAACGAGAGCTGGGCGCTGAAGAAGAGCGTGTAGACGCCCATGACGAGGAAGAGCAGGAGCGCGGGGGCGATGAAGACGTAGCCCCACGCCACCTCCTGGCCGCGGTGGTGCACCGGGTGCCGGCGGCGGCCCCGCCGGCCGCCGCCGCCGTCCCCGGTGGGGACGACGGCGGCGAGCGCGGTCGACGTCGTCACTTCGACTGGGACCAGAAGGTGTCGACGAGCGTCGCGACGTCCTTGCCCACGGTCGCGACGTCCTTCGTCTCGAGCGGGGTCAGCTCCATCACGGCGTCGCCGATCTGCGCCGCGTCGTACGCCGCGGGGCGGTACGAGGTGTCGCCGGGGTTGTACGCGTTCTCGCCCTCACCGAAGGCGCCGATCATGGCGCCCAGCACCGGGCCGACGGTCGAGGACGGGTCGTCGCCCAGGTCGACCGGCGGCACGTCGAGCGCGTCCTGCGCGAAGGTGGCGGCCACGTCGGTCTCCGAGAGGTACTCGATCCACTGCAGGGCGCCGTCCTTGTTGTCCGTCGAGGCCGAGACCGAGAGCCCGGTCAGGCCGAAGGGCGCGAGCTCGAGGTCGTCGATCGCGCCGTCCTCCGGCGCCGGCACGGGGAAGGTCACGATGTTCTCGGGGTCCATCCCGTTCTGGTCGAGGAACGCGAGGGTGAACGTGCCGCCGATGTCGAAGGACGACTTGCCCTGGGCGAAGGCGATGTCGGCGTCGTCGATCGTGAGGGACTGCGTGCCCGGCATCCAGTAGGGCTGGACCTGGCTGTAGGCCTCCAGCACCTGGGTGCCGTTGTCCGACGCGAAGTTCTTCGCGGGGTCCTGCCCGAACAGTGCGCCGAAGTCCTCCTTGCCGAGCTGACCGTAGGCCATGGGCTGCATGAGCCACTCCAGCCCCGTCGTGGAGGACTGGAAGCCGATGCTCACGCCGCCGTCGTCAGGCCGGGCGGTCTGGACGGCGTCGAGCGCGGCGACGAACTCCTCCCAGGTGGTCGGGGCCTCGGTGATCCCGGCCTCCTCCAGCCGCTCCTTGTTCGCGTAGACGATGCCGAACGTGCCGATGGTCAGCGGCACGGAGAACCGCTGCCCCTTCTCGATCCCGGCGGTCTTGGACCCCTCCGCGAGCGACTGCTCGTAGTACGCGTCGGTGACGGTGCCGTCGTTCGCCACGGCGGGCAGGAACCGCGAGGTCCACTCGTCGTCCACGTCGTCGGAGAGGTCCTCGAGCAGGCCCGCGCCGCCGAACGTGAAGTCGTCGCCGTGGGTGTGCACCTCCAGCACGTCGGGCAGGTCGCCGGTCTGCGCCGCGGCCTGCACCTTGGTGATGAAGGCGTCGTCCGGCGTGTAGGCCTGGACGTCGACGGCGATGCCCGTCTTCTCCTCGAAGGACTTCGCGGCGTTCTGCAGCGGCTCGACGTGCGACTGCTTGAAGGTCCACATGGTCAGGGTGTCGGGGTCGCTCTCCTGCGAGCCCCCGGCAGCACCGCCGACCGGCCCGCTGCACGCGGCGAGCGCGCCGACGAGCAGGACGGAGGTGGCGGCGGTGGTCAGGCGTGCAGAGGACGGACGACGTCGGTGTCGTATCACGGGCTGTGCCTCTCGGTCATCAGGCGGCACCGGGCGGTGTCGCGGACCATCGGAAGATAAATCAATTCGATGTACAGTGTCAACGGGCGCCGCCGCCGGTGTCCGCTCAGTGCGCGGGAACGCCCCGCGCGAACCGCTCGTCCCGGATCGAGGTCACCGATGACACCCCTGCAGGCAGCCGATGCCGACACCCGCGACACCCCCCGTCCCGACGTGCTCGCCCCGGCGCCCTGGACCGCCGTCGGCGCCGACGCCGACGGCGTGCGGGTCACCGCCGTGCGCACCTTCCTCACCGGCCCGCAGGGCTGCCCCTACGTGGTCACCCGCGTCGAGACCAACCAGCCCGGGCTCTACGGCCTCGGCGACGCGAGCGACCCGCAGCGCCCGCTGGCGACCCGCACGCTGATCGACGAGTACCTCGGGCCGCTGCTCGTCGGCCGGGACCCCGCCGACATCGAGGACCTGCACCGCCTGCTGCTCAACAGCGGGTACTGGCGCGGCGGGTCGATCGAGCACAACGCGCTCGCGTCCATCGACCTCGCGCTGTGGGACCTCAAGGGCAAGGTCGCGGGGCTGCCGGTCCACCAGCTCCTCGGGGGCCGGGCACGGGAGCACGCCGACGCGTACACGCACGTCGACGGCGCCGACGCGGCCGAGGTGGCCGAGAAGGTGCTCGAGGCGGCCGGCCGCGGCTACCGGCACGTGCGCGTCCAGGTCGCCGTGCCCGGCCGGGACACCTACGGCACCGCCCCGCGCGACGCCGCGGAGGCCGCCCGCCGCCGGGCCCGCACCGACCGCTGGGACACGCTGGCCTACCTGCGGCACGTGCCCGGGATCCTCGCGGACGTCCGCGACCGGGTGGGCCCCGACGTCGAGCTGCTCCACGACGCCCACGAGCGCATGACCCCGGCAGAGGCCCGGCAGTTCGTGCGCGCCGTCGAGGACGCCGGGCTGTACTTCCTGGAGGACGCGCTCGCCCCCGAGGACGCCGCCCACTTCCCGGAGCTCCGGGCCGCCGGCACGACGCCGCTGGCCGTCGGCGAGCTCTACCACGACCCACGCGCGTACCTGCCCCTGCTGGCCGGGCGGTCGATCGACTTCGCGCGCATCCGCATCCCCACGCTCGGCGGGCTCACCCCGGCGCGCAAGCTCGTGGCCGTGTGCGAGATGTTCGGCGTCCGCACCGCGCCCCACGGGCCGGGCGACGTGACGCCGGTGGGCATGGCGGCCAACATGGCGCTGAACATCTCCTCCCCCGCGTTCGGCGTCCAGGAGGCGGCGACGTTCCGCGACGCGACGCTGGAGGTGTTCCCGGGCGCCCCCGTCCCGGCCGGCGGGCACCTGCTCGCCTCCGAGGCGCCGGGGCTCGGCGTCGACTTCGACGAGCGGGCCGCGCGCCGCTACCCGGTGGGCGCCCCGCTGGAGCACGACCGCTGGGCGCTGCTGCGGGCCACGGACGGGAGCGCGCACCGCGCATGAGCCCCGGTCCGGGCGCCCCGCGGGGTGCCCGGACGGGCTCAGCCGATCAGGAGCGCGTGCGGCTGCGGGGAGAGGGTCTGGTCGAGCACGAGGCAGGCCGCGCCGACGGCGCCGACGTCCTCGCCGAGCCGCGTGTTGACCACCTGGATCTCGTGCATCTTCTCGACGAACGGCCAGCTCGTGATCACCGGTTCAACGACCGCCAGGAAGCGCTCCGACAGCATGGGCCAGATGGGCCCGCCGAACACCACGAGCTCCGAGTCGAGCAGCGTCGCCGCCGCCGCGACCCCGGTGCCCACGCGGCGCGCCCAGCGGTCGATGATCACCTGGGCGCCCCGCTCCCCCTCGGCCGCGAGGTCGGCGAGCCGGCCGAGCTGCTCGGCCACGGCCTGCGGGCCGGGCGCCGGTGCGACCTCCAGGACGCCCGCCGCCACGGCCTCGTCGACGAGCGCGCGCGTGGTGCAGTTGGCGTCGAGCCCGCCCACCTCGCCGGCGTTCCCGGACGCGCCGCGCAGCACGACGTCGTCCGCGACCACGCCCATGCCGGAGCCGGTGCCCAGGTAGAAGAAGAGGAAGTTGCCCGAGTGCGTCGCCGCGCCCGCCCAGCGCTCGGCCACCGCGGCCGCGATGACGTCCTTGTCCATGAGCACGGGCAGCCCCGTGGCCTCGACGAGCCGGTCCCGCAACGGCACCCGGCCCCAGCCCTTGAGCTGCGGCGGGTCGACGACGGAACCGGTCGCGAAGTCGACGGGGCCGGGCACGGCGAGGCCGAGACCGAGGATCCTGTCGCGGGCCGCCCCCGACTCCTCGATCACGGTCTCGATGGTGTCGCTCATCTCGGCGATCGTCGACTCCTGGTCGACGACCGCGGGCGTGGGCCGGTGCATGCTGTGCACCACCCGGCCCGCGAGGTCGAGGACCACGTACGTGATGACCGCCGGGTCGAGGTGCACGCCGAGGGCGTACCGGCCGCCGGGCACGACCTGCAGGACGGTGCGGGGCTTGCCCGCGCGCCCGCCCTTCTTGCCGGTCTCGGCCAGGAGCCCCGCGTCGAGCAGACGCCGGCAGATGTTGGAGACCGTCTGCGCCGACAGGCCCGTCGCGCCGGCGAGCTCGACCCGGCTCAGCCCGTCGGGCGCGCGCCGCACCGCGTCGAGGATGACCGACTCGTTGAAGTCGCCCATCCGCGGGAGGTTGGTGCCCCGCCGGGCGGTCGCCGGCGCGGCCGACTGGTCGATCGTCACGCCATACCTCCTGCTCGATGACCGGCCGGCGGGCGGCCCGGATGCCCGCTCCCGCACATCTTCGCACCCCGGATCCTGGTCGGGCGCACTGTCGGGCGCACTCAGGCGACCTGACGCACGAGCAGGAGCGACCAGGGGGCGAGCGAGCGCTCGACCCGCAGCACGCCGTCCGCGGGGACGACGAGCGACTCGCGGCGCGTCGCACGGGCGGCGGCGTGCAGCGCGGCGGTCTGCTCACGTGTGGGCGACGACGGCGCCCCCATCGCGCGCCACGCGGCCACGGGGTTGGCGTTCGACGGGTCGAGCGTCTCCAGCTCGACGACCGCGCCCGGCGTCAGCCCGTCGACGGTGATCTCGGTGTCGCGGACCGAGCCGACCGCCTCGGTCGCGTCGGCGACGGTTCGGTCGTCGAACGAGGCCGGCACCGAACGCGTCACCTCGTGCGGGTAGTGGTGCACGAGCGCGGCGATCCGGCCGGTCGCCTCGTCACGCGTCACCACGCCGTCGGCACCGGCCGCGAGCAGCGTCCCGCCCAGCGCGTTCAGCATGCGGTAGGCGTGGAACGTCGGCTTGGGCACGCCCTGGAGGGTGAGCATCCCGAACCCGCCGTGGAACATCTCGTCGCCGGCGCCGCCCTCCTCGAAGACGTCCGTGAACGTCCAGTAGGCCAGGGAGTCGACCGTGCCGATCGAGCGCAGCACCGACCGGACGACGTAGACCGCCGCCGGGACGGTGTCGTGCGTGAAGTCGCGGGGCGACGACGACGAGTTCCACTCGGTGAGGTGGATCTCCGCGCCGGGGAACGGGCTCGCATCGACCAGGCGGCGCAGCAGCGCGAGGTCCTTCGGCGTCGCGTCGGCCTCACGCGTGAGCCGCTGGCCCTGCCCGTGCTCGTCGAGCGCCCAGTCGGTGGGGTACGGGTGCGTCGAGACGAAGTCGACGGGCAGACCCTCCCCGGCGCAGAACTCGAGGAAGGCCTCCAGCCACACGGGCTTCCACTCGAGCGCGTCCAGGTCCGCGCCCAGCGTCGCCTCGTGCACCTGGAAGTCCTCGGTCTCGCCGTCGAAACGGGCGTCCGGCACGAAGTTGGACGTGGCGGGGCCACCGACCCGCAGGGCGGCGTCGACCGCCTTCACGGCGCGCGCCGAGGCGGCGTAGAGCGCGAGGTACTCGCTGCGCGTGCCGCGGAAGAAGCCGCGCAGGTTCGCCTCGTTCCAGACCTCGAAGTACCACTCGCGCACCTCGGCCGGGCCGTACCGGTCGACCCAGTGCTGGACGAGCGACCGCACGAGCCAGGACCACCGGTCGAGGTCGGTCGGCGGGGCACCGTGCGCTCCCCACCAGAACACGGTCCCGGTCTCGCGGGCGAGCGCCCGGGGGCTGAAGCCGAGCTCGACGAACGGGCGCACACCGGCGTCGAGCAGAGCGTCGAACAGCGCGTCGACGTACTGGAAGTTCAGGACGGGTGTGCCGTCCTCCCGCTCGGTGTACACGAACATGTCGTCGTGCAGCAGGCCGTGGAACCGGACGTAGTCGAACCCGCACTCCTCGCGCACCGTGGCGAGGTGGCGCTGCCAGTCGGCCCGGAGGCCCTCGTTCGCGCGCCCCGCACCGACCACGGTGCTCCAGAAGTGGCGCAGCGGGCGCCCCGGCCCGGTCGCGGTCGCCCGCAGGTTGATCGGCTCGGCCACACGTCCTCCAGTCGTCCACGCCTCGCCGGATCACGAGACACAGCGCGTACAGCGCGTCACCAGTGTAAATCAAACTGATGGACTATCACGCGGACGAGCCGAGCGCGGCGACCTGGTGTGCCATGAGGACGGCGAACCGGCGTTGCTCGCGCGTCGGGAAGACCGCGTGCGACACCGCGGTGACCAGGAAGTAGCCGACGACCTCCGCGCCCCGGCGGACCGGGATCGCGACGTACTCGTCGACCGGCAGGCCGATCCGGTCGACGTCGACCGGCCGGCCGTTCCGGGTGAGCACGCCGTCATGGTCCAGCACGGCGAACCGCACGTCCCCCACCGGCCCCGCGACGTACCGGCAGTCGTCGGCCTCCAGCACGTCGGTGATCTGGCGCGCCACGACGTCGACCACCGTCTTGGCGGGCGTGGTGCCCTCGGCCACCGCGCGGGCGGCGCCGAGCACGCCCTCGAGGTAGCCCGAGCGCCGGGCCTCCCGCCCTTGCTGCCGGTAGCCCCACAGGGCGATCTCGGTCACCGCGAGGCTGATCACGACGAGCAGGGTGGTCGCCTCGATGTCCTCGGCGTCGGCGATGACGAAGCGCAGGTACGGCTCGGTGAGGAAGAAGTCGAACCACACCCCGGCGGAGAAGGCGGCGAGAAGTGCCGCCGGCCGGTCGCCCGTGGCCGCGGCGGCCACCACGAGGAGGACGAGGACCAGCACGTCGGTCGCCGCGGTGACCTGGTCACGGACCGTGAACAGGATCGCGCAGACGACCAGTGGCGTCAGCACGGCCGCCACCCGCACCGCCGGACGCCACCACGCCGCCGAAGGCTATGCCGAGACACTTCTGGTCATGGTGCTCCTGTCCCCACATCATCGTGGCGCGGGCCGCGACGGCGCGCGAGCGCTGGGCGCCGGAGAGCTGGACCACGGAGAGCTCGGCGGAGTCCCCGTGCCTCAGCGCCGTACCCGGTGGTCGACCGCGATCCAGTTCGTCTCCCAGGTCTCTCCGCCGTCGGCCGAGAACGCCTGCTCGAACCTCGCCTCGTCCTGACCCACGCGGGTGACGAGGAACCGCACCTTGATCGGCCGGTCGCCGAGCCGGTCGTCGCCGTAGAACTCACCGACGCCGTCGCGGAACCCGCCGTACACGGCCGGCGTGAGCAGACCGTCGCGCATGTTGACGAAGGTCAGGCTCCACCGCTGCGCCTGCGGCTCGTACAGCCTCAGGTTGATCGCGTCGATGCTGCCGGCCGGACCCGACACCGCGAGCTCGACGACGTTGGCCCGTCGGTCCATCAGCGGACGCACGGTGCTGGTGCCGCTGAACTCGAGCCACTCGTCCGGGGACTCCGAGAGCGGGTCGGCGAGGACCCGCACGGCGGAGCGCCAGGTGCCGATCTCCCAGTTGAAGTCCCGTTGGCCGTCGGTCGCCGTGGTCCGTGCGGGAGAGAGCGAGACGGGAGAGGGCGAGGCGGGAGACGGTGCGGCGGCGCCGGAGGCCGCCGTCGCGAGCAGCATGAGGGCGGCGGAAAGGCTTGCGGTCAGGATTCTTCGATGTGAAATGGTCATATTTCGACTATCGAGCGGAGCGCGGCCATGAACAAGAAGGCACCTGCGGGTAACCCCTCTCGTCCCAACCCGCTGCCGGGCTGCCCCATGGCCGCGGCGTTCACCGCGATCGGCGGCAAGTGGAAGCTGACCCTCCTCTACTGGCTCGCCCACGGCGAGTCCCACTTCGCCGGCCTGCGCCGCAGGGCTGCGCCCATCACGCCCAAGGTGCTGGCCGAGCAGCTGCGCGAGCTCGAGGCCGACGGGCTCGTCGAGCGGGACGTGACCGGACCGGTACCGGCGCCCGTGATCTACCGGCTGACCCCGTACGGGGCCACGGTCCTGCCCGTCGTCGAGGGGGTCCGGGTGTGGGGCGAGGCGCACCTGCGGCGCACCGACGGCATGGCCGCGACGGAGACCGCGATGAGCTGCGCCACCACGATCGCGTAGGCGACCCCGCGGGACGGCGCCGGTCCGGGCGGAGGCGTGCGCGGCGGTAGACTGCGTGTTCTCCGGTGATCAGGCAGGGCCATGACCACCGCCCGCGGTGGTTCGCGGAGACGCCCGGGGGCGTGTCACCATCGGCGTGAGCACGGGTCCACAGGCGGTGCGGGCGGGGACGCCGCGCGGTGACCCCACGGCCGGCCGGAGCAGTCCGGCGTGGGCGCTCGCCCCACAGGCCGACGTCCGCGCGTCGGGCCGGTCCCGGGCGTGCAGGCGCAGGGGCGGCACCGCGGTCGCAGTACGCATGCAGCGAAGGAGAAGAAGTGGCACGAGCAGGCCAACGCCGGTCCGGCCGCGCACGGAGCGGGTCCGGCACACGGACCGGGTCCGGCGCACAGCGCCGCCGTGCCCCGCGTCCCGCCGAGCAGGGGATGATCCCGGTCCTGGCGGAGGCCGCCCGTGAGGTCGACGGCGCCGTCCGGAGGCCGCCGACCCGCCCGGCGACGCGGACGAAGTTCCAGGTCGTCGCCCTGCTCATGCGGGAGGAGCGGACCCGGGTCAGGGAGGACGGCACCCTGACCGAGCCCCAGCGGGCCAAGCAGCTCAAGCAGCTCGACGCGATCGGGACGCTGCTGGCGAAGATCGCCGCCCGCGACACCTCGCTGCTCGAGCTGCTCGCCGAGGACGCCCGGGTCTCCGACGCGGCCCGCGAGCTCAAGGCGACCATGATGCGCGCGGGCGGTCTGGAGCCGCACGAGGAGCCCCCGCCGGCCCCGCCTGCCCCGCCGTCGCCCGGCGCCGAGAAGCAGGTGGTGCCCCGCTCGGTGATCTCGCGCCAGCTCGCGAACCCGTTCCTCGCCCCGGACTTCTCGGCCGCGGCCGAGCGGCAGGCGCCGCGGGCCCGCCTGCTCGCCGGCTGGGAGCTGCTCGAACCGCTCTTCCGGTCCTTCGAGCACGCCGGCCCCGGCGCACCCGCCTGCATGCCCCTGCCCGAGCCCCGCTCGTTGTCCGCCGCCCACGGCGGGAAGCTGATGCGGCACCAGGCCCAGGTCGTCGAGGCCACGGCCCGCGGGCACCGCACCTTCCTGCTCGCCGACGAGCCCGGCCTGGGCAAGTCCGCCCAGGCGCTGCTCGCCGCCCAGGCGGCCGACGCCTACCCGCTGCTGGTCGTGGCGCCGAACGTGGTCAAGACGAACTGGGCGCACGAGGTCGAGCTGTGGACGCCGCGGCGCCGGTCCACCGTGGTCCACGGCGACGGCGAGCGGGTCGACGGGTTCGCGGACGTCGTGATCGTGAACTACGAGCTGCTGGACCGGCACGTCGGCTGGCTCGGCGACCTCGGCTTCCGCGGCATGGTCGTGGACGAGGCGCACTTCATCAAGAACAAGGGCTCGCAGCGCTCCCAGCACGTGCTCGCCCTCTCCGAGCGCATCCGCGCCCGGGCCGGCCGGCCCCTCCTGATGGCCCTGACCGGCACCCCGCTGATCAACGACATCGAGGACTTCCGGGCGATCTGGCAGTTCCTCGGCTGGATCGACGACGCCAAGCCGCTCGGGCCCCTGATGACCGCCCTCGAGGACGCCGGGCTCACCCCGGCCGACCCGGGGTTCTACGCGGCCGCCAGGACGAGCGTGATCGACATGGGCATCGTGCGCCGCCGCAAGGCCGACGTGGTCGCCGACATCCCCGCCCGCCGCGTGGCGGACATGCCGGTCGAGCTCGACGGCGCGGCGGGCCGCTCGATCCGGGCCGCCGAGGAGGCGCTCGCCAGCCGTCTGGTCGATCGCTACCGGTCCGCCGTGGCGGCGCGCGCCGAGAGCTCCGTCGTGGACGACGTCGTCGTGGACGGCGTCGACCTCGACCTCGCCCGCCGGGTGGCGGCGGCCGAGCTGAAGGACTCGAGCTCGAAGGCCAAGGGCGACAACGTGTTCACCATGGTGCGCCGGATCGGCCAGGCCAAGGCCGGGCTGGCCGCGGACTACGCCGCGCAGCTGGCCCGCAACGTCGGCAAGGTGGTGTTCTTCGCCAAGCACGTCGACGTGATGGACCAGGCCGAGCAGACCTTCGCCGACCGCGGCATCGGCTACGCCTCGATCCGCGGGGACCAGACGCCCCGGGTGCGCGAGAAGAACATCGCCGCGTTCACGGACGACCCCGACGTGTCGATCGTGGTGTGCTCGCTGACGGCCGCCGGGGTGGGGCTGAACCTCCAGGTGGCCTCCAACCTGGTGCTGGCCGAGCTGTCCTGGACCTACGCCGAGCAGACCCAGGCCATCGACCGGATCCACCGGATCGGCCAGTCCGAGCCCGTCACCGCCTGGCGGATCATCGCCGCCCAGACCATCGACTCGACGATCGCCGCGCTGATCGACAGCAAGTCCGACCTCGCCGCCAGGGCCCTGGACGGCGCGGGTGACGAGGATGCCGCGTCGTCCACGGACGTCCAGCTCGAAGCGCTCGTGGCGCTGCTCACCGAGGCGCTCGACGCGGAGGGCGTCGCCTGAGCCGGCGCCGGCGTCGCGACGTGGCGTGGCGTGGCGTAGCCCCGCCGGTCAGGCCCCCGCCGGGTCGGGCCGGGCCGCCAGGTCGAGGACCCGTCGCAGTGCGTCCTCGGGCGTGGTCGTGGCCGTGTCGAGGATCAGGTGCGGCTGGTGCCAGTCCTCCCAGCGGTCCTTCATCCGCCGCACGTGCGCCCAGGTGACGGTCGCCGGCCACCCGGGGATGCCCCGGTCGCGTCCCGCCACGCGGGCCCGGTGGACCGACTCGTCCGAGCACACGCACTCCACGCCGACGAACGTGGCGTCGAGGCTGTGCGCGAGCGACTCCAGCCGCGCGCGGAGCTCCTGGGTGTGACCCGTGGCGTCGATGACCGCGCCGAGCCCGAGCTGGAGCTGACGAGCCGCCGCCCCGACGAGCGTCAGCTCCGACAGCGGCCCGGTGTTGTCCGGGCGGAGCACGCCGAACGGCACCAGCGCACCGAGCTGCCAGTCCATCGAGAAGACCGGCGCCGGCAGTGCCGACGCCAGCGCCTCGGCCAGCGTGGACTTGCCGGTTCCAGGCAGCCCGGCCAGGAGCACCAGGGGCGGACGCGCGGCCCCGGCGGGCCGGGGCCGAGGCGCCAGGTCCAGGTACGCGGCGAACGCCCGGTCCCCCATCAGCACGTGGAAGTCCGCGCGGGCACGCGCCAACCGGTCGTCGTCCCCCAGCACACCGAGCGCGCCCAGCAGCAGGTACTCGCAGCGCACGTAACCGTCGCCGAGGATCTCCGCCTCGCGCCCGGCGGCCGCGAGCAGCTCCGCCCGCCCGAGCCGGACACGGTCGGCACCGTCGTCGTCCGCCGCGAGCGTGGTCAGGAGGTCGCCCACCACCCATCCGGGCTCACCGGCCACGGCGCTCATCACGTCGCGCAGGGTCGGGTCGGCGTGGTCCAGCCGGCGCCAGGCCGCCTCGGCCGTCGCGTGCAGCGGTACCGGGTTCACGCGATCACCTGCTCCGCCGCGCCGGTACGAGGATCGACCAGGCGGTCGGACGGCGGCGGGACCAGGGCATGGACGGACCCTACCGGTGGAGGGCGATCGGGTGGCGGCCGGCCCGTCGACGTCGTGTGCCCTCCGTCCTGACGCACCCGGGCCGTTGGTCCCTGGCCGGACGGCCGGCGCGGCGAGAGGCTGAGATGGACGCGGGCGGCAGGGCGCGGGCCGGCGTCGCGGACCGACGGGAGCAGAGCCATGACCCACACCTGGAACGTCGCCATCCACCTCTTCGACGCGGACGACCTCGTGCGCGACGGCCGCATGACCGGGGCGCACGCCGTCCTGACCACGTCGAGCGGGACCTCCCTCGAGGGCTACGGCCGCGCCCGGCGCAACCCGGAGGACGCCGCCGTCCCCGAGATCGGCGAGGAGCTCGCCGCCGCCCGGGCGCTGCGGGAGCTGGCCGACCGGCTCCTGCGCGCCACGTCGGACGACATCGCCCAGATCGAGCACCGTCCGGTGCACCTGCAGCGCTAGACCCGGGCCGAACCGAGGAGAGCAGCCATGAGACCCGAGGTCGTCGTCGACATCGAGCCGGACGCCGCGCAGACCGCCGCCGGACCCGCCCGGCAGCGCTCACCGCTGCCGAAGACCCGGCGCCTGCTGGTGGTGTGCGCGCACCCGTTCGACGCGACGGTGACGCTCGGCGGCGTCATCGCGGCCTTCGCCGACACCGGTACGGCCGTGCAGGTCGTCTGCCTGACCCACGAACAGTGCGCCGTCGCCGGCGAAGGGCGCCGTCCCGTCCGGGCGGCCGAGCTCCTGCGGGCCGCCGGTCTGCTCGGCGCCCGGGAGGCGACGCTGCTGGAGCACCGCGCCGCGCAGCTCCAGTGGAACCCGCCGGAGGTGCTCGCCGCCGAGCTGCGGTCGGTCTCCGGCCCCGTCGACGGGGTGCTGACGATCGACGCGAGCGCCCCGGGCAGCCACCCGGACCTGGTGCGCGCGATGCGGGCGGCCCGCCGCGTGGCCGCCCGGCTGCGCTGCCCGCTCTACGGCTGGGTGCCCCGCACCTGGGGTACGGACGAGCTGCCGCACGGTGTGCTCGCCGTGGACTGCGACCGCGCCCGGCAGCGTGCCGCGATCGCCTGCCACGACGCTCCCGGGCCGGACGACCCGTGCACGGCGCCGGCGGGGGCCGACGAGCCGCACGACTACCTCACCGTGTTCTGACCCGGTCGCGGGAGGCCCGGGCGAGGCCCGGCGCTCGACGTCAGGAGCACGCCCGGAGCGCGCACGCCCGGCGTCACTCCTCGCCCGGTGCGCCGTCGAGCCGGGCCTGCGCGGCGGCCAGCCGGGCGACCGGGACCCGGTAGGGCGAGCAGGACACGTAGTCGACGCCGAGCTCGTCGAGCAGGGCGATCGACGCGGGGTCGCCGCCGTGCTCGCCGCACACCCCCGTCTCCAGCCCGGGCCGGGTCCGCAGCCCGCGCTCGACGCCGATCCGGACGAGCTCGCCCACGCCGTCGGCGTCCAGGGAGGCGAACGGGTTGGTACGCACGACGCCCGCCTCCAGGTACGCGGCGAGGAACGAGCCCTCGGCGTCGTCGCGCGAGATGCCCACGGTCGTCTGCGTCAGGTCGTTGGTGCCGAACGAGAAGAAGTCGGCGTGCTCGGCGATCTCGCCCGCGGTCAGGGCCGCGCGCGGCAGCTCGATCATCGTGCCGACGCGGTACTCCAGGTCCGTCACCCCGGCGGCGTCGAGCTCCCCGTCCGCGGTGGCCACGACGATCTCGCGCATCCGCCGCAGCTCCTCGGCGTACCCGACCAGGGGCACCATGATCTCCACCCGCGGGTCCAGGCCCCGGCCCCGCACCGCGAGCGCCGCGCGGACGATCGCGCGGGTCTGCATGACGCCGATCTCCGGGTGCAGCAGCGACAGGCGCACGCCGCGGGTGCCCAGCATCGGGTTGGCCTCGGACAGGCGCCGGACGTGGGCCAGGAGGGTGCGGGCGCGCTCCAGCTCCCCGGGTGTGCCGACCGCCTCCAGGCGCTGCACCAGGAGGGACTGCTCGACCAGGTCGGGCAGGAACTCGTGCAGCGGCGGGTCGATGAGCCGGACGGTGACGGGCAGGCCGGTCATCGCCGTGAAGATCTCCTCGAAGTCCGCCTGCTGCACGGGCAGCAGCTCGTCGAGGGCGGCCTGCCGGTCCTCGGTGGTGTCGGCCAGGATCATGCGCTGGACCACGGGCAGGCGGTCGGTGGCCATGAACATGTGCTCGGTGCGGCACAGGCCCACGCCCTCGGCGCCCAGCTCGCGCGCCCTGACGGCGTCCTCGCCGGTGTCGGCGTTGGCCCGCACGCCCAGGCGGCGTACGTCGTCGGCCCAGCCGAGCACGGTGGCGAAGTCGTCGGTGACCTGCGGGGGCACGAGCGGGAGCGCGCCCGGGTAGACGTACCCGGTGGTGCCGTCCACGGTGATGGTGTCCGCCTCGGTGAGCACGGTGTCGCCGACGGCGAGGGTGCGGGCCGCGACGTCGATGCGCAGCTCGCCCGCGCCGGCCACGCAGGGCTTGCCCATGCCGCGCGCGACGACGGCGGCGTGGGAGGTCATGCCGCCGTGCGCGGTGAGCACGCCCTGGGCGGCGGCGACGCCGTGGATGTCGTCGGGCGTCGTCTCCCATCGCACGAGCACCACGTCCTCGCCGGCCCCGCCCCGTTCGGCCGCGGTGTCGGCGTCGAACACGAGGGTGCCCACCGCCGCGCCCGGGGAGGCGTTGAGGCCGTGCGTGAGCGGGGTCGTGGCCTGGGCGGGGTCCAGCGTCGGGTGCAGGAGCTGGTCGAGCTGGGCGGGGTCGATCCGCCGCAGCGCGGTCGGTCTGTCGATCACGCCCTCGGCGACCAGGTCGCGCGCCACCCTGAGGGCCGCCGCCGCGGTGCGCTTGCCGGTGCGCACCTGGAGCAGGTACAGCGTGCCGTCGTCGATCGTGAACTCGACGTCCTGCATGTCCTGGTAGTGCTGCTCCAGGCGGTCCAACGTGTCCAGGAGCTGCGTGTACACGCCGGGCAGCACCGACTCCAGCTCCGGGAGGCGCCGCGGTGTGCGGGTGCCCGCGACCACGTCCTCCCCCTGCGCGTCCAGGAGGAACTCCCCGTACCGCTCCCGGGCGCCCGTGGCCGGGTTGCGCGTGAAGCACACCCCGGTCGCGGAGGTGTCGCCCTTGTTGCCGAACACCATCTGCATCACGTTCACGGCGGTGCCGAGGTCGTCCGGGATCTCGTTCAGCTCGCGGTACACACGCGCCCGCGGGCTGTTCCAGGACCCGAACACGGCGTCCACCGCCCGGCGGAGCTGGTCGTGCGGGTCGGTCGGCAGGTCGTGGCCCGTGCTCCGGCGGACGACGCCGCGGAACGTCGTCACCAGCTCCCGCAGGTCGTCCGCCGTCAGCTCGGCGTCCCGCCGCACCCCCCGGCGGTCCTTCAGGGCCGTCAGCTCGTCCTCGAAGGCCTGCCCCGGCACGCCCTCGACCACCTCGCCGTACATCTGCACGAACCGGCGGTAGGTGTCCCAGGCGAAGCGCGGGTCGTCCGACTCGGCGGCCAGACCCTGCGCCGCCCGGTCCGACATGCCCAGGTTGAGGACCGTGTCCATCATCCCCGGCATCGAGACCACCGCACCCGACCGCACCGACACGAGCAGCGGCCGTTCGGCCGCCCCGAGCGTGCGCCCCGTGCGACGCTCCAGGGTCGCCAGGTGCGCCAGGATCTCGTCCCACAGACCCCCGGGCCACGCGCCATCGTCCTCCATCGCGGCGACGCACGCCGCCGTGGTCACGGTGAAGCCGTCCGGGACGGGCAGGCCGATGCGCCGCATCTCCGCGACGCCGGCGCCCTTGCCGCCGAGCAGCGCCCGCATCCCGGCGTTCCCCTCGGACAGGTCGTACACGTACCGCGCGCCCGGCGCCCGCACGGACGGGTGCTCGGTTGCTCCGGCCCGGCTGTTGGTGTGGGTGGTCATGACGGCTCCGTGGGCAGGCGCTCGGTGCACCCGCGCTCCGTGGGCGGGCGCGTCTACCCGGCCAGCGTCCCTCGTCCGCCGTCCGCCGCACCAGGGACGAACGACCCGGAATCTCCGCCGGACGGGACAGAAAGGAAGAATTCACCCATAGGTCGGTGCGTCGTCGGGTCAGCGTCGACCGGATGGGCGAGGATTCACCCGGTCATTCCAACCGAGAGGGAGGTCAGCGTGTCCGAGAAGAACAGCACCGTGTCCAGCCTGGTCAGAATGCTCGTCGTCCTGTCCGCCATGGTCAGCCTCGTCGCCGGCGGCGTCTCCGTCGCCCCTGCGGCGGACGCGACCGTCTACAGCTCCTGCACGCACAGCGGCTGCACGGAGGCGTACTCCTCGAAGTCGATCTGGAGCTCCAAGGGCTACCCGAGCACCCGCGGCTGGGTGAGCTGGCCCAACGGCCAGTGCAACTTCGCGGGCGGCACGTACAACAACTACGAGGGTGAGCTCCCGGCGGGCCACTCCTACCTCGAGTTCGACGTCACGCCGCGGGCCTGCGGCGCCGCACGACAGTCCTACCGGCTCGTCCTGGACCGCACCACCGGGGTGGTCTACTTCTCGCCCAACCACTACGGCGACTTCTACCGGATGTGACCCGGTCCCGTGCGCGGCGTCCGGCCTGCTCGGCCGGACGGCGCGCACGGGTCCGGCCCGAACGGGACGGATAGCCTCGGACCATGACCCGTGACCTCCCCGTGCTCGTCGTCGACGGAACGCGGTTCGGCGACCTCGACGGATTCGCCCGCGAGTTCTCCCGGCTGCTGAGCGGGTACACCTGGCGGGGAAACCTCGACGCCCTCAACGACGTGCTCCGGGGCGGGTACGGCACCCCGGA
This sequence comes from Promicromonospora sp. NPDC050262, assembly GCF_040655935.1. Taxonomy (NCBI): domain Bacteria; kingdom Bacillati; phylum Actinomycetota; class Actinomycetes; order Micrococcales; family Promicromonosporaceae; genus Promicromonospora; species Promicromonospora sp. NPDC050262. The sequence goes on along the minus strand of NZ_JBFAKX010000002.1, from coordinate 246,271 downwards.
GCACGGCTGGACATTGCGGTGGGTCGGCTCGGAGACGTCGCGCGTAGCCCTCGGGCACTCGGAGACGGCCCGGCGGCTGGAGCGGATCCTGCCCGGCGTCGACCCGTCGAACCGCGCGGCCGTCACCGCGCGGCTCGACGAGGCGCGCCGCGGCGAGGGTCCGACGCTGTTCGACGAGATCGTCGCCATCATCCGTGAGCACGGACCCGGTGGCCGGGAGTCGGCGGACGGGATCCTGCTCGAGCTGGCCTGAGCCGGGTCAGCGCCGGAAGTCCAGGCTGCCGAGGAAGGTGTGCAGGTCCGTCCAGCCCTGCCCGGTGCCGTCGAACTCGACCACGAGGAACAGGTTCTCGCCCCGGCCGCTCTGGTGGAGGTAGATGTGGGCGCTGTAGAACTGGGGCTCACCGCCCATGGTCGCGACCGACGGCTGGACCTCGGCGTAGTCCGCGCCCGGCACGGAGATCATCTGGGACATCGGTGCCACGTCCGTCTGCGTCCACCAGTTCCCGCCCGCCCTGCCGCCCTGCACGTACACGCGCTCGTAGGACGGGTCCTCCTTCGTCGCCTCCTCGATCTCCTCCGGGGTGAGGTCGGGCGCCCCCGGCCACTGGTGGAGGTCCTCGGGATCCGCGCCTCCGTACACGTACGTCACCGTCTGGCCCGTCCACTCCACCCCGGGCGAGAACTGCCCCTCCGTCGCCTCGGAGGTCCACGACTCCGGCACGGCGAACGACAGGCCGTTGTGCTCCACCTGCTTCCAGCCCGCCGGGACCACGTGGTCGAGCGGTTCGAGCGTGGGGTGCTCGGAACCACCGACCGGCACGCCGCTCGGGTCCGGGTCGGCCTGGGCACCGTCCGTCGGTCCCGTCGACGAGGTCGGGCCGGCCGACGCCCGGTCGCTGCCCGGCAGCAGGTCCCCCCGGCTGACGCCGGCCGCACCGAGCACACCGAGACCCGCGCCGGCGAGCGCGAGCGCCGCGACGCAGGCTCCCACCGTCCTGGCCACCCGGCGGCGCCGCACGTTCCGCACGGCGGTCGCGACCATCAGCGTCGGGTCGAGGTCGTCCGGGGCCTCGATCATCGAGCCCGCCGCGCGGATGCCGGCCGCGAGCGCCGTGTCCTGGGCGGGGTGGGTGTCGTGCACGGTCATCATCGTTCTCCCCCGTTGGGCACCAGCACGGTGCGCAGGCGTCGTAGGGCGTGTGCGGCGGTGGACTTGACGGTGCCCCCGGAGATGCCGAGCTCGGCGGCCGTCTCCGCCACCGAGCGGTCCAGCATGAACCGGAGCACCACCACGCGGCGCTGCTTCACGGTGAGCTGCATCAGTGCCCGGACCAGGCGGTCGCGGTCCACCACCTCCCCCTCGAACACCAGCACGTCAGGGCTGCGCACGGTGCTCGCCGGATCGTCGGTCAGCACCTCGCGGCGGGTGCGGCGCCAGGTGTCGATGCGGGCCGTCGCCAGCACGCGGCGCGCGTAGGCGAACGGGTCGCCGTCGCCCACCTTCTTCCAGGCCTTGAAGGTGCGTTCGAGGGCGATCTGCACCAGGTCCTTCGCGCGGTGCTCGTCACCGCACAGCATGTAGGCGATCCGGTACAGCGCCGGGGTCTTGGCGTGGGCGAAGACCGTGAACTGCGCGACCGGGTCCGCACCGCTCCGGACGACCCGGACGTCCGTGGCGACCGTCCCGGGGACCGTGCCCACGGCGGACCCGCTCATCCGCTCCACCGTCCCCGGCAGGAGCGGTCAGGGACCGGTGTCGGTACTGCGTCGCGGCGTCGTGGACCCCGCATGGTTGGCGTCATGCACCATAGACGCAGGCCAGGTCAGGTGGGGTTCTGTGCAGTTCGAGAGACCGCGGACGGCCTGGCGTCCGGCCGGGCCGACCTGCCTCTCCAGGTGCCCGACTTCTCCACTTCACCCCCTCTGTGACACAACGTTTCGCCCGCCTCGGACGTGTGAGGTGACATGAGGAACAAAGCGGTGCACCCAGTCATCCTCGGTGGCGACGCCGGCGCCTACAGCCTCGCGCGCGCCTTCCACGAGGGCTACGGGGTCAGGTCGACCGTCGTGTCCATCCGCCCGACGCCGAACGTCGCGCACTCCGGCATCATCCGCAACGTCGTCGAACCGCGCCTCGACGACCCCGACGTCCTGGTCGAGCTGATCCGCCGGATCGCCGCCGCCGGACCGGGTCCGGTCATCGCGCTGACCTGCGTGGACTGGTACGTGCGGGCGCTCGCGGAGCACCGCGACCGGCTGGAGGACGTGGCGATCGTCCCCTACCCGTCGGTCGACCTGCTCGACCGGGTGATGGACAAGCAGCGGTTCTCCGAGCTGTGCCAGGAGATCGGGGTCCCGCACCCCCGCACGGAGGTGCGCGACGGCGGGGAGCCGGTCGGCGACCTCGACCTGCGCTACCCGCTGATCGCCAAGCCCGGCGACAACACTGCGTGGCACCGGGTGTCGTTCCGCGGCAAGGCGAAGGTGCACCTCGTACGGGACCGCGACGAGCTGGCCGCGCTGCTGACGGCGGCCGGGGACGCGGGCTACCGACGGCCCGTGATCATCCAGGAGTACGTGCCCGGCGACGACTCGCAGATGCGGATCATGACCACCTACTCCGATCTCACGGGCGAGGTGCGCATGGCGTGGGGCGGGCGGGTGCTGCTCGAGGAGCACACGCCCGGGACGCTGGGCAACCCCGCCGCGATCCTCACCGGGCCGCTCCCCCAGGTCGAGGCGGACGCCCGCCGGCTCGTGGAGCACCTGGGCTGGACGGGGTTCGCGAACTTCGACGTGAAGGTGGACCCGCGGACCGGCGTCGGGCACTTCTTCGAGCTGAACCCGCGCACGGGACGGTCCAACTACTACCTGACCGCGAGCGGCCTGAACCCCGCCGCCTACTGGATGGGCGACCACCTGACCGGGTTCTGGCCGCCCGCCGCCGAGCCGCTGGAGGTGCTGTACCGGATCGTCCCGGGCTTCCTGCTGGACCGGTACGTGCAGGACAAGCAGGTGCGCGCCGCCGTGCGCCGCGCCCGCGCCGTGCACCCGCTCAAGTACGGCCGGGACCGGTCGCCGCGACGCGACGCGTGGGTCCGCCTCGCCGAGCTGAACCAGGTACGCAAGTTCTCGCAGTACCACCCGGCGCCGGAGGCGGGCGAGGCGAACGGGAGCCCCGGGGAGCCCGTCCCGTCCGGGAAGCGGGACGTTGCCTGACGGCGCCGGTCCCGCCGGAACGCTGGTCGGCGTGCTGGGCGGGGTCGGGCCGCTCGCGACGGTCCTGTTCATGGAGCGCGTCGTCCGGCTGACCGACGCGGCGCGCGACCAGGACCACGTCGACATGGTGGTGCTGCAGCACGCGACCGTCCCGGACCGGACGGCGTTCGTGCTGGGGCGCTCCGCCGAGGATCCCGGTCCCGTGCTCGCCGCCGACGCGCGGCGGCTCGCCGCGGCCGGAGCCGAGTTCCTCGTGCTGCCGTGCAACACGGCGCACGTCTTCGCCGGTGCGGTCGCCGCGGCGACGTCGGCTCCGCTGCTGACCGCGGTGGACGCGGCGGTGTCCGCGGTGTGCGACGCCTGGACCGGTCGTCTCAGCGGGTCGCGGCCGGAGGCCGTGGGCCTGCTGGCGACCGAGGGGACGATCGAGTCGGGCGTCTACCTGGACGCCTTCAGCGCCCACGGCGTCAAGACCCTGGTGCCGGACGTCGCCGGCCAGGCGAGCGTGACCGCCCTGATCTACGACGGCGTCAAGGCGGGCCGCGGCGGCGACCTGACCGCGCTGGCGGGCGTGGTCGCCGACCTGCGGTCGCGCGGCGCCGGCGCGGTCGTGCTCGGGTGCACCGAGCTGTCGGTCGCGGCGGAGGCGACCCCGCCGGACCTCCTGCCCGGCGTCGTGCTCGTGGACGCCCTCGACGAGCTGGCCCGCGCGACGGTGCTGCGCGCGGGGCGCCGACTACGTCCGGCCGGCTAGCCGCCCGGACCGCCGCAGGACGACGGCCGGTCGGGGGTCCGGGGCGCCGTGCCGTCGCTGCCGGGCCGTTCCCGTGCGAGCCTGAAGACCTTCCTGCGCCCAGCACGACGCACGTGCGCGACACCTCCGGGGAGGAACGATGTGTGCGCAGCGGTCACCGGAAGCCGGACGCCGCGGGTGGCGCGGACCTGCCCTGGCGGCCGGGGCCGCGCTCGCGGCCCTCGCCCTCGGCCTGGCCGGGGGTGTGCTCGGCGCGCGGCTCGCGGCGGCCCCCGACCCCGCGGGCGCGTGCGACGTGGCCGAGGTGGCGCCGCGCGTGCTCCCGACGATCGTCACGATCAGCGCGACGGGCGCCGGGTCGGGAACCGGCAGCGGCGCGATCCTCACCGAGGACGGCGCCGTCGTCACCAACGACCACGTCATCACCCCGGCCGTCCCCGACGGCCGGATCGAGGTGATCCTGGCCGACGGCGAGCGCCTGCCGGCCGAGCTCGTGGGACGGGACCCGCAGACCGACCTCGCCGTGCTGAACGTCGAGCCCGGGCGCGCGCTGCCCACCATCGAGCTGGCCGGGTCGGACGACGTGGCCATCGGAGAGCCCGTGGTCGCGCTCGGTGCGCCGCTGGGGCTGTCCAGCACGGTGACGGCGGGCATCGTCAGCGCGACCGGCCGCTCGGTGACGGTTCCGACCGGCGAGGGCGGCACCACGGTCCTGACCGGGGCCATCCAGACGGACGCCTCGATCAACCCCGGCAACTCCGGCGGTGCGCTGGTCGACTGCGACGGGCGCCTGGTCGGGGTGAACACGGCGATCTCGACGGTGCCCGACAGCGCGGGGCAGCCGGTGGGCGGCAGCGTCGGGATCGGGTTCGCGGTTCCCGTGGGCACGGTCCGGGCGATCACGGACGAGCTGCTCGAGCACGGCCGGGTCGAGCACCCGTCCTTCGGGATGACCGTCTCCGCGCTCCCGCCGTCCGCCGCCGCGCGTCTCGGTGTGCCGCCGGGGCTCGTCGTCACCGGTCTGACGGACGGCGGCTCCGCGCAGGCCGCCGGTCTCCGGGTGGGCGACCTGATCACGAGCCTGGACGGCCAGGCCGCGCCGACCGACTCGACGCTCGCGCACGTCGTCGTCCACGCCGTCGACGGCGACGAGGTGGAGGTGGACGTCCTTCGGGACGGGCGGTCCCGCCAGGTGACGGTGACCCTGCGCTGAGTCGGTTCACCGTCGCGACACCGAGGCCTGCGGCGACGTCCGCAAGGTGGTCTACCGCGACCCGGAGGGCAACGAGATCGGCTTCGGCGGCGGCCCGGCGTCAGCCGGCGGCCCCGGGACCTCCCGTGCCGAAGGGTCCTGGCTCGCCCGCGGCGTGGTGGCGGCCAGCACCCGGTCGATGAGGTCGTCGAGCGCCGCGGTACCCACCGGCCTGCCCTCGAACGTGACGAGCACGAGCACCGCTCCGGTCAGGAGCGCGAGCGCGGGTTCGACGTCGCGCTGCGCGACGTGGGACTCGAGGACGGCGCGCAGGGCGCTGGTCCCCGTCTCGTACAGCCGGGTGCGCAGCCGGCCGACGACCTCGCTGCAGTTCGCCCGCTCGACGACGCCCGCCAGCAGACGGTCGAGGTGACCGTGCGTGAGGTCGTCGGCGAAGTCCGCCAGGCCGGCACGGAGGTCGGCCCGCAGGTCGCCGGTGGCCGCCGGATGGTCCGCCTCGTCGCAGATCTGCTCGATCGACGCGCTGATCAGGTCGAGCCGGGTGGGCCAGTGCGTGTAGACGGTCGCCTTGGAGTAGCCGGCGCGCCGGGCCACCGCGGCGTGCGTGACGGCGTCCCAGCCCTCGTCGAGCAGCAGCGCACTGGTCGCGGCGACCACGTCGCGCCGCGTGCGGGCGATGCGCGGGTCCAGTGCTGCGGTCTCGCTCGTCATGGCGCGATCCTACGAGTACTGGACCGCGTTGACACTGTTGAACACATCGTTCAATACTGACACACATGACCAACAAAGACGCCTCGCCCGCGGAGATCAAGGTCTTCCAGCTCCCCACGGGCTCCTACGAGACCCCGGCCGCCCTGGCCTTCCAGGGCGGCCGGTTCCGGGACCGCCGGCAGTTCGCCGCCACCGCCGTCCTGGTCCGGCACCCGCAGGGCGACGTCCTCGTCGACGCCGGGTTCGGCGCGCACGCCGAGGAGCACATCCAGATGCTGCCCGCGTTCCGGCGCTCGCCGCACCACCTCGGCGCGACGGCGAGCGAGCAGCTCGACGCCGCCGGCTACGACCGCAGCCGACTGCTCGGCGTGATCCTGACCCACTCGCACTGGGACCATGTCAGCGGGCTGGACTCCCTCGACGTGCCGGTCCTCGTGACCCCGGAGGAGCTGCGGTACGCGGCCGGCGGCCACGGCGACCGGGTGTTCGGTCGCGTCGTCGCGGGCCACGACGTGCGGCCGTACGCCTTCGACGGCCCGCCCCACCTGGGCTTCCCGGCCAGCCACGACCTGCACGGGGACGGCTCCGTCGTGATCGTGCCGGCGCCCGGCCACACCACGGGCTCGGTCGTCGTTCTCGTCACCGAGCGGCCGGACCGGCGGTTCGCCTTCGTCGGCGACCTCACCTGGCAGCTCGACGGGATCACGCACGGCGCGCAGCGCCCCCTCCTGATGCGCCTGCTCGCCGACAGCGACCCGGCGCGGGTCCGGCAGGACCTGGCCCGGGTGTCCGCGCTCCCGCCCGACGTGCGGATCGTGCCCGCCCACGACGCGCGGGGGTACGAGGGCATCCCGCTGCTGGGCGCATGAGGGCGACGCCCGGGCCGACCGCGGCCCAGCCCAGCCACGCCCGGATCCCGGGCTTTTTGCATCTCGGACCGATCGGACGTACGGTGGAGTTACTAGTCAGTCTACCTAGACGAGTACGAGAGGTATTCCCATGAAGTTCAGGACCTCCACGCGCCGCCTCGGCGCAGTCGTCGGTGTCGCCGTCAGCGCGGCGCTCGCCCTCGGCGTCGGCGCCGGCGCGGCCCAGGCCGACAGCGGCCACCGCCCCGACCGCGAGACGATCAGCAAGCCCACCGTCGTCCTCGTGCACGGCGCCTTCGCCGACGCGAGCGGCTTCGGGGGCGTGATCGACAGGCTGCAGCGCGACGGCTACCCCGTGATCGCCGTCGGCAACCCGCTGCGCGGGCTCGCGTCGGACGCCGCCTACGTGCGCAGCGTCGTCGACTCCATCGACGGCGACGTCGTCCTGGTCGGCCACTCCTACGGCGGCGGCGTCATCACCAACGCCGCCAGCGGCGCCGACAACGTCGACGCCCTGGTCTACATCGCGGCCTTCGCCCCCGACAAGGGCGAGACCGTCGGCCAGTTCAACGACCCCACCCAGTACCCCGGCAGCGAGCTCGAGCCCGAGTCGCTGGTGCTGCGCCCGTTCCCGGGCGGCGTCGACGCCACCATCGACCCCGCGGACTTCCGCGAGATCTTCGCCCAGGACCTGCCCCCGCAGCAGACCCGCCTCATGGCCGCGACCCAGCGCCCGGCCGATGTCGCCGTCCTGGAGGAGGAGTCCACCACGGAGCCGGCGTGGAAGACGATCCCCACCTGGTACCAGGTCTCGGCCCAGGACCACGCCCTGTCCCCCGTGGCACAGCGCTTCTTCGCCGAGCGCATGAACGCGCACACCACCACGATCGACGCCTCGCACGCCGGGTACGTCTCGCACCCGGCCGAGACGGCGAAGGTCATCGAGAGCGCGGCCCGCGCCACCCGCTGACCCCTCCGCGCCGGGCGCTCAGGTCACCGACCTGGGCGCCCGGCACGCTGATCACCCCGCCCGGCGGGAGCGCAGCCGGCCCACGACCGTCCACGCGATCATGCGCGCCATCCGCAGCGGCCCGTAGCGGACGCCGGACGCGAACGGCGCCTCACCGCGGAGCGTGGCCTCCGCCCCGCCGTCGACGAAGAGGACCTGCCCGGTGACGAACGCGGCGTCCGGCGTCAGGAGCCAGGCGATCGCCGCGGCGACCGGCTCGACCGGACCGGGCATCCCGAGGGGCTGCGGCAGGGCGTCCTGGAGCACCCGCACGCTCGCGGCGTCGGCGAGCAGGGTGCGGCGCGCCGTCCCGGTCTCGACGATGCCCGGGGCGACGGCGTTGAGAGGGATGCGCGCGCCCGCCCACTCCTCGGTGACGGCGGTACGGCGCAGCCACCGGTTCAGGGCGATCTTGGTGGACCGGTAGATCACGCCCCCACGACCGCGCGCGACCATCCGGTCCGCGACGGCCAGCGCGCGGGCCTCGTCACCGGCGAGACAGGCGTCCACCAGGTCGTCCTCGCCGGCGGAGAGCGACGAGGCCGAGCTGACGACGACGGCACGGGGTGCGCTCCGGCACGCCAGGTCGCCGCGCAGGGCGGCGAGCAGACCGACGGTGCCGAAGTAGTTGAGGCCGACCGCGATGCGCTCGTCGGCGCTCCCCGCGACGAGCGCGACGCCGTCGATCCCAGACGGGGCCAGCTCCCGGACCCGTGCGACGGCGGCGCCGCGCCCGTCCGCGGTGGTCAGGTCCGCACGGACGTCGACGGCCTCGGTGACGCCGCACCGCAGGACCCGCGCGCCCTCCCGTTCGAGCCGGTCGGCGACGGCGGCGCCGATCCCGGAGTCGGCGCCGGTCACCACGTAGGTCCGGCCGGTGTGCTGCGACATGGGCACCTCCTCGATCGACACTTTGATGCACTAGTGCATTTCTACACTAGTGCACTCATTCGCCGCTAGGCTGGGCGCATGAGCAAGGAGACCGGGATCCGGGAGCGCAAGCGGGCCGAGACACGGCGCGCGATCGTCGCCGCGGCCACGGCGCTGTTCCTCGACCGAGGCATCGCCGCGACGTCGATCGAGGACATCGCGGCCGGCGCCGGCGTCGCACGCCGCACGTTCTTCCTCCACTTCCCCTCGAAGGAGGACGTGCTGTTCCACTACCTGGAGGCCCACGTCCGGCGGGCCGTCCTGACGCTGGACGACCTGCCGGCGGGCGCGGACGCGGCGCAGGGTGTCCGCGCGGTGATGACGGCGTTCGTCGACCTCTTCGAGGACCCGCGTGCCGGCACCGACGCACTCGCGGACCTGCGGACCGAGCTCGTCACCGCCTCGCGCGGCCTGCCGGCGTCCCTCGTGGTGCGCCTGCAGCGGGCGCAGACCGACCTGGTCGGCGCCTTGCGCGAGAGGTTCCCGGACCGTGCCGGGTGGCCGCTGATGTCGGCGCACCTCGGCGCCTGCATGGGCGGCGCGACGGCGGCGGCGGTCGCCGTCGAGCGGCCCGAGGACCGGGCCGCCGCCATCCGCGAGGCCGTGGACCGCGCGAGCGCGGGTTTCGTGGCCTGACCGCACCGGCCACGGGGGACGTTACGCTCCAGGCGACGAGCTCCCGGTGACGAAAGGATGCCCATGCCCGCAACTGCCGACCTCTACGACGAACTCGGCGAGACGGTCCAGTCCGTGCCCGTCCAGTTCCAGCTCCACGGCGGCGTCGCCCGGTTCGAGGGGCCCGTGCGCACCGTGCGGTGCTTCGAGGACAACGCGCTGCTGAAGTCGGTCGTCTCGACGCCGGGCGACGGCGCCGTCCTGGTCGTGGACGGCGGCGGATCGCTGGAGCGTGCCCTGATGGGCGACATGATCGCGCAGATCGCCGCCGACAACGGCTGGGCGGGCGTGGTCATCCACGGTGCGGTCCGCGACCGCGTGGCCCTGGCCGAGATCCCGATCGGCATCAAGGCCCTGGGCACCAACCCGCGCAAGAGCACCAAGACCGGCGCGGGCGAGGCGGACGTCGAGGTCGCCTTCGGCGGGGTCACGTTCCGGCCCGGGGCGCGGCTCTGGAGCGACGAGGACGGCATCCTCGTCGAGCGCTGAGCGCCCGGCCCGGCGACGCGCGTCAGGCACCCGCCGGCGTCCAGCCGAGCAGGGGTCCGAGGCGCGTCGCCAGGTCGGTGAGGATCTGCACGTAGTCCGGCTCGTCGAAGGTGAACGGCAGCGCGAACGCCACCTCGTCCACGGCCTGGAACCCGGCGTGCGCGCTCAGCCGCTCGGCGAGCTGCTCGGCCGGCCCCACGAGGTCGGGCGCGAAGAGCATGCGCCGCGGCCCCGCCGGCACGGGCGCCGCGGTGCGCGGCAGGCGTGCCGCCGCGTACGCCTCGTACCGGGCGACCTGCTCCGGGGTGGCGCCGTCCGTGGGGATCACCACCAGGCCCTGGGAGACGCGGGCCGCCTGCCCGGCCGGGTGGGCGGCCCGGAACAGCTCGATCTGCTCGCGCTGGAGCGCCGCGAAGTCCGGGTGCTCCGCGTCCCCGGCGTCCAGCACCGAGGAGGTCAGGAGGTTCATGCCCGCCGACCCGGCCCACGCCGCCGACGACGCCGAGGCCGCGCCGTACCAGACGCGCTCCCGCAGGCCCGGCGAGAAGGGCTGGATCCGCGTGGAGTACGTCTCGATGCCCTCGGTCCCCTCGAAGGTGGAGACCGCGCCGCCCGCCAGGTTGTGCAGCAGCCGCTCCACGCGCGCCTTGGAGAAGTCCTCGTGCTGCCACGTGGTCGGGTAGAGGTGGTCGCGCAGGTGGTCCCAGTGAATCGGCGGGCCCACGCTCACCCCGGGGTTGAGCCGGCCGCCGGACAGCACGTCCACCGTGGCGAGGTCCTCCGCCAGCCGGAACGGGTTCTCCAGGCCCAGCGGGGTCACGGCGGTGCCCAGCTCGATCCGGCCGGTGCGCTGCGTGGCGGCGGCCAGCACCGCCACCGGGGACGAGATGCCGTGCTGCAGGTGCCGGTGGCGCAGCCACGCGCTGTCGAGGCCGAGCTGCTCGCCGAGCTCGATCAGCCGCAGGGTGGCCTCGTGCCCGGCGCGCGGGTGGTCCGGGTCGAACAGGCCGATGGTCAGGAAGCCGAGCTTGCGCAGGGGTCGCGTCACGGGGTCAGTGAACCACGCGCACGTCAGCGGATCCGGTCACTCCTCGCTCCGTCACTCCTCGCTGCGTCACTCCTTGACCGACCCCGCCGTCAGGCCCTCGACGATCCAGCGGCTCGCCAGGGCGAACAGCAGCATGGTCGGCAGCACGGTGAGCACCGCGGCGGCCGACATCGGGCCCCAGGCGATGTTGAACGTCGAGATGAACCCGTTGAGCGCGGCCGGGACGGTCTTGTTGGCGTCGGAGTTCATCAGCACGACGGACAGGAACAGCTCGTTCCAGCAGTTCACGAAGTTGAAGATGAACGCGGCGGCGATCCCGGGGGCCATGACGGGCACGAGCACGCGGAACAGCGCGCCCAGGCGCGAGCACCCGTCGATCATGGCCGCCTCCTCCAGCGCGTCGGGCATGTTCTCGAAGAACCCGCGCAGCATCACGGTGGAGAACGGGATGCACATGGCCACGTAGACGAGGCCGAGCCCGGGCTTGGTGTCGACCAGGCCCAGGTCGGCGAGCATCGCGTACAACGGTCCGAGCGCGATGAACGCCGGGATCATCTGCGTGAGCAGGAACGCGCCGAGCACGGCGCCCTTGCCCCGGAACTCGAACCGGGCCAGCACGTAGGCGCTCAGCAGGGCGATGAGCGTCGCGGTGGCCCCGGCCACGAGCGCGACCACCAGCGAGTTGCCGAGGAACGTGCCGAAGGCCGACGTGGCGAACAGGTCGGTGTAGTTGGCGGTCGACGGCTCCGACGGCCAGTACTCCAGCGGCCACCGGTTGATCGAGCCGGGCGACTTGAACGACGTCACGACCACCCAGTAGAGCGGGAAGAGCGTGATGACCAGCCACAGCGTGAGCCCGGTGACACGGACGACGCCGCCCGTGGTCACCCGCGAGGAACCTTCTCGGAGCATCGTCATCGCTGGTTCACCCGCCGCATCGCCGTCAGGTAGAAGGCGCAGAACACGAACAGGACGACCATGACGGCCAGCCCGATCGCGCTGGCCAGGCCGTAGCTGCCCTGCTGCGTGTACTCGATCATCCAGGTGGTGACGATGTGGGTGCGGCCCGCGGGCCCGCCGCCCGTCATCGCGTAGATGATCTCGGGAGAGTTGAACGTCCAGATCGCGCGCAGCAGCACGGTCAGCGCGAGCGTCGTCCAGATGTACGGGATCACGATGGAGAAGAGCCGGCGCACGGTGCCCGCCCCGTCGATGGCGGCGGCCTCCAGCACCTCGTCGGGCACCGACTGGAGGGCCGCGAGGATCATGATCGCGAAGAACGTCACCCCGTACCAGACGTTGGCGATGATGACGGCGACCATGGCGAGCTTCGGGTCGGCGAGCCACGGCAGGGGCGCGTCGATGGCGCCCGCCTTCATCAGCAGGTTGTTCACCACGCCGAACTCGGCGTTGAACATCCAGCGGAACAGCATGCCGACCAGGAAGCCGGACACCGCCCACGGGTAGAAGATCAGCGCCTGGTAGAGCCCACGGAAGCGGAACCGCCGCCACAGCCCCAGGGCCACGAGGAACCCGATCACGAGCTGCGGCACGATCGAGCCCACGACCCAGACGACCGTGTTGCCGGCGACCACGGGGAAGACCGGGTCGGCGAGGATCGTGGCGAAGTTCGCCAGCCCCACCCAGGGCGTCGAGGTGAGGTCCCACAGGTTCCAGTCGCGGAACGCCATGTGGGCGCCCTGGAGCATCGGGAAGTACGTGAACCAGCAGACGAAGACGATGGCGGGCGCGAGGAACCCGAGGATCGTCAGCGCGTGCCGGCCCCGGAAGGTCCGGCGGCGCCGGGGCTCGCGCGGAGCCCCGGCCCGCGCCGGGCGGAGGGCGGTCGCTGTCACGTCACTGCTCCGCGGCGTACTTCTCGGTCCAGAACGCGTCCCACGCGTCCAGCAGCTCGCTCGTCGTCATGCTGCCGAGCAGGACCGCCTGCACGTCCTGGTCCGCCTTCTGCTCCCACTCGGTCCACCAGCTCACGCCGCGCGGCTGCACCACGTTGACGTACGTGTCCGGGTCCTCGGTCATGGCGACGTAGCTCGCCCACGGCCCCTCGGCGTAGAACGGGTCCTCCCCCGCGCCGTCGATGATCGGCACCAGGCTGTTCTCCTGGGCGAACCGGGTCGCGGGCTCCGCCCCCGAGAGGAACTCGACGAGGTCGGTCGCCTCCGCCTGGTGCTCGCTGGCCTCGGCCACGCCCCAGCCCGCCGTGGCGAGCGGCTGCGCCGCCTTGCCCGTGGGGCCGGTCAGCAGCGGGGCCGTGGACCACTGGTCCTGCGTGATCGTCGTCGACTGCGACACGGTGGCGATGACCTCCGGGTCCTGCAGCAGGAACGCCGTCGAACCGTTGGTGAAGCCCTCCACCATCTCGGGGTAGCCCCACGAGACGGCCGACGGCGGCGCCGCCTCCTCGAACAGGGAGAAGTAGGTGTCGACGGCGTCCTGCGCCTCGGGCGCCGAGAAGATGGTCGACCCGTCCGCGAGCAGGTAGGCGTTCTCCACGTCGAGGTCGTCGATCGTGTACGCCTCCACGGCGGCCACCACGTTGCTGAACCCGTTCTGGCCGCCGCGGAACGCGTAGCCGTAGGTGTTCTGCCCCGGGTCCTGGATCGCGGAAGCCTGCTCCAGCAGCTCCGCCCACGACGCCGGCGGGCCGTCGAAGCCCGCGTCCTCGACGAGGTCGGTGCGGTAGAAGAGCGACAGCCCGTAGAAGCCGTACGGCACGTAGTAGCGGGCGCCGTCCTCCGCCGTGACGGCCTGCGCGTTGTCGGTGAGGTCGTCCCAGCCCGCCCACGCCGTGGCGTCGTCCGACAGGTCGTGGAGCCAGCCGTTGTTGCTGAACGCGCCCACGGTGCTGTCCCGCACCTCCAGGACGTCGACCCCCTTGCCGGACTGCAGCATCTGCTGCAGCTTCTGGTCGGCCTGGTCGGTGGGCGGGGACACGAGGTCGACGGTGACCCCGGGGTTCTCCGCCTCGAACTCGTCCAGCAGCTCGCGGATCAGCGTCGTGCGGGCCGGGTTGGTCAGGCTCTCGACCATCTGCAGGCGGACGGTGCCGTCGCCCGCGGACCCTCCTCCGGTGCACGCGGTGAGGGCGAGGAGGCCGGTGGCGGCCAGGCTCGCGGTGAGGGCAGTTCGGGTGCGGTTCACGTGCGCACCTCTCCTTCTTCTGTTCGGGATGTGGTTCGCGTGCCGAGGGGCACGCGTCAGTCGCGGCGGCGTTCGTCGGCGAACGCCAGGATCTGGGGCACCGCGCGCTCGACGAACGCGTCGAAGTCGCGCTGCTCCGTGTACAGGTGCACCGAGAGGCGCAGGTAGCCCACGCCGCCGATGCTCGTGAAGGCAGACTCGACGCCGGCCAGGTCGAGCAGGCGCAGGCGCAGCTCGTCGGCGTCCGTACGGTCCCGGCCGAGCCCGTCGGGCAGCCGGAGCAGGCGCATGGAGACCACGGGCATGCCCACGTCGGTGGCCACCGGGGCGTCCACGTGGGGCTGCAGGGCCGCGCCGATGACGGCGGCGCCGTGGTCGGCGAGCGCCGTCATGGTCTCGCGCGCCCGCGCCCAGCCGTGCTCGCGCTCGACGAACTCGATGGCGCGGCCGGAGGCGAGGTAGCTGGTCGCGTCGAGGGTGCCCTGCGAGTCGAACCGCCCCGGGTAGGGCTCCTCGGCGCCCCACGAGTCGATGAGCGGCCACAGGTCGTCGCGGTCGGCGGCCCGGGTCACGAGCAGGGCCGAGCCCCGAGGTGCACAGGGCCACTTGTGCAGGTTGCCGAACCACCAGTCGCCCCCGGCGACGGCCGCGGCGTCGGCGACGAGGCCCGGGGCGTGCGCGCCGTCGACCAGCACGCGGGCGCCGCGCTCGTGGGCGAGCCCGGTGATCCGGGCGGTCGGGAGCAGGCGGGCGGTGGGCGAGGTGATCTGGTCGACGACGACGAGGCGCACCGCGTCGGTGAGCTCCGCCCGGAAGCGTTCGACGACCTCGTCCGCGCTCGCCGCGAGCGGGATCGTGACCGTGCGGACCCGGGCGCCGAACCGGCGGGCGAGTCGCAGGGCGCCCATGGTGACGGCGCCGTACCCGTGGTCGGTCACGAGGATCTCGTCGCCGGGCTCCAGCCGCAGGGAGTTGAGCACCACCGTCGCGGCCGCCGAGGCGTTGGGCACGAACGCCGTGTCCTCGGCGCGGGCGCCGACGAAGGGCGCGACCTCGTGGCGGGCCGCGGCGACGAGCTCCGCGACCCGCGGGAACCAGCCGACGGGGCTCAGGTCCGCCTGGCGGCGCAGCTCGTCCTGGTGGCGCAGCACCTCGGTGGGCACCGCGCCGAACGAGCCGTGGTTGAGGTGCACCACCGCGTCGTCCAGCGGCCATGCCTCGCGCGCCGGACGGCCGGACGCGAGCCGGACGGGCGCCGTGGCCGGCGCCGTGTGTGTCTGGTCCATCAACACCTCTCTCGGGATTTGTCGGACAACCATGGCAGGCCGGACCCGACCGCACCAGAGTTTCCCGCCAGATGACACAGATCTGTAGGACAGGTTTTACGGGCGCGAAATGTCCGCCCCGCCGCCGGGAACCTGCGATCCTGGAGGGATGCACGAGGTGAGCGCAGTCGAGACGGCCCTGCACGGGCTGCGGACCCTGATCGCCGACGGCTCGCTCCAGCCCGGCGACCGGATGCCGAGCGAGGGCGAGCTGAGCGAGCGGCTCGGCGTCTCGCGCGGGTCGATCCGCGAGGCGATCCGCACCCTCTCGGCCCTGGGCGTCGTCGAGACGCGCCGGGGTGCGGGCACCTACGTGGGCGAGCTGCGCGCCGCCGACATGATCCAGACGCTCTCGCTCACGGTCGGCCTGCTCCCGCTGGAGTCGATCCTGGAGCTGTACGAGCTGCGCCGGGTGCTGGAGGCGCACGCGGTCGCCCTGTCGGCCGCCCGCTGCGACGACGCGACGCTCGCCCGTCTGGGCGGCCTGCTCGACCGGCTGGAGGCCAGCGAGGACGTGGACGAGCAGTCGGCGCTCGACCACGAGTTCCACATGGGCATCGTGCGGCTGTGCGGCAACGATTCGCTCGGCGCGCTGGTGTCGGTGCTGCGGTCCCGCTCGCGCGCCTACCCGGTGCTCACCCCGGAGACCAAGCGGGTCTCCGACGCGGGGCACCGCGCGATCCTGCGGGCGCTGACGGCGCGCGACCCCGTGGCCGCATCGGTGGCGGCCGCCGCCCACGTGACGCAGAGCGAGGTGTGGCTCCGCGAGGTCCGGCCGGCGCCGGAGGCCGTGAGCCAGGCGCCGGAGGCCGTGAGCTGAGTACTGCCAGTACCTCCCTCGTGCGCGCGGACGGACGTACCGTCGACCAGGTCAGCCCCGCGCAGCGAGAGAAGAGACATCCCATGCACGCCCTCCCCCAGCCGGTGACCACCAAGAACCCGCCCGAACAGTTCACGGGCGACGTCTGGCTCGACCTGCTGGTCACACCGCAGGACGGCGACCAGCGCACGATCGTGGGCCGGGTCCGGTTCGCGCCCGGCGCCCGCACCGCGTGGCATGCCCACGCCCGCGGCCAGTTCCTGCACGTCCTGGACGGCGTGGCGCTCATGGGCGCCCGGGACGGCACCGTCATCGAGGCCCGTCCCGGGCAGACCCTCTACTGCCCGCCCGGCGAGGACCACTGGCACGGTGCCGCGCCCAACAGCTTCATGGAGCACCTCGCGATCTCCGAGGGGGCGGACGACCCCGCGCCGAGCACGATCTGGCGCGAGCACGTCACGGACGCGCAGTACGGGTCGCGCTGAGCGGCGGGTCACCGACGCCGTCGTGCCAGGCGGAACCCGCCCCCGGAGCCGCTACTTGGTCGAGGCGGGGTCCTCGTCGCCGATGTGTCCCGGGGCGTTGGCGGCCAGGACCCGCTGGACGAACGCGCAGTACTCCCCCATGTAGTGCCGCAGGAAGGTCGCCGTGGTCTCGTTGACCACGGCGCCGTCCGGGCCGAAGTCGGCGGCGTCGAAGGTGATGTACGCCTCGGGCGCGTTGAGCTGCGGCGCGTCGAGGAAGCTCAGCACGCTGCGCATCGACGACTGCATGACGGCCGTGCCGATGCCGCCCGGCGAGGCGCCGATGATGCCGCTGGGCTTGCGGGCGAAGGAGTTCTGGCCCCAGGGCCGCGAGCCCCAGTCGATGGCGTTCTTCAGCGCGCCGGGGATCGAGCGGTTGTACTCCGGGGAGACGAACAGCAGGCCGTCCGAGGCCTCGATCGCGGCCTTGAACGCCCGGCCCTCCGGCGGGAAGTCGGCGTCGAAGTCCCAGCTGTACAGCGGTAGGTCACCGATGGGGATCTCGGTGAACGCGAGGTCGTCGGGCGCCGAGGCGATCAGCGCCCTCGACAGCGTGCGGTTGATCGATCCCTTGGCGAGGCTGCCGACGAGGTAGCCGATCTGGTAGGTCATGACGCCTCCCTGCGTCAGTCGGTCGTCGACGCTCGCCGCCGGCGTGCCGGCACCCTCCGGTGCCGCCACTGTCCACTGTGCGCTCGCGCGCCCAGCCCCGCGAGTTCACCCGCGCGCCCAGCCGTCGCGCGCGGCGGGCGCGGCTACCTGCTGTCGCGCTTGCCCTGCCGGCGCGCGCCCTGCGCCCGGGTCGAGGCGTCCCGCTTCTTGCCGCCCGTCGTCTTCTGATGGCTCCGGGCCCGCCCGGGCCCGACCTTCGTGCCGCCCGGCCGGTCCGCCGACCCCGGTCCGGACGACTTGCCCGCCCGGGCCTGGGCGAGCCGTTCGTCCTTCAGGGCCTCAGCCTGCACGTGCGCGACGTGCGCCAGCCGCCCGCTGACGACCGACAGCGCCTCCTCGAACGCGGCGGCCCGCCAGCGCGACTTGCCGCCCTTGGGCGCGGCCTTGCCGCGTGCGCCGAGCTCCTCGACGTTCCGGGCCGCCTTGCGGCGGTAGTTCTTGACGTGCTTGTTGCGCGCCCGCCGCACGCGGCGGTGCAGGTCCAGCAGGTCGTCCTCGTCGAGCGCCTTCAACCGCTTGGGTTCGAGCTCACGGACAAGGTCGAGCTCGTCGTCCTTGAGCACCCACAGGTAGTCGTCCATCGCTGACCGTCCTCCGCGCCGAGTCCTGGGCACCCCCACTTTCGCAGGTTCGCCGCGCGGCGGCGCGTCAGGTCTTCAGGATCTCCCCGTCGCTCTCCAGGACGATCGGCACGCCGGAGGTCTTCCAGCGCAGCGGGACCACCTCGACCGGGGTGTCGCACACGTTCAGGATCGCCCGCGGGGTGCGCCCCAGCCGGGCGACGCGTCCCAGCCCGCGGTGGTGCCGCGCGACCATCAGGACGTCGGCGTCCGCCGCGGCCTCCACGAGCACCTCGTCCGGGCGGCCCGGCACCACCGACGTCTCCACGGCGACGCCCGGGTAGACGACTGCCCAGTCCCGCACGACCGTCTCCAGCAGCCGGGTGGCGGCCGTCACCGACTCACCGGCGTAGGAGTTCGCGAGACCGAGGTCGGTGGCCAGGTCGGGCACCTCGACGGCGTGCACCACCCGCACGGTGGCGTGCCGGCAGGACGCCACGGAGAGCGCCCGGGTCAGCAGCTCGCCGGCGCTGGTGAACGTCTTGATCCCCACGACGAGGCGGTTGTGCCCGCCGTCGTGCCAGCCCGCGGGCACGACCGCCACGGGGACCGGTGCCCGCGCGGTGACCTCGGCGGTCGTCGCCCGGGCGACCAGGCGTTCGCCCCCGTGCCGCGTCTCGCGGCCCAGCACCAGGAGGCCGCCGGCGGCGGCCGCGGCGACGAGCTGCGCCACGCGCGGCCCGAGGGCGAGCACCGGCTCGATCTCCAGGTCCGGTGCGAGGGAACGCGCCGCCTCCGCCTCCCGGGTGACCGTCCCGCGGCCCGCCCGTTCGAGGTAGGTGATGTCGCCCGCCTCGGCCGGCCAGAGTCCGCTCTCGGGCAGCGGTGCCGGGACCACGTGGACCATCCGCACCCCGCTGCGCCGGATCCGGGCCTCGTTGATCGCGTACCGGACGGCACCGGTGCTGCGGCGGCTCCCGTCCACGGCGACGACGACCGGAGCGGGCCGCTGGCCGGCGGTCATGGTCACGCCTCGCCCAGTCGGCTCTGCGGGTGAGGGTAAGGGCGCTGGAACGGGCGCTGGTACGTGGACCGGGCCACCGGCCTGGTGGGCCGCCGGACGGCGATCTCGGCGGCCAGGGCCTCGCCCCACGCGTGCGCTCGGTCAAGCTCGCCGTCCACGAGGGGGCCGGTGAAGTCGGTGACCCGGAAGCTCATGGGCGAGGCGACGAGGGGGAAGCCCAGCCGGTCCAGCCGGCGGCTCGCCGCGCGTGCGGCGGAGCCGGTCAGCCGCGAGGTCGCCCGGGTGTCGAACGTCGTCGCCACCGTCGGCGTGGTCACCCCCGGCAGCGCCCCGAGCCACTCGCGGATGCCACGGTCGCGCGAGATGACGGACGCCGACCGCCCGGCCGCGTCCCGCCGGGTCGAGGGCCAGGACATGCTGAAGGCGTGGGTGGGCCCGCCCACGATCAGCATCGTGACGTCGGCCGGCACGGTGGCGGGTGCCGCACTCACCTCGACGACGTCGGCATGCATGGACGCCTCGATCCCGTCCGCGATCGCCCGCGCGATCGCCGCGGTGTTGCCGAACATGGACTCATAGACCACCAGTGCGCGCATCGTGGCCACCTCTCTCCGGTTCTGCCTCCACGCTCGTCCCCGGGCAGGCAGGGCGTCAGGGCCGTCCGGCCCACGTCCGCGGGACCTTTGGCCCGTGCCCCGCGCCCGCCGGGCCGCGAAGACTGAGGCGATGGACGTCGTCGACTCGCGGGTGGAGCGGATCCTGCGGGCCGCCGCGAGCGCCCCGAGCGTCTACAACACCCAGCCGTGGCAGGTGGAGGTCACGGGCCGCACCGTGGTTCTCCGGGCGGACCCGGCGCGGCAGCTGCACCACTGCGACCCGGACGGCCGGGAGATGCTGATCAGCTGCGGGGCGTTCCTGTTCAACGCCCGGGCGGCGGCGCGGCGGGAGTCGCTGAGCCCCGCCGTCCGCGTGCTGCCCGAGCGGGACGACCCGCTGCTGGTGGCCACGATGCGGCTCGACCCGGGACCGGCCCCGAACACGGACGAGCTGGAGCTGGCCGTGGCGATCGCGCGGCGCAGGACGTCGCGGGTCCCGTTCGACGACCAGCCGCTGTTCACGGACGTGCTGATGGACATCCGGCAGTCCGCCCGGGACGAGGGTGCGGACCTGCGCCCGATCCAGCCCTCGGAGCCGGCGCGTGCGGAGGTGATGGGCCTGGTCCGCCGGGCCGAGGCCCTCGCCGCCGAGGACCCCGCCGCGAGGGGCGAGGAGCTGGCGTGGACGGCCACGGACGCGGACCGCGCCGACGGCATCCCGGCGGAGCTCCTGGGACCGGCGGCCGTCGACGACGGCGCGCCGGTCCGGCGGTTCCTCGCCAGCCGGGGCAGCGCCCAGTTCGAGCAGCACTCGACGATGGCCCTGCTCTCCACGCCCGGCGACTCGCCCCGCGACTGGGTCGCCGCGGGGCAGGCGCTGGAGCGCGTGCTGCTGGTCGCGATCACCTACTTCGTCCACGCGTCGTTCGCGACCACCGTGCTGGAGAACCCGACGACGCGGCACGACCTGCGCCGGGTGCTGTCGCTCGACGAGGCGCCGCAGATACTGATGCGGCTCGGCTACAGCTCGCTGTCCCGGCACACGCCGCGCCGGGCGGAGGAGGAGATCACGCGGGGAGCCGCGCACGGGCTCAGGAGCGGATGAACTCCAGCAGGTCGGCGTTGATCACCTCGGCGTGCGTCGTCGGCATGCCGTGCGGGAAGCCCGGGTAGGTCTTCAGTGTGCCGTTCGGCAGCAGCTCGGCCGACATCGGGCCCGCGTTGGCGTACGGGACGATCTGGTCGTCGTCGCCGTGCATGACCAGCACCGGGACGGTGATCTTGCGCAGGTCCTCGGTGAAGTCGGTCTCCGAGAACGCCGCGATGCCGTCGTAGTGCGCCTTGGCGCCGCCCTGCATGCCCTGCCGCCACCAGTTGCGCACCAGCGGCTCGCGCGTCTCGACGCCGGGCCGGTTGAACCCGTAGAACGGGCCGGCGGGCAGCGCCGTGTAGAACTCGGAGCGGCTGGCCGCGAGCTGGGCCCGCAGGTCGTCGAACACGCTCAGCGGCAGGCCACCCGGGTTGGCGTCGGTCTGCACCATCAGCGGCGGCACGGCGGCGATGATCGCGGCCTTGGCCACGCGCGACTCGCCGTGCCGGGCGATGTAGTGGACCACCTCGCCGCCGCCCGTCGAGTGCCCCACGTGCACGGCGTCGTGCAGGTCGAGGTGGGCGGTCAGCGCGGCCAGGTCGTCGGCGTAGTGGTCCATGTCGTGGCCGTCGGCCACCTGTGTGGACCGGCCGTGCCCGCGTCGGTCGTGGGCGATCACGCGATAGCCCTGGTGCAGGAAGAACAGCAGCTGCGTGTCCCAGTCGTCCGCGGACAGGGGCCAGCCGTGGCTGAAGACGATGGGCTGCCCGGTCCCCCAGTCCTTGTAGTAGATCTCGACGCCGTCATCAGTGACAATTTTCGGCACGTTTCCGTCTCCGTTCGCCGTCCGGGGGAGCCAGCCTCGGCGAGGCGGGCTCCGCGGGGGCCGCCGCGGCCCCGCCCCCAGCCAGCATCCGCCGCCCGGGCCGAGGCCGCAGTCCAGGATCGGCCCCGCGGGTGACTTACCCGGGTGATAAACGCGTCGTCCCTGGTCCCGGCCGTCAGTCCTGGATGAGCGCGATGACGTTGCCCGCCGGGTCGGTGATCCAGCCGATCGTCGGACCCTGGGCGGGATCGGTGCTGCGGGCCACGCCCCGTTCGTCCTGGTCGAACCCGGGGTATCGCAGCAGGCTCACCCCGGCGGCCTCCAGCTCCGTGACCGCCTTGTCGATGTCCGGCACCACGAGGTTCAGCACGGTGTACGACGCCGGTGCGTGGTCCTTGCCCTTGGGGTAGACGAACACCGACGACCCCTCGGTCAGGTCGATCTGGAGGCCGCCCATGTCGTTGGTCCGGGCGGGCAGGCCGAGGGTGTCGCGGTAGAAGCGGAGGGCGGCGTCGACGTCGTCCACCGAGAAGCCGCTGAAGCTGCGGAGCGTGGTGACCATGGTGAGTTCCTTTCCTCGGTTCGGTCCTACGGCAGACGCCGGGGCGCCGCGGAACTCATCGGCGAGCTGGCCCGACGCCACGGTTTCAGCAACTGCTAAATTCATGCCGTGGACACCCAGCCCCTCTACGCGATCAAGGCGGAGCTCTTCAAGAGCCTCGCCCATCCGGTACGCATCCAGGTGCTGGAGGTGCTCGCGGCAGACCCCGACCTGACCGCACCCGTCTCCCGCCTGCTGACCGTCACGCGGTCCGAGCCGTCCGCGCTCTCCCAGCACCTGGCCGTGCTCAAGCGCGCGGGGGTCGTCGAGGCGGCCCGCTCGGGCAACGCCGTGTGGTACCGGCTCACCGAGCCGCTGGTGGCCGAGCTCCTGGTGGTCGCGCGCGCCTTCCTGCTGCACCGGCTGGCCGGCCGGGACACCGACGCGGACCGGCTCGCCGCCGCCCGGAGCCTGCCGGCCCTGCCCGGCGCGAGCGCCCGCGCCGTGCTGGAGGCAGCCCTGGCGCGGACCGGGCCGGGCGGACCCGGACCCGACGGCACGGCGGCGGTCGGGGCGGCGCGGTGACGACCGTCCGCAACGCCCTGGCCACCCTCGACGTGCGCGACCTGCTCCCCCGGCGTGACGACTACGACCTGCGACCCCGGTCGCTCGGCGCCGACCTCCTGGCGGGGCTCACGGTGGGGGTCGTCGCGCTGCCGCTGGCGCTCGCGTTCGGCGTCAGCTCGGGCACGGGGCCCGCGGCAGGCCTGGTGACCGCCGTGGTGGCGGGCGTCGTCGCGGCCGTGCTCGGCGGCTCCCGCTTCCAGGTCTCGGGCCCCACAGGGGCGATGGCCGTGGTGCTGGCGCCGATCGTCGCCGAGCACGGGCTCGCCTCGGTCGCCCTGGTCACCGTGCTCGGCGGAGCGATCGTCCTGCTCGCGGGCGTGCTGCGGCTGGGCCGGCTCGTCACCTTCATCCCCTGGCCGGTGGTCGAGGGGTTCACGCTCGGGATCGCGGCGATCATCTTCCTCCAGCAGGTCCCCGCTGCTCTCGGGCAGGAGGCCGCAGCCGGGAGGAACCCGCTGACCGCTGCGATCGGGGCGAGCGGGGCCACGGCCGAGGCGCTCGGGAGGCTCGCCCTGGACGCGACCACGCTGTGGGCGCTGGCGGTGGTGCTGCTGGTCGCAGCCGTCCTGGTGCTCCTGCCGCGTCTGCACACCGCGATCCCGGCCTCGCTCGTGGCGGTCGCGCTCGCCACCGTGCTGGCCGAGGTGGCCGGCGCACCGGTGGCCCGCATCGGCGCCCTGCCCCACGCGCTCCCCGCCCCGGCGCTGCCCGGGACCGGCGCCGCGGCGGTCTGCGACCTGGCGGGCGCGGCGGTCGCGGTCGCGGCACTGGCCGCGATCGAGTCGCTGCTGTCCGCCCGGGTGGCGGCCACCATGGCCCCCGGCTCGGTGTACCACCCGGACCGCGAGCTCGTGGGACAGGGCCTGGCCTCGCTGGCATCGGGACTGTTCGGCGGGATGCCCGCGACCGGCGCCATCGCACGGACCGCGGTCAACGTGCGCTCCGGGGCACGCACCCGCCTGGCCGCCGTCGTCCACGCCCTCGTGATCCTCGCCGTCATCTACCTCGCCACCGGACCCGTGAGCCACATCCCCCTGGCCGCGCTCGCCGGCGTGCTCATGGTCACCGCCTTCCGGATGATCGGCGCCTCCACCATCCGGTCGGTGCTCACCTCCACCCGGCCCGACTCCGTCACCTTCGTGGTCACGGCGGTGATCACCGTCGCGTTCGACCTGATCGAGGCCGTGCAGATCGGGCTGGTGGTGGCCGCGTTCTTCGCCCTGCGCCGGCTGGCACGCGCCTCGGCCGTGCACCGGGAGCCGCTGCCCGGGGCCGCGCACGAGGGCGACGAGCGCATCGCGCTGTTCCGCCTGGACGGCGCCATGTTCTTCGGGGCCGCCGACCGGATCCTCGGCGAGGTCACCGACGCCTCGGTCCGGGACGACGTGCTGGTGGTGGTCCTTCGCCTGTCCCAGATCGACATGGTCGACGCCACCGGCGCGCGCGCCCTGGCCGACCTGGTCACCGCCCTGGAGCAGCGCGGCGTCACGGTGCTGGTCAAGGGAGTTCAGCCACGGCACCGCAGGCTCATGGCCGCCGTCGGCGTGCTGGACGGGCTCCGGCACGAGAACCACGTGTTCGCCTCCCTGGACGACGCCGTGGACCACGCCCGCTCGCACGTCCGGCGCGCCGCGCGGGGCGTCGACGTGCCGCAGCTCGACGGGCGGCGCTGAGCCACGCGCGAGTTCACCCGCCGAACCCGCGGGACGCGCCCGCGAGCCGTATCACGTCGCCTCCCCCGCGACTCCCTCCGGGTAGGCGGACAAGGAGGTGCGCCTGATGCGACACCAGACAAGTATTCGCTCGGCGCGCCCGCGGCACGCGCCGCTGGCCCTGCTCGTGGCGCTGGTGCTCTCGGCAGGAGCGGCCTGCTCCTGGGGCGGCGACGACACCACGGGCGACGACACCACGCAGACCGACAGCACCGATGACGGCGGCGGCGGAGGCGGCAATGACAACGGCGGCGGAGGCGGCGGAGGCGGCGGAGGCGGCGGCGGAGCACAACCCTCGCCGATCCGCCTCGGCAGCCCCCTGGACCGGGCCGGTGGCGACCAGACCGTGTCCGAGATCGCCGACCTGGCAGCGGATGCGATAGCGGGCCAGTGCCCCGGTGGGGACCTGTGCGTCGAGATCACCTTCGAGCCCGCCGTGCGCGACTGCATCTACTCCGGATCCGACCCGGCGGAGGGTGACCTGATCGAGGTCGGTGCAACGCTGACGTTGTTCGGGGACCCCGAGAACCCTGAGGGTTGTGCGGACGGCGGCGAGAACGGCGAGGAAGTCGATCCGACAGAGGAAACCACCGACGACGGCACGGACGAGAGCCCCTCCGAGGGCAGCCAGGGGTAACCCGGGATGAGCGGTCGGGAGAGGACCGTGCCCGACGAGGACACGCCGGCCGACATCGGCCGGATCGTGCGCGTCGCCACGGAGGTCATCGCGCCCGTCACCCTGGTCACCGCGCTGCTGTACTTCTTCGGGCGCAAGCAGATCACGTTCTTCTTCGAGTACTTCGGCGTGGACGTCTCGACGCTGGGGCTGACCACCACCGACTACCTCTACCTCGCGCAGGACGGGCTCCTGATCCCGCTCGCCGTGGTGGCCGCGGGGGTGCTCGTGGCCCTGTGGGTCAGGGGCGGGTCCCGCGCCGGGGGCTCCCGGCCCGACGTCGACCGCTGGATCGTGCGGGTGGCGGGCCCGGTCGGAGCGGTCCTGGCCCTGTTCGGGCTCATCCAGGCGTTCTGGCCGGGCGCGGGCCTGGCCGACTGGGTGCCGTCGTGGGTGGCCCCCCTCTGCCTGGCCGGCGGGGTGCTGCTGCTCGGCCTGGCCGTGCGCCGTCGGCGCACGATGCGACGTCGCGACGACGAGCCCTGGGTCCCGCCGTCGCAGGCGGCACGGCTCGCCGAGTGGGGTGCGATGTTCGCGCTCGTGGCGGTGGCGCTGTTCTGGGCGGTGGCGGACTACTCCGCGGCGGTGGGCCACGAACGGGCCGCACGGTTCGCGGACGGCCTGCCGGAGGACTCGTCCGTCGTGGTGCGCAGCACCGTGGACCTGCAGATCGTCGGGCCGGGTGTCACGGCGACGGCGTGCCCGTCGGGCGCGGACGGGTTCCGCTACCGGTACGACGGCCTGGTCCTCATGGCCGCCTCGGGCGGCCGGTACGTGCTGATCCCGCGCGCCTGGTCGC
This sequence comes from Promicromonospora sp. NPDC050262, assembly GCF_040655935.1. Taxonomy (NCBI): domain Bacteria; kingdom Bacillati; phylum Actinomycetota; class Actinomycetes; order Micrococcales; family Promicromonosporaceae; genus Promicromonospora; species Promicromonospora sp. NPDC050262. Next base: position 220,397 of record NZ_JBFAKX010000002.1, on the reverse strand, counting down.
CGGACACCGCCGGCGTGGTGTCGGTGCCGGTGTCCGACGACGTCCGGCTCGACCACCTGAGCCCGTCGCCCGACGGCCAGGCACGTCAGGGCCCGACGACCAAGCCCGGCTCACCCTGCTGACCGCGCTTCGTGAGCGGCCGGCGATCGGGTAGCCTCCCTGCCGTGCGCGTGCTCTCGCTCCTCCGGTCGGCCCTCACCGGCCCTCGGCAGGGCCTGGTCGGAGCGCTGGCGATCCTCACCGTGATCGTCGGCGTGGTCACGATGCACTCGATGAGCGGTTCGCCGGCCTCCCACGGGCACGCGGTGCCCCACGAGACCGCCGAAGTCGTGTCGGCGCATGTCGCGTCGGAGCAGGTCGCGTCAGCGCTCACCGGCATGACGCAGGCCGTCGCCGGACCCGTCCTGGTCCAGGCCCCCGCGACGGACGACCACGCGGCCGGTGACGAGGGCTCCTGCTGCGACGGGTGCGGCGGGCACGACGCCGCGATGGCGATGTGCCTCATGATCCTCGTCGCGCTTCTCGCCCTGGCCGCCCCCGCGCGACGGCTGCTGTGGCGGGCCCCGCTCCGGCTCGCGGCGTCCCTGGCCCCGGCGTTCGCCGGCCTCCGCGACCTCGCGGCCCCCTCCTTGCACGAGCTCTGCATCTCCCGGACGTAGACCCGGGTCCGGCGCGCACCCGCGCCGACCGACGAGCGTGACCGTGCCCCAGCGCGGTCGCGCCAGTGAGTGCTACCCCGAGACGAACCAGAGGAAGACACCATGAAGCGCACCCTTCTGTCCGCGATCGCCCTGTCCGCCGCACTCGCCCTCACGGGCTGTGCGGGTTCCGAGGAACCCGGCCAGCAGACCGCGGCGGAGCACGCCGGGCACAACGACGCGGACGTCATGTTCGCGCAGATGATGATCCCGCACCACGAGCAGGCGATCGAGATGGCGGACGCCGTCCTGGCCCGGCCCGACGCCGACCCGCGGGTCGCCGAGCTGGCCACCCAGGTCAAGGCCGCCCAGGCCCCCGAGATCGAGACGCTCACCGGCTGGCTCGACACCTGGGGCGCCGAGCCCACCGGCGAGCACGGGGGCCACGCGGGGATGGACGGCATGATGTCCGACGAGGACCTCCAGGCGCTCGCCGGCGCCACCGGCCCCGCCGCGGACCGCCTGTTCCTGGAGCAGATGGTCGTGCACCACGAGGGCGCCGTCGAGATGGCGCAGGCCCAGGTCGAGTCGGGCCAGGAGGCGGGCGCGGTCGAGATGGCGCAGACCATCGTGGAGACGCAGACGGCCGAGATCGAGACGATGGAAGAGCTCCTCGCCTCGATGTGACCGACGGGTGGTGCGCCGGCGCGGTCCGGCGCACCACCCCCTCCCGAAGGAGCCTGCCCATGCGCAGTTCTCTCGCCGGAGCGCGCCCTCGCGCGGTCCGCACCGGGGCGGCGTCCGCCCTGCTCGCCCTGCTCGCCTCGCTCGTCCTGACGCTCTGCTGCGCGCCGCCCGCCGCCGCACACACCCGGCTCGAGTCGTCGGTACCCGCCGCCGGGACGACGGCGTCCGCCCCGGTCACCGCGGTCACGCTGCGGTTCACCCTGCCCGTGAGCCTGCTCGGCGACGGCGTGGTGATCGACGGCCCGGACGGCGTCGTCACGGCCGACGTCGCCGCCGCCGAGGACGGCCTGGTGCTGGTCGCGACCCCGGCGGCGGCCCTGGCCGCCGGCCCGTACACGGTGACCTGGACCGCCGCGGCCCAGGACGGCCACCCGCTGGAGGGGACCTTCGGCTTCACGGTGGCGGGCGGGGCGCCTGACGACGCAGCCGACGAGCCCTCGGCCGGCGCGTCCACCGGGACCGGCCACGACATGAGCGGGATGAGTGGCTCGGACCACGGCACGGGGCACGACATGGGCCACGACCCGGCCGCGATGGGCAGCCCCGCGACCGACGCCGCGGGGATCGTCACCCGGCTGGGCGGCGCCGCCGCGCTGTGGGGCGGCCTGGTCGCCGCGGGGGCCCTGGTGTTCGCCGGCCTCGTGCTGCGCGGGCGGGACGAGGCGGACGTGCCGGCCGTGCTGCGGCTGGTCCGCCGGTCGGGAGTGCTGCTGCTCGGCGGGCTCCTCGTCCGCGTCCTGGCGAACGCGGTGCTCGTGGCACACGGCGACCTCGCGGCCGCGATCTCGCCGGCCGCCATCGGTGACTCGCTCACCGGCACGACGCGCTGGGACGTGGGCCTCCAGGCCGCCGGCGCGGTCGCCCTCGTGCTGGGCGCCCGGCGCACGCTGCCCGCATCGTGGCCCGCGGCGCTCGGCGCCGCGCTGGCCGGCGCCGGACAGGTCCTCGGCGGCCACAGCAACACCGTCGAGCCCCGGTGGCTCGTGGTCACGGCGGACGTGGCGCACCTGGCGGCCGCCGCCACCTGGGTGGGCGGCGTCGTCACGCTGACGCTCCTGCTCCGGGCCCGGCGCCGGGACGGGCGCGACCTGGGCGCCGCGCTGCTGGGCGCCCGCTTCTCGGTGGTCGCGGGCCTCTCCCTCGCGGTGGTCGGCGTGGCCGGGGTGCTGCTCGCGGTGGGGATCCTCGACCGCCCCGCACAGCTCTGGGAGAGCACCTGGGGCCTGTTCCTGCTGGCGAAGGTCGGGTTGGTCGTGCTGGTCGCGGCGATCGGCACGCACAACCACCTCCGCGTCGTCCCGCGGCTCACGGCGCGCCGCCGGGCGGTGGTGCGGCACGCGGGACGGTCGCGCAGCGCGGGCGACGCGCTGCGGCGCAGCGCGCGCCGGGAGACGGCGCTCATGGTCGCGGTCGTGCTGCTCACGGCCTGGCTGGTCGCGGCGTCCGTCCAGGGATCCGGGTGATGTCGCTCCGCCGCGGTATCAACGCGAACGCCGTCGGCTCCGCATCTGTGAGAGCAGTACGCAGGGGGCAGCGGCAGAAGAGGCGATGGTGCCATGTCCACGAACATCCCCTGGACCGTCCGGCAGGGTCCGCGCGGGCCCGTCCCCGTGTACGTGCTCCAGTTCGACGCGCGGGGCACCCTGACCTCGCCGCGGTCCCTGGCGGCCCTGGTCGAGGACGCGCGGGACGCCACCGACCTCGTCGTCGTCTCGCACGGCTGGAACAACGACTGGCTGGCGGCCACCTCGCGCTACGACGAGTTCTTCGACCACCTCGACGCGGTGCTGCGGTCGCACCCGCCCGCCCCGGACCGCCCGTTCCGCCCCGTGTACGTGGGCGTGTTCTGGCCCAGCGCCGCGCTGGTCATGCCCTGGGAGCGGGGTCCCGACATCGCGGGCGGCGGCGACGGCCTGGTCGGCGAGCTGGCCGACGAGCTCGCGGTGCTGAGCGGGGACCTCGGACCGGAGCTGAGCGCCGAGCTGCACGCGCTGCTGGCCGACCCGGCGCTGGCCGACCCCGGGACGGGCGGGGACCGGGCCGACCTGGCCGCCGAGATCCTCGCGCACCTGCCCGTCGCCGACCAGGACGAGACCGGCGCGACGGGCACCCGGGTGGACGGGCCCGCGCTGCGGGCCGTCTGGGAGGACACGCTCGCGCGGATCGAGCCGACACCCGTCCGCCCCGGCGGCATCATCCCCGACGACGTCCCCGAGGGCGGCCCCGGGGAGGGTGGCGCGGCCGCCCCGCAGGTCGCGGGCTTCAACCCGCTGGAGCTCATCCGTTCCGGGATCCGCCTGGCCACGGTGCGCCAGATGAAGGACCGGGCCGGTCGCGTGGGCGGCACCGGCGTGGCCGCCGCCCTGCGCCGGCTGGCCGACGAGACGCCCGCGCGGATCCACCTGGTGGGCCACTCGTACGGCGGGCGGGTCGTGCTCTCCGCCGTGTGCAACGGCCCCTGGCCCGGCCGGCCCGTCGACTCGGTGCTGCTGCTGCAGCCGGCGCTGTCCGCCTGGGCCTTCGCGGGCGACGTCGACGGCCGGCCCGGCGGGTACCGGCCGGCGTTCGACCGGGTGCGCAACCCGATCATCACCACCCGGTCGGCGCACGACCTGCCGCTCACGCGCGTGTTCCACCTGGCACTGCGGCGCCGGGCCGACCTCGGCGAGGCCGAGATCGCGGGACTGCCGCCGTCGCGGTTCGCCGCGCTCGGCGGCTACGGCCCGCAGGGCGTGGGCGCCGAGGCGCTCCAGATCGACCGGATGCCCGACGTCGGCCAGCACTACCCGATCGGCGAGCACGCCGTCGACAGCCGGTACGAGGTGATCGGCGTGGACGGTACCTGGTGCATCCCGGGCCACGGCGCCGTCCAGTCCGACCAGACCGCCTGGGCGCTGCTGAGCCAGATGCGGGCCGCGGCGCACACGGACGGGTGAGGGAGGCGTCGATGGCGAAGACCCTGCGCTCGGAGATCGACCTGCCGACCCTGCGCATCAGCGTGGACCTGGCCACCTCGGAGGCCGTGTTCGCGGCGGTCCGCGGACGGCGCCGGCCCACCGAGGTCGCGCGCTGCCCCCTCGCGGAACTCGGCCTGCCGCCGAGCGCCGTCGAGCACGTGCGGGACGCCGACCTGACCGTCCCCGTGACGGTCGTGACCCGGCTCTCGGCGGCCGCCGAGAACCTCGGCACGTCGCCGCTGCCCCCGCACAACGCCCTGTGGCTGGAGTTCCCCGTGCCCCGCGGCCTGGTGCACGTGCTGCCCTGGGAGCGGCTGCTCGCGGGGCTGGGCCGGCCCCTGTTCCGGCTGCCGTTCCACCCCGTGCGCCCGCAGAAGCCCGGGGTGCAGCTCGACGTCGCGATCTGCTCCAGCTCCCCCTTCCCGACGGTCCGGTTCGACCCGGCGCGCGTGGTCGCCGAGCTCGCCCACCAGTACCTCGACATCCCGGGCCGGCACGTCACGGTGCACCTGTTCACCGACGCCGACCGGTACGCCGCGACGTGCGACGCCGTCCACCCGCTGCTGGGCCGCGGCGACGTCGTCGTGCACGTGCCGGCGGAGCGGGACGCCGCGGCGCGGCGCACGATCGCCCGCCCCGGGGGCCCGCACGCGATCGCCAACCCGTGGCTGACCTGGATCCTGGACGCCGTCGAGGGCGGGCGGCTCGACATCGTGCACTTCGTGGCGCACGGGCACCTGTCCGACGGCCGCGGGGCGCTGGTGCTGGCCGGCTCGCCTGCGTCGAACGACGGGCCCGCGACGTTCGTCGAGGCCGTCGAGGTGATCGAGCTCCTCACGCGGGTCGGGGCCGTGGGCCTGGCGCTCTCCGACCCGCCCGGCAGCGACAGCGCGGCGGGGCTGCGCGACCTCGCCGACTACGTGGCCCAGTCCAGGCCGGGGGTCACGGCCGTGCACGACGTCGCGGCGGACCCGGGCGGCGAGCAGCTCGCCAGGAGCCTGCGCACGGCGCTGACGCCGTCCGGCCCGCTCGCGGCGCCGTTCCCGGCGATGACCGCCTGGGTGCACCCGCTCTTCGTCGAGGTCATCCGCGACCCGGAGCCGGCCGGCGAGCCGCTGACCACGGACCTGCGCGAGCTCACCGACGGGCTCATGCTCCGCAAGGACGGGCGGTCCGCGTTCCTGCACGAGGCCACGCGCAAGGCCGCCGTCGAGGTCGACGGGGACTCGTGGGTCGCCTCGGCGTCGCGCAGCATCGAGCACCTGCAGATGAGCTGGCTCCCCTACACGGCCGACCTCCCGGTCGACCAGGCCGCCGTGGACGCGCTGAACCGCGTCTCGGCCCTGCTGGAGCGGCACGTCCACCTCGCGTACCCCGAGGAGCCCGAGCCCCCGGAGGGTGGTTCCCGATGAGCCGCGTCGTCTTCCAGCTCTCCGCCTTCGGCGAGGAGGGCGCGACCACGCCGCTGGTGCGGCTGGTCGAACCCGTCGACGACCAGGCCCTCGACCGGACCTTCGACTGCCCCACGGGCAGCCCGGCCCGCGCCCAGGCCCTGGACGCCGACGTCAACGCCCGCGAGGGCGACCGGCTGTTCCAGGCGCTCGCCGCGCACGAGCAGCTCGGCGACCAGCTCGCCGTGGCGCTGCACAGCGCCGACCACAGGTTCCCCGTCTACGCGGAGATCCTGCCGCGCAGCGGGGCGGACGGCCTGCCGTGGGAGGCCCTCCGGTTCCCCGGCGACGGGCCCTACCTGGCGCTGGAGGACAAGTACGCGCTGGCCCGCGTGGTGCGCACGACGGCGCCGCCGGTACCCCTGTACCAGCTCGAACCGCCGCTGCGGATCATGGCCCTGCTGTCGTGCCTGGGCCTGGGCGCCGCGGCCGAGCTGCGCGAGCTGCGGGCCGCCGCCCTGGAGGCCGGGCCGGGCATGGCCCGCCTCCTGGTCGTCGTCAGCGAGGAGGAGCTGGCCAGCGGCCTGCAGGCCGAGGTCGACGCCGGCACCGCCCCCGAGATCGCGGGCGTGCACCTGGTGCCGCCCGACCACCACGACCTGGTCCGGCTGGTCAACGAGTTCAAGCCCCACGTGCTGCACCTGTTCTGCCACGGCTCCGCCGAGCCCGTGCCGCACGTGCGGCTCGCCCTCAAGCAGGACTGGTCGGCGGCGGACCCCGGCATCGGCCTGGCCCTGGAGAAGGAGCAGTTCGCGAAGTTCGTCTGGGACACGGACGGCGGGCCCTGGCTCGTCGTCCTCAACTGCTGCGAGGGCGCCGCCTCGTCGGGGGACGGGGCGACGTCCCTCGCTCGCGACCTCGTCACCAAGGGCGTCGCGCCCGCCGCCGTCGGCATGCGCGAGCCGATCCGGAGCGCAGTGGCCAGCACGCTGACGCAGGGCCTGTACGGCGCCCTGCTCGGCGAGCTGACCACCCGGACCAAGGCGGGCGCGACACTGTCGGCGCCCCTGGACTGGGCGGCCCTGACCGTGGCGGCCCGCAACCGGCTGGTCACGGAGCTCGGCGCCGGGCTGTCGCCCACGCAGGCGCGGAACCAGAGCCGCGAGTGGACCCTGCCGGCGCTCTACCTGCGCTGGGAGGAGTTCCAGCTCCAGCTCACGCCCGCGCGGAACGGCGGACCGCCGCGGGTCGACCCGGAGCAGGCCCGGACCTGGCGCCTGGAGGTCGCCGCGCTGCAGAGCCTGCTCGCCGCGCTGCCGCCCGGCCAGGGCGCCGCGTTCCGCGCCGGCGCCGTGGAACGGATCGCCGAGCTCGCCGGGCTGCTCGGCGTCACGCCGGAGGCCCTGGAGGAGTCGTCGTGACCGTCACGCCCGGTGCCGCCCCCGCCGTCGACCCCGGCTACGAGATCACCAGCGACGCGTGGTCGGGCACGGCCCCGGTCGCGGGGCGGTTCGCCGCGGACGTGCGGCCCTGGCTCACCCAGGAGTTCACGGTCGCCGAGCGCACGGCGCGGCCCGCCCCGGCCGACCCGTGGGACTGGCGGCACCCGGACGTCGGCTGGGGGCTCGTGGCTCGCGAGCCCGAGGGCGCCACCCGGGACGAGCTCCTGGCCATGGCCGACCTGCCCGCGGACATCCGGCGCCTGGTCGCGGCGCGCGACGGCCGGGTCTTCCGCTACCGCCCCGCGGGCGGCTACGCGCAGTGGACCCTCGTCGACCACGCGGGCGACGCCCAGCCGTTCGTCCCGGCCGCCCCGGCGGGGGCCGACGCCGGGGAGCTGCCGGCCTTCCTGCTCATCTACGGCAGCCCCGAGCAGGTCCCGTGGCGGGTGCAGTACATCCTCAACCCGGTGCGCCACGTGGGCCGGCTCGACCTGACGGGCAGCGCCCTGACGCGCTACGTCGACGCCCTGCTCGGCGAGTGGCGCGACTCGGCGGCCCAGTGGTCCAGGCCCGTCGTCTGGGCGGTGGACCACCGGATGGGCGAGATCACCACCCTCATGCGCGACGTCGTCGCGGAGCCGCTCAGCGGCGACCTGAGCGCGGACGCCGAGCTGACGCCCACGTTCGTGGACGGGCGGACCACGCCCGCCACGGTCGCCGCGCTGACCGCGGCGCTGACGAGCAGCCGGCCCGCCGTCGTCGTCACTACCAGCCACGGCCAGACCGGGCCGCTCGCCGACCCCGCGCGCCTGCGCGCGGACCTCGGCAAGCCGGTCGACCACGACCACGCGCCGCTCGACCCCGAGGCCCTGCTGGCCTCCTGGCAGCCCGACGGCGCGATCTGGTTCGCCCAGGCCTGCTGCTCCGCCGGGGCGGACAGCCCGTCGGCCTACGCCGGGCTGTTCGACGGCGACCTGGGCCGGACGTTCGACGGCGTCGCCGCGCTGGGCGCCCTCACCTCGCCGCTCCCCTGGGCCCTGCTCGGCGCCCGGAAGCCGCTGCGCGCCTTCATCGGGCACGTCGAGCCCACCTTCAACTGGACGCTCAGCTTTCCGCCGAACGCGCAGCCGCTGACCGCGCAGCTGCGCGAGGCGCTCTACGCGCGGCTGTTCCTGGGCCGGCCGGTGGGGTACGCGATGGAGCCGTACTACCGGCCCATCGGAGCCCTGCTCCAGGGCTACCAGCTCGCCGAGAAGGAGTTCCAGACCGCCTTCGGGGCCAGGGCGAGACCCAGCCTCGACATGATGGTGTACAGCCGCGTGACGGCCCACGACCGCGCCAGCACCGTCATCCTGGGCGATCCCACGGTCGCGATCCCCCTGCCGTCGGCCGGGCGGGCAGAGCACGGTCCGGCAGAGCACGCTCAGGCCAGGAACTCCAGCCAGAGGGGGTAGTGGTCGCTCAGGCGCCACGAGACCTGGTTCCGGGTGAGGTCCCGCAGCGCGTGCGGGAGAAAGTCGAAGCTGCCGCCGTGCCCCGTGTAGGTGAGTCCCTCCAGGAGCGACGGGGCACCGGGCCGCGCGGGGTCGCTGAACCAGGCGATCTGGTCGTACTGGTGGTTGGTCCGGTCGTCGTCGAAGATCGTGCGCGGCACCGTGTTCAGCTCCGCGGGCGGCCAGAGCCCGGTCGAGGCGAACGCCGCGAAGAGCGGGTCGTCCAGCCGGTCGAGGTTGAAGTCGCCCAGGACGAGCAGGTTGTGGTTCCAGTCGTCGGGCCGGTCGGCCCAGCCCCGCATCCACGTGGCGAACGCGGTCAGCTCGCCGATCCGGTCGGCGGGCGCCTTGCCCCACAGCACGTGCACCGTCGTCAGGATGAACTCGGTCGCGCCGCGCACGAAGCCCGCGGCGTACGGGGTGCGGGCGAACTGGTCGACGTCGTTGCGCGCGTCCTTCGGCAGGACGAGCTCCCCGACCAGGCCGGAGGCCTGGACCCGCTCGGAGTCGTAGACGTAGGCGAGGCGCTCGCCGTTGCCGGGACCGCCCTCGGTGACGTCGGAGGCGATGACCTGGTAGCGCGGGCCCAGCAGGCTCAGGAGCGCGAACAGGGCCGTGGTGTCGCGCCGGGTCTCCTGGACCGCCGTCACGTCGAACCGTTCGACCACCTCGGCGATGCAGGCCAGCGCGTGCCAGTCGCGCTTGGGGCGGTCGTCCTGGGCGGACTGCCACTTGTGCGTGAGGTCGCCGAAGGCACGCAGGTTCCATGTGCCGACCAGCAGGTTCTTGGTCGTCTTGGCCGGGATCTGGGCCGCGAGCGCGGCGCGCACCCGGTCGACGTCGCCGGCGACCCCGCCGGGCACCGGCCCGGGCGGCGGGGCGATGGTCGTGGTCATGGCACATCACCTGCAGACGGAGAGATCGGGAGGTACCGATACCTGACAGGAGGGCGGCCTCGCGAGGGCTGATACCGCCGGACCCGGATGAACCAGGTGATATCACAGCTAAATTTCGATGCTTCCGCATCCAGGGTGAGACTGCTGCCAGCCGGTAGAGACCGGGCAACGTGTGCGCAGGGGGCAGGTTCACGTGACGTCCATCAGTGCTGTGCGGGTCGACCAGCAGGAGTGCCGGTCCACCCGCGCCGCGATCCCTGGATACCTCGACCGACGCCTCGAACCGCGCAGCCTGCGCCGCTTCGAGACCCACATCGACCGGTGCCCCGGGTGCATCCGCGCGTTCATCGACGTGCGCCAGGTGGCCTGGGCACGGCGCAACGCGGACGCCCGGCGGCTCGGCCGGGTCAGCTGACGGGGTCCGCTGACGGGAGGGCAGCGGCGCGTCCCGCGCGCCCGGCGAGGTCGGCGAACGCGTCCCGCAGGGCCGGCGGGCCGACCACCTCGATCTCCGCGCCGAACCGCGCCAGCGCGGCGGCCAGCGCCGCCCAGGACCACGACCCGGTGCGCAGCCTGGTCCGGTCCGGGCCGAGCTCCTCGACGAGCCCGTCCCCGGCGAACGGCGCCACGCGCGCGACCGGCAGGGCGAGCACCACGTCGCCGGTGCAGGGCCACGCGTCGGCGCCCGTGGATCCCTCGAGGTCCGTCGAGCCCCTGAAGCGGGCGGTCAGGAACGCGCCGACGTCGCCGCCCGGTACCTGGCGCGGCGTGAACCGCGGGCCGTTCGGCACCCGGGGCGTCATCCGGTCCACCCGGTAGGTGCGCCACTCCCCCGGCTCCGGGGCCCAGCCGACCAGGTACCAGCGCCGCGCGCGGACCACGAGGTGGTGCGGCTGCACCCGCCGCGGGGGCCGCGTCCCCGCGTCGGGCCGGCCCGGGGACGCGTAGTCGAACCGCACCTCCTCGTGCGCCCGGAGGGCGGCGCCCAGGGCGAGCAGGACGTCGGTGTCGACCTGGTCGCCGTCCCCCGGACCGGCGGGCTCGGCCGCGGTCAGCTCCAGGGCGTCCACCCGCTGCCGCAGACGGGCGGGCAGCACCTGGCGCACGGTCGTCAGCGCCCGCGCGGCGGCCTCCTCGATGCCCGCGCCCGTCACCACCGCGAGCCGCAGCGCCACGGCGAGCGCCACCGCCTGCTCGTCGTCGAACAGCAGGGGCGGCAGCTCGCTGCCCGCCTCCAGGCGGTAGCCGCCGTCGGGCCCCCGGGCCGTCCGCACCGGGTAGCCGAGCTCCCGCAGGCGGTCGACGTCGCGTCGCACGGTGCGGTCGCTGACGCCGAGCCGGCGCGCGAGCTGCCCGGCCGGCCAGTCGCGGCGCACCTGGAGCAGCGACAACAGGGACAGGAGGCGGGCGGAGGTCATGGTCGAGGCGGCGGTGGGCATGTCCGCCACGATGACACGAGTACCGGACGATCCCTGTCCGGTACGGCTGGCAGGTTGGGGTTCGTCGCCGGAGACCTCCGGCCACGAACCCGTCGCGTGAGGACACAGCACCATGTCGATCAGCACCGTTGCCCACCTGAACTTCCACGGCCAGGCCCGCGCGGCCCTGGAGCTCTACCACTCCGTGTTCGGCGGGCAGATCCTCGTCACCACCTACGGCGACCTCGGGATGCCCGCCGGGCTGCCCGACGCCGGCAAGGTCGTGTTCGGCCAGGTCGTGGCCGACAACGGCTTCCGGGTCATGGCCTACGACGTCCCCGGCGACGCACCGGCCCCGGCGGCGGCGCCCACCACCCGCCGGGAGAACGGCACGACCATCACGTCGGAACCCTTCTTCCTCTCCGTGCGCGGCGAGAGCGTCGAGGAAGTGGCCGCCCTGTGGGCGGGGCTCGCGGTCGGCGCGACGATCGTCGAGCCCTACGCCCCGGCGCAGTGGGCGCCCGCCTTCGGCATGCTCACCGACCGCTTCGGCGTCACCTGGGTGCTCGACGTCGCGGCCGAGCACGCCCCGGCCTGACGCCGTCGCGCACCCCCGCTCCGGGCCGGCGCCCGGGCACAACCCGAGGCGCCGGTCCTCGCGACTCCATCGAGGGGGCTTCCAGGTGAACATCAGATGAACGATGAAGGAACAGTGCCTTGATATCAGCCAAAAACACGGATCACCCCAAGGTTCGCCTCGCAAAATCGAGGCCGTGACCGAAACGCTCCTGCTCGCGCTCGTCGTCGTGACCGCGCTCGCCTTCGACTTCACGAACGGATTCCACGACACGGGCAACGCGATGGCCACCTCCATCGCCACCCGTGCCCTCAAGCCCAAGACAGCCGTCGCGCTGTCCGCCGTCCTCAACCTCGTCGGCGCGTTTCTCTCGCTCGCCGTCGCCGCGACCATCGCGAAGGGCATCGTCGACGCCGGTGTCATCACCCTGCCCGTCGTGCTCGCCGGCCTGGTCGGCGGCATCGTCTGGAACCTGCTCACCTGGTTGCTCGGCATCCCGTCCAGCTCCTCGCACGCGCTCGTCGGCGGCATGGTCGGCGCCGTGCTGGCCGCCGTCGGCACCTCGGGCGTGCTGTGGACCGGAGTGGTGTCCAAGGTGCTGGTGCCGGCCCTGCTCGCCCCGCTCATCGCGATCGCCGTGGCCGGCCTCGGCACCTGGTGCGTCGCCAAGCTGACCCGCGGAGTGCCGCAGGACCTGACCAACCGGGGCTTCCGCTGGGGCCAGATCGGCTCCGCCTCGCTCGTCTCCCTGGCGCACGGCACCAACGACGCACAGAAGTCGATGGGCATCATCCTGCTCGCCCTCATCGCGGGCGGCGCCGTGCCCGCCGACTCGAACGTGCCGCTCTGGGTGATCCTGAGCTGCGCGGTCGCCATGGCGCTCGGCACCTACCTGGGCGGCTGGCGGGTCATCCGCACGCTCGGCAAGGGGCTCGTCGAGATCGACACCCGGCAGGGCATGGCCGCCGAGACGTCGTCGGCCGCCGTCATCCTGCTCTCCAGCCACTTCGGCTTCTCGCTGTCCACGACGCACGTCGCCACCGGCTCGGTGCTCGGCTCCGGCGTCGGCATGCCGGGCGCGAAGGTGCGCTGGAGCGTGGCGGGGCGGATGTTCGTCGCCTGGGGCCTCACCCTTCCGGCGGCCGGCCTGGTCGGCGCGCTGTGCCAGTGGCTGGAGTCCGCCATCGGCGGCACGTTCGGCGTCGTCGCCGTCTTCGCCGTGCTGGTGATCTCGTCCGCGGCCATCTGGCTCGTGTCGCGCCGCAAGCCGGTGGACCACACCAACGTGAACGAGGAGTGGGACGAGGACAAGGGCGCCGGCATCGAGCCCGTCGCCGCCACGACGGGCCAGGCGGGCGGCGAGCGCGTCGGCCCCGTGCCCGCCCTCGCGACGGCGTCGTCCGTCGGCCCGGCCATCGAGTCCGTGGGGACGGTGGGCGCCCCGGGTGCCGACGCCCCGTCGAAGGGAGACAACTGATGAGCGACTTCATCGAGTGGGGCGCGCTGGGCCAGGTCCTCGTGGCCGGCGTGCTCGTCGGCGCGGGCATCCCCGCGCTGTTCGCGCTGGGGCTCCGCCTGCTGGCGGGCCCGGCCCGGGACCGCGGGGACGCGGTGCCGGGGGCCGGTGAGGCGGCGGGACGCCGCACCTCGGACGACGTCGCCGTCGCCGTCGCGATCCCGCGCCCCGGCCCCGCGCGCCTGGCCGGAGCGGCCCTGTGCCTGGGCCTCGTCGTCGCGGCGGTCGCCACGGGCCTGTTCGTCGTGGTCTCCGGCGGGCACTAGCGACCCCCGCTACGGTGCGCGGCGGATGTGCGACGGCGGCCGGGCCGGCGTTCGCGGCGGGAACTCCCGGACCAGGATGCCGTGCGCGAGCCCGAGGCTGCGCCGGAGGTGGTCGGTCCACTCCGCCGCGGGGGCTCGCCGGGCCGACCAGAGGGCGTGCCGCATGATGCTCCCGGCGAGCGCCGAGGTCATGTGGGCGCGTTCGGCGATCTCGGTCGTGGTCAGGCGCGGGTCCCGGCGCAGGCGGCGCTCGACGGTGTCGAGCTGCCACGAGCCGGGCGCCTCGGACCGGTCCAGCTCCCGTGCCCGGAGCTCCGGGTTGCCGTCGATCAGCTCGAACCTGCGCCGGAAGAGCTCCAGGTTGCCCACGGCGTCCAGCGCACCGGTCACCAGGAGGGTGAGCAGGTCGCCGAGCAGCGGCCCGTCGGCGTCGACGAACGCCTGGATCGCCTGGGGCGTGGGGCGAGGCGAGCGCCCCAGGATGGCGGCGTCCTTGCTGCCGAAGTAGTTGAAGAACGTGCTCTGCGCGACGCCCGCGGCGGCGCAGATCTGCGCGACGGTCACGGAGTCGTAGCCGTTCCGGAGGCACAGGTCGATGGCGATCTCCTCGACCCGTGCCCGGGCCGCGGCGCGCTTGCGTTCCCGTAGCCCGGGCACCCTGTGCTCGGTCATCCGTTCCCGGCGGCCGGGCCGTCGGCCGCAGCGGCACCGGCGTCGTCCGTGGCCATGAGCTCGGCCCGCACGGTCTCGGCGTCGGCGTCGATCGTCGCCTGGTCGACGGCGTCCGTGGCCGGGACGCGGGCGGCGACCTCGTCGACGAGCTGAGCGGCCCTGCCGCTGTCGATCCACTCGGCCGTCAGGTCGCTGACGGCCCGGTCGATCATGGCGGCGAAGGTGGTGTTCTCCTCGAACCGGGTCACCAGGGCGTTCTCGCCCATCATGCCCCCGCCCATACCGCCGCCGCCCCGGCCCCCGCTTTCACCCCCGGGCTCGAAACCCTCGGGCGGCTCGAAGCCCTCCGGCAGCTCCATGCCCTCCGGGGGCTCCATGTCCTCGGACGGCTCGGGCATCCCGCCTCCACCGGCCCCCTCGGCGGCCTCGCCGCCGGGGCCTGCGGCACCGCCACCGGGCATCGACATGCCGCCCAGCGCGAGGTTGAGGTCCCACGACACGACGCTGATCAGCTTCGTGTCGAGGTCGTAGTAGAGGTAGGCGTTCCGGCCGGGGCCGGACATCGTGTCGAAGTTGCCGAGCACGTCCTGGGTGCCCAGGTACGTCGCGAACGACTCGACGTCCAGCCACTGGTCCAGGTCGCGGGCGAACTCCTCGTCGGAGGCGTCGTCGAGCCACTCGAGGAACGAGACGAGCGGCTGCAGGTCCTGGCTGCCGTTGAGGTTGACCTGCTTGAAGTCGTCCGTGTACTCGGTCTGGTCGCCACCCTGATAGGTGAACGAGCTCGTGGACAGCAGCTTGTAGAGCACCCCGTCGCCGTCGAGCTCAGCGGCGTACTGCGGGTCCGGGTTCTCGACGACGAGGCGGGTCGTCGTCGGACGGTCGTTCACGGCGTAGGTCGCGAACGAGTAGTCCTGCGTGGGCTGGCCCGACTGCTCCGTGAGCTCCAGCGCGACGGCCTCGTTGAGCGACGACGTGCTCGCCGCGCTCGCCGGGCGGATCGAGAGCTCGGTCATGCCCTGGTAGGCCCGGCCGGGCTGGTTCTCGTCGAAGCTGACGAGCAGGGGCAGGTTCTCCGGCTCCTCCGTGGTCAGCGACGCGCCCCTGCCGGCGAAGCCGACGGCCTCCCCCGCGCCGCCCGGCATCGGGCCGCCCTCCGGCATCTGCCCGCCACCAGGCATCTCCGGCATCTCGCCACCACCCCCGCCGATCCCGCCCGGAGCGCGCTCGCCCTGGGTCTCGGACCTCTCGCGGTCGTCGACCAGCGACGACAGCGTGGAGTTGCCCTTGAGCCGCACGGCCACAGAGTCGATCGTGGTGCCGTCGACCGTCAGGTCGGCCGTCATCCACTCCTTCTCCCCCTCGGCGAAGTACGTGTCGAGCATCCGGTCGTAGTCGTCCTGGGAGTAGGACAGCGAGATCTCGTGATCGACGGAGTCGTCGAACAGGTCGACCGTGCCCTCGATGTCCTGGGTGATGCGCTCCTCGTCGGTGACGGCGGCCGAGCTCGTCGAGTACGGCCGGACCGTCACGTCGCCGAAGACGGTCAGGGCGACCACGATCCCTGCCAAGCCGGCGGTCAGTGGGATCCAGTGCTGGCGCAGCCGCACCGGAAGGCGTTTGCGCAGGTCCGCAAGGCTCATGGTCGCCCTCCTCACATGTCGGACTGGTCGTAGCCGGTCAGGACCGTGACCTTCTGCCCGGAGTTGATCTCGCCGAGCGCCTCGATGATCTCGGCCGTGGTGACCCCCGGCTTGAGGCGCACCGAGTAGAACAGCTCGGTCAGCGCCCCGCCCCGCACGGTCTCCACGCTGACGAGCTCGAACTCACGCGTCATGCGGACCAGCACGTCTGCGACGTCCTGCTGGTACCGGGACTCCGGCGGCACCTGGACCTTGACCACCTGACGCTGGATGTCGAGCTTGAACCAGTCGAACCGCTGCATGAGGAAGACGACCAGCAGGATGACCACGGTCGCAGCGGCCGCCAGCAGGTAGAACCGGGTGCCGACCGCCATGCCGATCGCCATCACCAGGAAGATGAACCCGACGTCGCGGGTCTCCTTGATCGCGTTGCGGAACCGGATCACCGACAACGCGCCGACGAGGGCAAAGGCCCGGGCGATGTTCGAGCCGACCACGAGCATGATGACGGCGACGACCATGCCGATGATGACGAGCGTCTGGACGTAGGACTGGCTGTAGGAGATGTTGCGGTGCGTCCGCTTGTACACCCAGCCGATGGCGGCGGACAGGACGAACGACAGCACCAGCGTCATCGTCACGTCGAAGACGGAGAAGGTTCCGCTGAGGTCTTGGAGATTCATCGGGCGAGAACACTCTTTCGGGTAGCGGCGGCGTCGACGCCGCCGGGGTGGATCGGTCCCGCGGTCGCGGTGCCGGGTGCGCCGGCCGACTCGTCGCGCAGGATCGCGTCGACCTCGTCGGGGGCGTGCATCGTCGAGCGGGGCGCGAGTCCGAACGCCTGCACGCTCTGGCAGTACTTGGAGATCCGGACGACGTCGAGGCTCATCCGGGCCGTCAGGTCGGTGACCCATCCGGGCACCCGCTCGTTCGCCTTGACCTCCAGCACCGAGAGGCGCGGCGGCAGCGTCAGCCGGTTGACGCTCTCGGAGGAGAGGTGGAAGTCGCGGTCCCGGCCGCGCAGCCGGTGGTCGAGCGTGACGCGCAGGCCCAGGTCCGCCTCTCGCCCCACCCATGCCTCGCGGTGGTAGCCGGTCGTCACGGTGGGGCGCAGGTCGAGCTCGCCCACGAGGGTGGACACCTCGTCCAGGAAGGCCCGCTCGCGGTTGCTGATCTCGCCGGTGGGCTCGTAGCCCTCGGGCGAGCACAGCGCCAGGGCGTCGCGGTACGGCAGCGACACCCGCCGCTTCTGGGTGACCCGGTTGACGCGCTGCTTGATCTCCACGAACACGTCCGACTCGGGCGTCAGGTCGTCGGCCGTGCCGTAGTGCCGCACGCGCAGCTTGCGCCGGAACTTCAGACCCTCGATCTTCTCCCAGTAGAACTTCAGGTGCGCCGTGTCGTAGTAGACGCTCGTGATCGGGTAGCCCGCGTCGCCCGAGTAGGCGTCCGCGTCCATGTGCCGCACCAGCTCGGCGCGGAGCTCGTCCGCCTGGTCCTGCGGCACGAGATACTTGATCTCGAACCGGTTGAAGGCGTGCAGCCGGCTCGCGGTGGCCGTGCGTGCGGAGCTCGCGGCGTGCGCGTTCGGCTCCTCGCCTGTTGACCGATCGCCTGGCGTCGGTCTCGGACGTGGGTCGACTGCGCGTCGGGACAGGGGTCGCACGGGCCAGCTCCTCTTGTCGGCAGCCCGGCGCCGAGATGAACGGCACCTGGCCAGCAGATGAACACCGAGGAAACCGACCCTGCAGGGTGAATCTTTGTGTCTGCTGGAAACGTGGAGGCGAACGTGGATCGACTCCACGTTCGCGGGCGGTCCGGCCCGGCACATAGCCAACGCACAGGTTCGGCCCAGGAACACCCCGGGATCGGGGCGCACCCTGGTGCGATGAGCTCCGCACCCGCCGGTTCCCCCGACCAGCCCCGTCCGACCCGCGCGGACGGGTCGCCCGTCCGGGTCCTCGTGGTCGACGACGAGCCCAACCTCGCCGAGCTCCTCACGTCCGCCCTGCGCCTGGAGGGGATGGACGTCACCGCCGCCCTGGACGGCGCCTCGGCGCTCCGCGCGGTCCGCGAGTCCGTCCCGGACATCGTGGTGCTCGACATCATGCTCCCGGACATGGACGGGCTCACGGTGCTGAGCCGGCTGCGCGAGCACGGCGAGCGCGTCCCGGTCCTGTTCCTCACGGCGCGCGACGCTGTCGAGGACCGGGTCAAGGGCCTGACCGCGGGCGGCGACGACTACGTGACCAAGCCGTTCAGCCTGGAGGAGGTGGTCGCCCGGCTGCGCGGGCTGCTGCGGCGGCAGGGCGCGACGGCGCAGAACGGGAACGGCGTGCTGGCCGTGGGCGACCTGGCGCTCGACGAGGACGCGCACGAGGTGTGGCGGGCGGGCGAGGAGATCCACCTGACGGCCACGGAGTTCGAGCTGCTGCGCTACCTCATGCGCAACGCGCGGCGCGTGCTGTCCAAGGCGCAGATCCTCGACCGGGTCTGGAACTACGACTTCGGCGGGCAGGCGAACATCGTCGAGCTGTACGTGTCCTACCTGCGCCGCAAGATCGACAAGGGGCGCGAGCCCATGATCCACACGCTGCGCGGCGTCGGGTACGTGCTGCGGCCCGGCAAGGTCAGGGACGAGGCCCGTGCCTGACGTCGTCGCGCCCACCGACCGCGCCCCCTCGACCCGCCGGCCCACCGCGCTGCGGCGGCGGCTCGTGCTCGTGCTCGCCGCCGTCGTCCTCGTGGTCACGGCGGGCCTGGCCGTGGCGTCGACGGCGGTGCTGCGCTCCCAGCTCCTGAACCAGGTGGACAGCGAGCTGGAGCAGGCGAGCCAGCGGCTCACACAGGGTCCCGTGCAGATCCGGTTCCGCGACGCCG
Organism: Promicromonospora sp. NPDC050262; assembly: GCF_040655935.1. NCBI lineage: Bacteria > Bacillati > Actinomycetota > Actinomycetes > Micrococcales > Promicromonosporaceae > Promicromonospora > Promicromonospora sp. NPDC050262. The sequence goes on along the minus strand of NZ_JBFAKX010000002.1, from coordinate 201,861 downwards.
CTCCCGGCGACGACGCCTCCGGCACCCAGCCGGGCCAGGAGATCCCCGCCCTGCCGATGCCGGCGCCGGGCGAGGCCTCCGACACCACCCGGCCCGCGTTCCCGCCGGGCCTGGGCCCCGGCAGCGCCGTCGTGCGCTACGTGGACGGCGAGCCGGTGCTCGCCGACCACGTGACGACCTCGCTGGAGCGCGAGGCCCTCGACGACGACCAGGTCGCCGAGCTCCTGGACGTCCCGGCCGACGGGCGCCCGCACGACGTCCGGCTGGACGGCCTCGGCGCCTTCCGTGCGGTGCACGTCACCACGGACGACGACGAGCCACTGGTCGTGGCGACCAGCACCGCGACCGTGGACGCGACCGTGCACGGCTACGTGCTCGTCGAGGTGGCGCTCGGTGTGGCGGCGCTGCTGGCCGCCGTCGGCGTCGGCGCCTGGCTGGTGCGCCGCTCCCTGCGGCCGCTCGACGGCGTGGCGGACGCCGCGAGCCGCGTCTCCGAGCTCGAGCTCTCCCGCGGCGCGATCGACGCCATCCCCCGCGTGCCCGCGACCCTCACGGACGAGCGGACCGAGGTCGGGCAGGTGGGCGCCGCCCTGAACCGCATGCTCGAGAACGTCGAGGTGTCGCTCCAGGCCCGGCACGACTCGGAGACCCAGGTGCGCAGCTTCGTGGCGGACGCGAGCCACGAGCTGCGCACGCCTCTGGCGTCGATCCGCGGGTACGCCGAGCTCGTGCACCGCGCCCCCGAGGAGCTCCCGCCCACCGCGGCGCGGTCCCTGGACCGCATCGAGTCCGAGGCCGTGCGCATGACGGGTCTGGTCGAGGACCTGCTGCTCCTGGCCCGGCTCGACGCCGGACGCGGGCTCGACCGCGCGCCCGTCGACCTGGTCGCGCTCGCCGTCGACGGCGTCATGGACGCCCACGCGGCCAGCCCCGGCCACGCCTGGAAGCTGGAGCTGCCGAGCGGGGCGGACGACGACGCGCACGCCGGCGGTGACCGGGCGGACGAGCTGGTCGTCACCGGGGACGAGGCCAGCCTGCGCCAGGTCGTGGCGAACCTGCTCGCCAACGCGCGCACCCACACGCCGTCGGGCACGCAGGTGCGTGTGCGGCTCCTGCGCGAGGGCGACGCCGTCGTCCTGCACGTCACCGACGACGGACCCGGCATCCCCGCCGGGCTGCGTCCCTCGCTCTTCCACCGGTTCACGCGCGGCGACGTGGCGCGCAACCGCAACGGCGGGTCGACCGGCCTCGGCCTCTCGATCGCGGACGCCATCGTGACCGAGCACGGCGGGAGCATCGCCGTCCGCTCCCGCACGGCGGACGAGGACCCCGCGACCGGGACCACGTTCACGGTGCGGCTGCCGCACCGGGTGCGCTAGCGGGCAGATCCTACGGGCGTGCGGCGGAGCTGCCGGCCTGGTCCGTCCGGTCGGTCAGGATCTGGCGCGTGAGCTGGTCCACGAGCTGCGTGACCTCCGGCTCGTCGCCGCCGGGCCACTGCTCGACGTACCGCTGCAACCGGACCCGCTCCGCCTCCCGGATCGCCTCCGCGACGACGTCGCCCGCGGGCAGCGCCCGGACCGTGTCGCCGTCCACGGCCACCAGCCCGCGGGTCGCGAGGGTGTCCGCGACGCCGCGCACCACGTCCTCGGGGCGGCCCGTGTGCTCGGCCATGAGGCGCACCGACCGGGTGCGCTTGAGCGAGGCGCGGGTGAGCATCCACGCCTGGCCGGGCGTCAGGCCGACGTCCTGCGCCACGAGGTCGTAGACCCGCAGGGGGTCCCGCTTGCCCACGCGGCGCCACAGGATCATGCGCAGCTCCTCGAGCGACGTGCGCGACGACGGGAGCGCGAAGGTGGCGCCGGTCGCGTGACCCACCTCGTCGTCGCCGCCCCGCGTGGCGGTGCGCAGCTCGACCTCGGGCAGGAGCCACGTCAGGAGGAACGCGAGCACGGCGACCGGCACCGCCCCCAGGAAGACGACGTGCAGCGCGCCCGTGTAGGCGTCGAGGAACCAGGTCTGCACGTCGGGCGGGCACTGCGCGAGCGCCTGCGTGGACGCCGTCAGCGCCTCGGGCCCGCAGGTGCCCTGGGCGGCGTCCGGCACGGACGTCGCCGCCTCGGCCGCGAGCCGGTTCGCGAAGATGGTGCCGAACACCGCGACGCCCACCGACGAGCCGATGGTGCGGAAGTACGTGGTGCCCGACGTCGCGGTGCCCAGGTCGCGGTAGCTCACGGCGTTCTGCACCGCGATGACGAGCACCTGGGTGACCATCCCGAGCCCGGCGCCGAACACGAACATGCTCAGGCCCGCCTGGAGCGTGGTGGTGCCCTGGTCCATGAGGGAGAGCAGGTAGAGCCCCACGGCGGTGACCGCGGTGCCGACGATCGGGTAGACCTTGTAGCGCCCGGTGCGGGAGATGAGCTGTCCCGAGCCGATGGACGTGATGAGCAGGCCGAGCATCATCGGCGTCATCTCCAGGCCGGACTCGGTGGGCGTGGAGCCCTTGACCGTCTGCAGGTAGAGCGGAATGAAGGTGATGGCGCCGAACATCGCGAAGCCGACGGCGAAGCCGATGACCGCGGAGACGGAGAAGACCCGGTTGCGGAAGAGGTGCAGCGGCAGCACCGGCTCGGGGGCGCGCCGCTCGACCGCGACGAACGCGACCAGCCCGAGGACCGCGAGCGCGATCATGGCCCAGACGGGCGCGGAGCTCCAGCCCCAGGTGGTGCCGCCCAGGCTGGTGACCAGCACGACCGCCGTCGAGATCGTGGCGAGCAGGATGATGCCGGCGTAGTCGATGCGGGGCCTGGTGTCGGTGGTGATGCGGGGCAGCACGGAGGCGACGACGACCAGCGCGATGATCCCGACCGGGATGTTGACGTAGAAGACCCAGCGCCAGTCGAGGTTGTCGACGAAGAACCCGCCGAGCAGCGGGCCGGCGACGGAGGAGACGCCGAAGACCGCGCCGAACAGCCCCTGGTACCGGCCGCGGTCCCGGGGCGGTACGACGTCGCCGATGATCGCCTGGGAGAGCACCATGAGCCCGCCGCCGCCCACGCCCTGCACGGCGCGCCAGGCGATGAGCTGGCCCATCGTCTGCGACGTGCCGGACAGGATCGACCCGACCAGGAAGATCAGGATGCAGGCGATGAACAGGGTCTTGCGCCCGAACAGGTCGCCGAGCTTGCCCCAGAGCACGGTGGTCGCGGTGCTGGCCAGCATGTAGGACGTCACGACCCAGGACAGGTGCTCGGCGCCGCCGAGGTCGGAGACGATCGTGGGCAGCGCGGTGGCGACGATGGTCTGGTCCAGGGCGGCAAGCAGCAGCGCGAGCATGAGCCCCGCGAAGATGGCCCAAACCCTGGCCTGCGGCAGTGCCTGCGGTTCCGCCTCTGCGCTCGGTGCGGTCATGCGGTGCCTCCCGGGTCCGGTGGACGGCGAGGCCTGCGCGCCCGTGCGTGTGCCCCCGGAGGCAGACTGTCACGGCCCGCGCGGGTCGGCGCGGGGAGGGCGCCGGCGGTGCGGCGTCCCTCCCCGCGCCGGGACCGGTCAGTCCTGGAGGGCGGACCGGAGCGTGGCGGACGCCTGGGCGACGGCGGCCTTCGCGGCGTGCGTGTCGTGCAGGGCGTTGAGCATGACGAAGTCGTGGATGACCCCGCCGTACCGGACGCTGGTCACGTCCACGCCGGCCCGGCGGAGCTTGGCCGCGTAGGCCTCGCCCTCGTCACGCAGCACGTCGGCCTCCGCGGTGATGACCAGCGCGGGCGGCAGCCCGGCGAGCTGCTCCTCGGTGGCCCGCAGCGGGGAGACGGTGATCAGGTCCCGCTCCTGCGGGTCGGTCGTGTACTGGTCCCAGAACCAGCGCATGCCCTCCAGGGTGAGGAAGTAGCCGGTGGCGAACTCGTGGTAGGAGGCGGTGTCGAACGCGGCGTCGGTCACCGGGTAGAACAGCACCTGCTGCCGGAAGGTGACGTCGCCGCGCTCCTTGGCGAGCAGGGTGAGGGCGGCGGACATGTTGCCGCCCACGGAGTCGCCGGCCACGGCCAGGCGGCCGCCGTCCAGCCCCTGGTCCGCGCCCTCCTTGGTGACCCACTGCGCGACGGCGTAGGCCTGCTCGACGGCGACGGGGTACCGCACCTCGGGCGACCGGTCGTACTCGGGGAAGACGACGGCGGCCTGCGCGCCGATCGCGAGGTCGCGCACGAGGCGGTCGTGCGTGTGCGCGTCGCCGAACACCCAGCCGGCGCCGTGCACGTAGAGCACCACGGGCAGGGGGCCCCGGGCGCCGGCGGGCCTGACGATCCGGACCGGCACCGTGCCGGTGGGCCCGCCCTCGACGGTGACCCAGACGTCGTCGACCTCGGGCTTGAAGATCTCGCTCGACTGCACGTCGTCGACGGCCTTGCGGCCGTCCGCGGGCGCGAGCTGGTACAGGTACGGCGGGTTGTCGGTGGCCTCGGCGAACGCCTGGGCGGCGGGTTCCAGGGCCAGGCCGTGGGGGTTTGCGGTCATGACGGTTCCTTCGTTCCGGGGGGTGCTGGGTGTGCTGGGGCGTGCCGGCGTGCGCGGCGGGCCGGGCGGCGCCGGTCAGGCGGTCTGCCCCGCGGCCCGGGCGATGAGCCCGGCCACCTCGGCGGGGTGGGTGAGCATCACCAGGTGCGGCGCGTCGAGCTCGACGCTCTCCCGCACCCCGGCGCGCTCGTAGCCGAAGCGCTCGACGTCGGGGTTGATGGTGTGGTCCGCGGCCGCGACGATCCCCCAGGACGGCTTGGTCCGCCAGGCGGCGACCGGCGCCGGCTCCCCGAAGGCCACGGCGGACAGCGGGCGCTGCGACACGGCGAGCACCGTCGCGACGTCGTCCGGCACGCCGGCGGCGAAGACCGCGGGGAACGCGTCGACGGCCACGGACACGTCGGTGCCCGGCTCGGCGCCGTCGACCGGGTACGGCGTGTAGACCAGGTGGGCCGCCAGGTCGGAGTCGGGGAAGCCGCCCTGCAGCTCGCCCAGGCTCTCGCCCTCGGCGAGCGCGTAGCCGGCCACGAAGACCAGGCCGACGACGTTCTCGGCCGCGCCCGCGACCGTGATCACCGCGCCGCCGTAGGAGTGGCCCGCGAGCAGCACGGGGCCGTCGATCGCCTCGACGACGGACCGCACGTACGCGGCGTCGCCGGTCAGCGAGCGGTTCAGCACGGGCGGGACGACGACCCGGAAGCCCTGGTCGAGCAGCGCGCGCGTGACCGGGGTCCAGCTTCCGGCGTCGGCGAACGCGCCGTGCACCAGCACGATGGTGGGAGTGGATGACATGGGGTTCCTTTCCGCGGGACGACCGCGGGAGCACGGCCGTCACGATGAGACACTTCGATCCAAGGCCGTCACCGGTGACTGCGTCCACGAAGGAAGCACGCAGGAATGGGGAGAGATGACCGAGGCGCTGGGTCCGCTGCTCCGCCGGTTCCGGCACGAGGCCGACCTGACGCTCGAACGGCTCGCGGAGCTCTCCGGGGTGAGCGACCGCACGATCAGCGACATCGAGCGCGGCGCCAGCCAGGGTCCGCAGCGGCGCACGGTGGACCTCGTGGCGGACGGCCTGGGTCTGGCGCCCGCCGACCGCGCGGCGCTCCTCGCGGCGGCCCGGGCGGGCCGGCACCGGCCTCCGGCCGGCGTCGTCGCCCCGCTGCCGCTCCCCCGCGCCGTCGCCGACCTCGTCGGCCGGGACGCCGAGCTGTCCGCGATCGGGGCGCACGTGGCGTCGGGCGCCGACGGCGCGCCGTCGCCGCTCGTGGTGCTCTCCGGGCCCGCGGTGCTCGGCAAGACGTCGCTCGCGGTGCGCGCCGCGGGCGACGTCCGCGACCGGTTCGACGCCGTGCGGTTCATCGACCTGGGCGGGTTCGGCGGGCGCCCGCTCGACCCGCTCGTGGTGCTGCGCCGCCTGATCCAGGCCTGCGAGCCCGCCGTGCGCTCCGTGCCGCCCGGCCTGGACGACGCCGCCGCGCTCTGGCGCTCCCTCCTCGGCGACCGCCGGGTCCTGGTGGTCCTCGACGACGCCGCCGGGGAGGAGCAGGTGCGCCCGGTCCTGCCCGCCACCGGGCCCTCCGCGGTGATCGTCACGGCCCGCCGTCCGCTGGCCGGGCTGGACGCGTCCCTGCGCGTCGAGCTCGACCGGCTCGCGCACGACGACGCCGTGACGCTCCTGCGCCGCATCATCCCCGCCGCGCAGGCGCCCGAGGCCGACCTGCACCGGCTCGCCGACCTCTGCGACGGCTGCCCGCTGGCCCTGCGCATCGCCGGCAACCGCGTGGCGAGCCACCGCGCCTGGACCGCGGGCCGGCTCGCGGACCGGCTGGCGTCCGAGGACCACCGCCTCGACGGGTTCCGCGCGGGCGACCTCGAGCTGCGCAAGGCGTTCGCGATGTCCTACGACCAGCTCTCCGACGCCGCGCGGACGCTGTTCCGGCGCCTCGGCGTCCTGACCGGGCCCACGTTCACCGCCGAGCTCGGCGCCGTCCTGGTCGGCTCCGGCCGGCACGCGGCCGTGGACCTGCTGGACGAGCTCGTGGACCTCGGCCTGCTGGAGGCCGCCACCCACGACCGCTACCACCTGCACGACCTGCTGCGGATCTTCGCGCGCGACCGGCTCCGCCAGGACGAGGGCCCGCACGCGCAGGCCGGGCACGCGGAACGCCTGCGGCACTGGATCCTGGCGACCACCGTCGACGCCGGTCTCTGGTTCGAGCCCGCCCACGGGCGCGGCCCGGACCAACCCGGGCTGGCCGACCTGTCCACCCGCGAGGCCGCCGGCGCGTGGCTGCACGACGAGGCGGACCACTGGTTCCACGCGCTGCGCGCCGCGGCGGCCAACAAGGACGACGCCCTGGTGGTCCGCGTGGCAGAGTCACTGCACTGGTTCTCCGACCTGTGGGCGCAGTGGGGCCAGTGGCATGAGGTCTATGCCCTGGCCGTCCAGGGGGCGGAACGCCTCGCCGACGACGACCTGCTGGCCACCCAGCTCGGGTACCTGAGCTGGGCCGAGCTCTACACGCGGGACGACCCGGCCCGCGGCCTGGAGCACGCGCACCGCGCCCGGGACGTCGCGCGGCGCGCGGGCAACCGCGCCCAGGAGGGCTGGGCCCTGTACTACACGGGCTGGTGCGAGCTGCTGCTCGGCTTCCCCGGCGACGTCGTGCGCGACGCCGAGGACGCCCGCCGGTGCTTCGCCGACGCCGACGACGCGGCCGGCCTGCTCCAGACGCACCGCATGCTCGCCGAGGCGTTCACGCTGCTCGGGCGGCGCGCCGACGCCATCGGCGCCGACCGGGCCGCGATCGACCTGCTGGAGCGGCAGCCGGACCGGTTCCCCCGGGACATCGCGCTGACCACCCGGGTCGCCGCGGCGTCCGCGATCGTCAAGAACCTCGTCGAGCTCGGCGACGGCGCGGGCGCGCTCGCGACCGCGGACGCCGCCGCGCCCGCCGTCGACGAGCTCGACGTGCCCGCCCACCGCGCCATGTACCTGCGCGTGCGGGCCCTGGCGCTCGCCGCGACGGGGCGGAGGGCCGAGGCGGCAGCCGCGCTGGGACGGGTCGTGGAGATCCGCGAGGCGCTGGGCGACCGTCGGCGGGCCGACGCGGCCCGGGAGCAGCTCGCCGGGCTCAGCTGATCCGCACCGCCGCCCGGTACCCAGGCTCCTCCATCCGGGACATGGCGTCGAGGGCGGCGTCCGCCACCGGGAGCAGGTGCACGTCCACCCAGCTCCCGCTGGTCGAGCCCGGCCGCACGGGCGGCGCTTGACCCTACCCTCAGGGGAGGGTCGACGGTGTTGCGCAGGAGGTGAGACCCCATGACCTACACGATCACCCGCGTCTCCCGGCTGTCGGGAGTGACGCTCAAGACGCTGTACCACTACGACCGGATCGGGCTGCTCGTCCCCGCACGGGACGAGCGCAACGACTACCGGTCCTACTCGGACGACGACCTCGAGCGACTCCAGCAGATCCTGTTCTTCCGGGAGCTGGACATGCCGCTGGACACGATCGCGGAGGCTCTGTCGGGTCGCGTCTCCCGGCTCGAGTGCCTGCTGGGCCAGCGCGCCATGCTCCGGTCATGTGGAGCACGGCTCGCCCAGGTGCTGGCGACGCTCGAGCAGGCCATCGCACACGAGAGAAAGGGAGAACCCATGGCTGCCGACAGCATGTTCACCGGCCTGGACCAGGCCGGCTGGCAGGACGCCCTCGACGAGCAGAACGCCCACCTGCGGGACACCTACGGCGTCGAGCTCGACACGGCCGGGCTCGACGCCGACCGGATGAACGCGGCCGCCGCCGAGGCCACCGTGTTCATGACGACCATGGCCGACGCGCTGCGCGCCGGGCTGCGCGCCGACGACCCGACGGTGGTGAGCGCGATCGAGCGGCACCTCGCGGCGCTGAACGCCACGCACCCGACGGACCCCGCCGGATTCGCCGGCCAGGCGCGCTTCTTCGTCACGGACGACTTCCACCGGCAGATGCTCGAACAGCAGCAGACCGGACTGGCCTACTACCTGCTGCACGCCGCGGAGGCGTACCGCGACGCGGCCTGAGGCGGGGCCGGACCTGGTGCCGGGGCAGGAACTCCGGATCGGTCCCGCCGCTCACAACGGAGGCACCCCCGACCGGGGCGGGTCGGTGGCAGCTGCCGCCGGCTCAGTGGTGATGTAGGCACGGGGCAACCGGCGTCCGGTGAGGGCACGCACCGTCAGGTCGCTGCTGGTGCCCGGGTCGACCTGGTCCAGGTCGACCCGGGTGTCCAGGACCGTCGGCGGCCGGGCGTGCGTGCTGCCCGCGGGCGTGGTCCAGGTGGTGATCCCGGTGACCGGGTCACGTTCGACGCCCCAGCCGGCATGGGTCTTGAGCAGGTGGTGTCGGCGGCAGAGTGCGTGCAGGTTCCACGCGTTCGTCTGTCCGGGCTGGTTCTTCCCCGCAGCCCCGGCCCGCTCTCTCCACTCGTGGTCGAAGGGGTCGATGTGGTCCAGGTCGCACGTCGTCGCCGGGGTGTCGCACCCGATGAACGTGCAGGTCCCGTCCCTGGCCTCCACCGCCGCCCGGAGCACCTTGCCTGGCGTGTACGCCTGGGACGAGTAGTCGACCAGGACCCCCGTCACCGGGTCCGTCACCAGGCGCCGCCAGGTGGCGTCCTCCGCGAGAAGTCGCGCCGTCTCGGCCGGGATCGGCCCGAACCCGTCGAGCTCACCCGGCGCGTCGTCCAGGCCCAGAAGCGTGCTCGCCGGGACGGTGACCCGGACGACCGGCCGGGTCGGCGTCACCCGCACGACCGTCTCCTGCACGACGGGCGCCCGTCCACCACACGGGCAGACGGGGCCGTCGGTGGCACTCGTGTTCGCGCTCGCATCAGTCGTGCCCGCCGCCGTAGCGGTCATCGTGGCAGTCGCCGTGGCGTTGTCGGCAACAGTCGCCTGGTCAGCAGGCACACACCCTGGGGTCCTCGTGCTCACCGGTTCTACGATCCCCGTGCTCCCCTCGGCCTGGATGCCGGGCGCGAACCGGTCCCCCGGCAACAGCCGACCCGTCACGATGCCGGTCAGGCAGTCCGCACGGAGCTGACCCAGGGTGCGCTCCTCACCAGCGGTGTACCGGAGCTGGTGCGCCATGTCGTCCACGACGCCCCAGACCGCCGCCGCGTCCACGGCCGGCAGGTACGCCGACAGCCACCCCATGTCGTTCTCCGCCCGATCCAGCTGCACATTGCGGTCCAGGGCCGCGGCCCTGGCCGTCTCCTCGGCGCCGTGCCGGGCCTTCGCGAACGCCAGAAGTTTGTTCTGCAGCCACCGCCACGTCCGGTACGGGGCCTGCGGCAGGTACCGGACGATCGCCTCAGCCCGCTCCGCCACCGTGAGCCGCGTAGCGGACCGCAACAGGGTGTGCGCCTTGCGCACATCGATCCGACCCTGAACCAACGCCGCAATCACCGTCGGATGCTCCGCACCCGACTCCGCCCGCACCACCACCTCGGACCCCTCAGCCTGCGTCACCGCCAGCTCAGCCGTCACCTGCCCGACCAGCGAGTCATGAGCCAACGGACTCGTCTCCCGCGCGGCCCGCTCCCCCACGACTCGCGCCTGCACACCGGCCGCCCACGACTGCAGCCGCACGCACGCGGCCACTAGGTCCGCGAGGGCGTCGTCGGACAGCGCGCCGAGCCGGGCCGAACCGGCCTCTGCGGCAGCGGAACCGGCAGCAGATTCGGCGGGCGGTCCACCGGCGAGTTCGGCGCCTGTGCCACCGCATGGTGCGGTACCCAGCCCGGTGTACTCGGCGACCACGTGCGCCAGCTCGGCGCCCGGCGGTCCGGCCAGAGCCTCCCGCAACACCTCGACCGGCCACACCGCCACGGGGCCGTGAGACAACGACACGTCGGGCGCCCTGTCGAACCAGTCCGGCCCCGCAGGGACGTCCGGGGCACGCCCAGGTTCACACTCGCCGAACAGCGCGTCACCCTCGGCGAACAATGCTGCGAGCCACGCGTCGTCAGGCATCTTGCCGTCCGCAAGATCGTCGATGCGCACGACGGGCACCGTGGTCACGACGTCATCGACCTGCCACGCCGCAGGGCGGCTCCGCACGGCCCTCCCACCGGGCCTGCGAGCGACCCACGTCGCACGTGCCCCACCGGCAACCGACACCTTGTCCATACCGCCACCCCCTCCCACCACAACGTCCAACCATCGTGAGCATTCGACCCAACACTTGTACGACCATAGGCCCAGCCACTGACACCCGCTCGTTGTTCTGCCCGCCGCGTAAACGAGGCCGGTCGACCAGTGCGACGTCGTCACGACCATGCCCTCACAGTGACGGAAGGCCGTCCAGGCCCCGGCGGGCGTCACGGCTGCGGCAGAAGGCGCGCAGCGGCACGATGCCGTACCGCCGGCAGGGTCCGACACGGCGAAGCCCGTTGTGGTTCCATCTCCATCACCATCACCATCACCATCACGAAGCTAGCCAGTCAGCCAGCCGGCGAACACGCTCACCGGCCCTCACCGGCGCAGCCCCCAGGAGGCCTCGTTGGAAACCCGCCCGCAGATCGTGTGCCTGTGCGGCTCGACCCGGTTCGCTCAGGAGTTCCGCGCGGTGAACCGTGACCTCACGCTCGCCGGGACGATCGTCGTCGCGCCCGGTGTGTTCGAGCACGCCGGCGACCGGATCACCGACGAGCAGAAGGCTGCGCTGGACGCACTGCACCTCGCGAAGATCGACCTCGCCGACCGCGTCCTCGTGGTCAACCCGGGCGGGTACGTCGGAGAGTCCACGCGACGCGAGATCCGCTACGCACACCAAACCGGGAAGCCGGTGGAGTACACCCACGCACCCGACTCCGCCGTCGCCCCCTGACCAGGGCTCACCCGACCGGTCGCTGCCGCCACCGCCACACCAGCTTCCGCAGCTCGTCGAACCACAGCACCGACGACGCCATGCCGACCGCCACCGCCCAGTGCGCCAGGTCGAGACCGGCGGTGCCGAAGGCCACCTGGAGGAACGGCACCTCCACGACGGCCACCTGGAGCAGCACCCCCAACCCGATCGCGCCCCAGAGCCACCGGTTCACGAACATGCGGTGGAACGCGCTCGTGGTCTCGGAGCGGGAGTTGAGCACGTTGAAGAGCTGGGCCAGGACGAGGGTGGTGAACCCGGCGGTGCGGCCCACGGTGAGGTCGTCGCTCCCCTCGACCAGGCCGCCGGGCAGGAAGATGTCGATGGTCAGCAGGGTGGCCACGCCCATGACGAGCCCGATGCTCAGCACGCCGGTCCACATGCGGGCGTCGATGATCCGCTCGTGCGAGCCGCGCGGCGGCCGCGCCATCACGTCGTCGGTCTCCGGGTCCACGCCCATCGCGAGCGCCGGCCCGGAGTCGGTGACGAGGTTGATCCACAGGATCTGGGTGGCCAGCAGCGGCACGACGACGGCCTCGCCCCCGGCGGCCCCCTCCAGTCCGACCACTCCGGCCAGCACCACGCCGAGCAGCACCGTGCACACCTCGCCCATGTTCGAGGAGAGCAGGTAGCGCAGGAACTTCTTGATGTTGTCGAAGATGATCCGGCCCTGGCGCACGGCCGCGACGATCGTGGCGAAGTTGTCGTCGCCGAGGATCATCTTGGCCGACTCCTTGGTCACTTCGGTCCCGGTGATGCCCATGGCCACGCCGATGTCGGCGGTCTTCAGCGCCGGGGCGTCGTTCACGCCGTCGCCGGTCATCGCCACCACGTGCCCGTCGGCCTGGAGCGCGTCGACGATCTGCAGCTTGTTCTGCGGGGCCACGCGTGCGTAGACCGAGACGCCGCGGGTGGTCTCGCGCAGCCCGGCGGCGTCCAGGCGGTCCAGCTCGGTGCCGGTGACGGCGCGTGCGCCCGGCTCGACGATGCCCAGGTCGCTCGCGATCCGGGTGGCCGTGACCGGGTGGTCGCCGGTGATCATCATGACGCGGATGCCGGCCCGGCGGGCCTCGGCCACCGCGGGCGCGACCTCGGGGCGGGGCGGGTCGATGATGCCGACCACGCCCAGGTAGACCAGGTCGGACTCGTGCTCCTCGAGCCCCTCGGGCCCGGTGTCCTCGGGGACCCGCCGGTAGGCCACGCCGAGCGTGCGGTACGCCTGCCGGGAGAGGCGCTCGACGTCGGCGAGCGCCTGGGCCCGCCGGTCGTCGTCGAGCAGGACCGTCTCGTCGCCGACCTGCACGTCGGTGCAGCGCGGCAGGAGCACGTCGGGCGCGCCCTTGGTGACGAGCGCCCAGGCGCCGTCGCCGGGCGGGTCCACGAGCGCGGACATGAGCTTGCGCTCGGACGTGAACGGCACCTCGCCGCGCCGTTCGAAGCCGGCGACGCGGTCCACGGTGCCGGCGAGCTTGTGCGCGGCCACGAGGAAGGCGGCCTCGGTGGGGTCGCCCTGGACGGTCCACTCGCCGTCGGTCTCGACGAGCTGGGCGTCGTTGGCGAGGGAGCCGCCGCCGAGCACCATGACCGCCTCCCGGGTGAGCCGCTCGTCGGTCAGGGGCACGGCACCGTCGTCGTCGCCGGTCCCGGCGCCGGAGCCGTCCCCGCGCGTCAGCGCCTCCCCGTCCGGGCGGTAGCCGACGCCGGTGAGCGTGACCTCGCCCGACGCGGTGACCACCCGCTGGATGGTCATCTCGTTCTTGGTCAGGGTGCCGGTCTTGTCCGACGCGATGACGGACGCCGAGCCGAGCGTCTCGGCGGAGTGCAGCTTCTTGACGACGGCGTTGCGGCGCGCCATGGCCTGCACGCCGACGGCGAGGACCACGGACAGGATGGCGGGCAGCCCCTCGGGCACGGCGGCCACGGCGAGCGAGACGCCGAGCAGCAGCACGGTGACGAGGTCGGCCGGGGTGCGGACCTCGTTGACCACGGCCGCCAGGACCATCACGACCACGGCGATGCCGATCACCGTGAGACCGAGCACCCGGCTGACGTGCGCGATCTCGCGCTGCAGCGGGGTGACCTCCTCCTCGGTCGAGTCGAGCAGCCGGGCGATGTCGCCCATCTGGGTGCTCATGCCGGTGGCCACGACGACGGCGCGCCCGACACCCTGGGCCACGGCGGTGCCCTTGTAGACCATGTCGAACCGGTCGCCCAGCGGCGCCGGGGCCACGAGCGCCGCGGCATCCTTGAGCACCGCCTCGCTCTCGCCCGTCAGCGAGGACTCCTGGACGCGCAGGGCGGTCGCGCTGAGCAGGCGGGCGTCCGCGCCGACGGCGTCCCCCTCGGCCAGGACCAGGACGTCGCCACGCACGAGCTCGGCCGACCGCACCGTGACCCGGCGCCCGTCGCGCAGCACCGTGGACATCGCCTCGGTCATGGACCGCAGCGCCGCGACGGCGCTCTCGGCCTTGCCCTCCTGGACCAGACCGAGCACGGCGTTGAGCACCACGATGGCCGCGATCACGACGGCATCCACGGGCACGCCGTGCGCGTCCTCGACCCACCAGACGGCGAGCGAGATGGCTACCGCCACGAGCAGCAGCGCCACGAGCGGGTCCTGGAACTGGTCCAGCACCTTGCGCCACAGCGGCACGGGCGGCCGCGAGCGCAGCTCGTTGGGGCCGTCGGCGGCCAGGCGGCGGGCCGCCTCGGCTCCGGTCAGCCCGGTGGTGGGGTCGACGCCGAGGTCGGCGGCGACGTCGTCGGCCTCCCGGACCGACGGGTCCGGTGCGGGCATCGGGACGGACGGCGGCGGGACGCGCTGCTGCGAGGTGGCCACAGTCGATCATGCATCGGGGGCGCCGCGTGCGCGCGGCTCAGCAGGACGGATGGCCCTCCGGTGCTGGGCCACGTCCACGCCCAGCAGGTCGCCAGGTCGACCCACTGCGGCTCCTCGGTGAACCAGCCGCGCGGCGACTCACCGCGGGCCGGCGGGGACCAGCACGTCGCCCATGTCCCCCTCGCGCCACTGCGCCAGCACCCGGTGGAAGGCGACCGGCCCGGGGCTGTACGACGTCGGCGCGCCGCCCTTCCGCGTGCCCTCGCCGTTGTAGTACCCGGGCGTGCACTCGGCCAGGAACGCCGAGTTGTCCTGTCCCTCGCCCGCCTGCGCGATGGTGGCGGCCCAGGCGTCCTGCGCCTCCACGGTCGGTTCCACGTACCGCGCCCCGGTCTTGGCGGCGCGGGCGACGACGGCGGCGATGTGCCCGGCCTGCTCCTGCAGGACGTGCACGAAGTTCACCGAGTTGGCGTTCTGTGCCGCGCCCAGGTGGAACAGATTGGGGAACCCGTGGGTGTAGAAGCCGTGCAGCGTGCGCGGGCCGCGCGCCCAGGCGCCCAGCAGCGGGGCGCCGCCGCGCCCGAGGACCGGAAGCGTGCCGGACACCACGCCCGAGACCCCGACCTCGAAGCCGGTGGCGAAGATGACGCAGTCCACCTCGTACTCGTCCTCGCCCACCACCACCGCGTTCTGGGTCATCCGGGTCACGCCGCCGTGGTCGGCGGTGTCCACGAGCGTCACGTTCGGCCGGTTGAACGACTGCAGGTACTGGTCGCTGAACCCCGGGCGCTTGCACATGTACCGGTACCAGGGCTTGAGCGCCGCGGCGGTGGCGGGGTCGGTGACCACCTCGTCGACCCGGGCCCGGATCTGGTTCATCTTGACGAAGTCCGCCAGCTCGTCGAGCCGCTCGCGCTCGGCCGGGTCGAGGGTCGTGTCCACGGCGCCCGTGATCATCTGGCGCTGCAGCCGCGCGGTGCCGGTCCAGCCGTCCCCCGTCAGGTCCTCCGCGACGTCCTCCCCCGCCAGGATCGCCAGGAAGTTCTCCATCCGCTCGCGCTGCCAGCCTGGCTTGAGGCCGGCCGCCCACGCCGGGTCGGTGGGCCGGTTGTCACGCACGTCCACCGACGACGGCGTCCGCTGCAGCACGTACAGGTGCGCCGCGTCCCGGGCGACGTGCGGGATCGCCTGCAGGCCCGTGGCCCCGGTGCCGATCACGGCGACACGCTTGTCGGCGAGGCCGGTCAGGCCGCCGTCCGCCGTGCCGCCGGTGTACCCGTAGTCCCAGCGGCTGGTGTGGAAGGTGTGGCCGCGGAAGTCCTCGATGCCCGGGATGCCGGGCAGCTTGGCCTGCGAGAGCGTGCCGGAGGAGACCACGACGTGCCGGGCCCGCATCGTGTCGCCGCGGTCGGTCCGCACCAGCCACTCGTCGGCGGCGTCGTCCCAGCGCAGCTCCGTGACGCGCGTGTGGAAGACGGCGTCCCGGTACAGCCCGTAGTGCTCGGCGATCCGCACGGCGTGCTGCCGGATCTCCTCGCCGGGCGCGTACCGCCACCTCGGCACGTAGCCCGTCTCCTCCAGCAGCGGCATGTACACGTACGACTCGATGTCGCAGTGGATGCCCGGGTACCGGTTCCAGTACCAGGTGCCGCCGAAGTCGCCCGCCTCGTCCATCATCCGCAGCGACTCGACGCCGGCCTCCCGCAGCCGGGCCCCGGTGAGCAGGCCGCCGAACCCGCCGCCCACCACCAGCACCTCGACCCGGTCGGTCAGCGGCTCCCGCTCGACCCGCTCGGTGTACGGGTCCTTCGCGTAGTAGCCGAACTCCCCCGCGGCGCGCCGGTACTGCGCCGTGCCGTCCGGCCGGACGCGCCGGTCCCGCTCGTGGCGGTACCTCTCCCGCAGGGCGTCCGGGTCGAACCCCAGGCCGGTGGTGGCTGTATCGGTGTCGGTGCTGGTATCGGTGCTGGTCAGATGGGACAAGGCAGGGCCTCTCGTCAGCGGTTCGGCGGGTGTCCCCCGCCGACCACATGAAAACGTACATCCATGTACGTTTTCAACCCCTGCTCCTGTGGCGTCCCGCACGGAGGGGGCCGTTACCCTCGGCCCATGGTGGTAGAACGCACGCGACGCGACGCCGCGCGCAACCGCGACCTGCTCGTGGCGGCGGCCCGCCGGGCGTTCGCCGAGCGCGGCCCGGACGTGCCGCTGGAGGAGATCGCGAACGAGGCCGGCGTCAGCCGCACCACCCTGCACCGCCACTTCGAGAACCGGGAGGCGCTCGCCTCGGCCGTGCTGGAGCACAACGTCACGGACATCGAGGCCATGGCGTCCGCCCTGGCCGACGCCGACGACGGCGCCGAGCGGCTGTTCCACTTCCTGCTCGACGTGCAGTTCGAGTCCCCGTGGCTCGCGCGCGTCGTCGCGGACGGCCGGATGCCCGGCACCGCCGACCTGGCCGCGCGGACGGCGGCCGCGCTGGACCCGCTGCTCGACCGGGCCCGGTCCCTCGGCCGGGTGCACCCCGGCGTCGGTACCGGGGACGTGCTGCTCACGCTGCCCATGGTGATGGCCGTCCAGGCCGCGGCCTCCGCGGCCGTGGAGTCGGCCGCCGTGGACGCCGCCGCAGGGGCACCGCCGCGTCTGGGCACGACCCGGGCGATCCTGCACCGGGGGCTGTTCACGACGGAGCCGCCGACGGCGGGGTGACGGTCACGCGGCCGGGACCGAGCGTCTCCAGAGCGTTGCCCCGCCGGCCCGTCCGGGGCCCCCTGCGGTCGAGGGTCGCCTAGTAGGCGGCGGCCTCGGCCTTGCGCTGCGGCCAGAGCGCGATGGCCAGCCCGGCCAGGACGCTCAGGGCGTGCAGCACGTTGTCGGCGGCGTTGATGTTGAGGAAAGTTGATCTCGGGGTTGCCCACCGCGATCAGGCCGTACACGAACGCCCGCCCCGTACCCGGCCACGAGCAGCCAGCCGAACGTCCGCGCCCGGCCCTATCGTGGACCACAGGCTGATCCCGAGCACCCCGATCAGGAGGTGCACGACGTTGTGCAGCGGGTTGACGGCGAACCCGAGCAGCGTCTGCTCGTGGTCGTGCTCGGCGAACCCGCTGAACCCGGTCACGAGGAACCCCGCGGCTCCCACCAGCAGGTAGACCACGCCGATCGTCAGGGCGAGCCACTGGGACACCCCGCGAGTGCGCGTCGAGGACATGGATTGCGTCATGGCGTTACTCCGTTCTGTTCGGCGTTCTCGCAGGTGGTTCGGAGCCGAGACAGATCCGGATGGGGCGGGTTCACGGCGACTTCTGCTCGACGAGCCCCGCCTCGTACGCGAGGATCGCCGCCTTCCTCGGGGGGCGTGGCCGGCTCAGGGTTGGTCCGGCCGCGGCGCCTCCGCCACCAGGGTCTCCAGCGTCGCGCGGGCCCCCACCTGGTGCAGCGAGCCGAGCGCATCGAGGTAGGCCGCGACAAAACGCGGCTCGGACGCGAGCGACCCGAACAGGTCCGGGCTGCGCAGGAACGCCACGGCGTCGCCCCGCTGCGAGCGGGCGAGCGACACGAGCCGGTCGGCGAGCCGGTCGACCACCTCGATGGGCTCGCCCTGCTCGTCGGTCCCCTCGGCGTACCGGGCCCAGCTCGCGACGATCGCCGCCGACCGGAGGATCTCGCCGCCGGCGAGCAGCTGCTCGCGCACGATCGGCACCAGCCACTTCGGGATGCGGTCCGACGTCTCCGCGCACAGCCGCGCGAGCGTGTCCCGCACCTCCGGGTTGCCGAAGCGCTCCACCAGCGAGCTCTTGTACTCGTCGAGGTCGACGCCCGGGACCGGGCGCAGGGTCGGCGTCGCCTCGCGGTCCATGAAGTCGCGCACGAACCGCGCCACGACCGGGTCGGCCATCGCCTCGTGCGCGTACCGGTAGCCGCTCAGCCACCCGAAGTAGGCGATGGCCTGGTGGCTCGCGTTGAGCAGCCGCAGCTTCATCAGCTCGTACGGCTCGACGTCCGCGACGAGCTGCACGCCCGCGTGCTCCAGCGGCGGCCGGCCGAGCGGGAAGTCGTCCTCCAGCACCCACTGGAAGAACGGTTCCGCGACGACCGGCCAGCGGTCCGCGACGCCGAGCCGCTCGGCGACCAGGGCCCGGTCCGCGTCGGTCGTCACGGGCGTGATGCGGTCCACCATCGAGCTCGGGAACGCGACCTCGTCGTGCACCCACCGGCCGAGGTCCGGGTCGCGCAGGGCCGCGAAGGCGGCGAAGACGGTCCGGGCCTTCTCGCCGTTGCCCTGCACGTTGTCGCAGGACATCACGGTGAACGGCGGCAGGCCGCGCGCCCGCCGTCGGGCCAGGGCCTCCACCACGTAGCCGAACACGGTGGCCGGCACGGCCCCCGGCCGGGCGTCGGCGACGACGGCGGGCGCCGTCGCGTCGAACTCGCCGGTGACCTGGTCGAACCCGTAGCCGCCCTCGGTGATGGTCAGCGACACGATGCGGGTGTCCGGGTGGGCCATGCGCTCCAGCACGGCCTCCGGGTCGTCCGGCGCGAACAGGTACTCCACGATGCTGCCGACCACCCGCGCGTCGAGCCCGCCGTCCGGGTGCTTGGTCACGAGCGTGTACAGGCCGTCCTGCGCCCGCAGCGCGTCGCGCATCGCGGCGTCCCCGGGCAGCAGGCCGACGCCGCAGATGCCCCACTCGCGGGCCTCGCCGCGCCGCAGCAGCTCGTCGACCGCGAGCGCCTGGTGCGCACGGTGGAAGCCGCCGACGCCGAGGTGCACGATCCCGACGCGGAGGCCGGTGCGGTCGTAGGGCGGCAGGCTGACGGCGGGCACCTTGTCATCGGGTCCGGTGCCGGGCCCGCCGTCGGGCAGCGCTACCGGCAGCGGGACGGCGAGGTCCAGGGTCACTTGATCGCTCCCATCGCGAGGCCGCGGACGAGCTGCTTCTGCGCGATCCACCCGGCCAGCACCACGGGGACGATGGCGACGGTCGCGGCCGCGGACAGGACGGCGAGGAACTGGCCGCGGCCGTCCACGAAGCTCGTGAGGAACGGCGGGGTGGGGCGCGCCACCTGGGCCGTGAGGAGGTTGGCGAGGAAGAACTCGTTCCACGCGAAGATGAAGCAGATCAGGCCCGCGGCGGCGACGCCGGGCAGCACGATGGGCAGCACCACCCGGAAGATCTCGGTGCCCAGGCGGGCGCCGTCGAGCTGCGCGGCCTCGATGACCTCGCGCGGCACCTCGGCGAGGAACGACCGCATCATCCACACGGCGATGGGCAGGTTGACGCCCACGTAGAGGATGGTGAGCCAGGTGATGTTGTCGAGCCCGCCCACGGACTGCAGCAGCAGGTAGATCGGGATGATCGAGGCGGCCACCGGCATGAAGCGGGTGGAGATGAAGAAGAACAGGGCGTCGCGCACGTTGGCGACCGGGCGGATGCTCAGCGCGTAGGCGGCGGGGACTGCCAGGACGAGGACCAGCAGCGTGGACCCGAGGCTCGCGCTGAGCGAGTTGATCAGGTACGGCAGCATGTCGCGCGCGAAGACGGCGTCGAACTGGTCGAGCGTGAGGTCGGGGGCGAACGTGGGCGGCATCGTGGCGGCCTGGTGCTCCGGCTTGAAGGCCGTGAACACCATCCAGGCCACGGGGAAGAAGAACATCAGCACGAGCACCCAGGTGACCGCGGTGATCAGGGCCGCGCGCAGGCGCGAGGAGGTCATCGGTCGATCCCTTCCGTGGAGAAGACCTTGAAGAGGGTGCGCAGCGCGACCGAGGCGACGACGATCGTGACGAGCACGGTCATCACGCCGTACGCGGCGGCCTCGCCGACCTCCAGGCCCACGAACGCCCGCTCGTAGAGCAGGTAGGAGAGCGTCTTGGTGCCGCCCGTGCCGCGGGTCATGATCGCGATGGGGTCGAAGACCTGGAGCAGCATGATCGAGGCCAGCAGCACCGCGATCTCGACGTACTGGCGCAGGTGCGGCAGCGTGATCGAGCCGAAGGTGCGCAGCGCCCCGGCACCGTCGACGGCGGCGGCCTCCAGGACATCCCTGTCCTGCGCCTGCAGCCCGGCCAGCAGGATCAGCATGGCGAACGGCGTGTACTGCCAGGTCAGCACCAGGATGATCGTGAGCATCGGCAGCTCGGTGTTCCAGGCCACGGGCGGCAGGCCGACCAGCCCGAGGCCCCAGTTGGCCATGCCGGTGGCGGCGTCCAGGATGGACCACTTCCACACCAGGGCCGCGGCGGCGGGCATGACGAGGAACGGCGTGATCATCAGGGTCCGGGCCACGCCACGCCCCACGAAGCTGCGGTCCAGCAGCACCGCGAACAGCATGCCGAGCAGGGTCGAGGCCACCACCGACGTGCCGGTGACGGCGACGGTCGCGCCGAGCGACGACAGGAACGAGCCGTCGCGCAGCACGCTCACGTAGTTGTCGAGGCCCGTGAAGCCGCGGTCGCCCGGGCGCAGCATGTTCCAGCGCTGCAGCGAGTAGTAGATCGTCAGCACGAACGGGATCTGGGTCA
The DNA here is from genome assembly GCF_040655935.1 of Promicromonospora sp. NPDC050262. Taxonomy (NCBI): domain Bacteria; kingdom Bacillati; phylum Actinomycetota; class Actinomycetes; order Micrococcales; family Promicromonosporaceae; genus Promicromonospora; species Promicromonospora sp. NPDC050262. The sequence goes on along the minus strand of NZ_JBFAKX010000002.1, from coordinate 181,067 downwards.
GGACGATCGAGGTGGCCAGCGCGGGCCAGAGCAGGGCGCGCGAGACGGCGACACGGCGTCGGCGGCTCTGCTGCCCGGTGGGCACCGCCCGCGAGGGCCGTCTCCGCGTCGGGGTGGTCATGAGAACGGTCATGTGGCCCTCCTGGGCACGAGGAACCTGGGCACAAGGAACCCGGGTGCGGGGAGTACGGCTCCCCGCACCCGGGGTCCGGCTACTTCTGGGCGTCGCCCGCCTCCTGGGCGAGGTCCTGGGCGCGTTCCAGCACGGGAGCGAGCTCGCTGCGGCCCGCGAAGACGTCGGCCAGGTCCTGCGAGACCTGGTTCCCGAGGTCCTGGAACTCCGGGATGGTCACGTACTGGATGCCGGTCCACGACTGCGGCGCGACGCCCGGCTGCTCCGGGTTCACGGCGAGCATGATGTCGCGCGTGATGGGCGCGAACGACGCCGCGGCCTCCTCGTACTCCGGGATCTCGTACGTCGAGTTCCGCGCGCCCGGGGGCACCCGGCTCCAGCCGAGCTCCGTGCCGACGAGCTGGTGGTACTCCTTGCTCGTCGCCCACTTCACGAACTCGACCGCCGCGTCGCGGTTCTGCGTGGTCTCGGGGATCGCGAGGTTCCAGGACCACAGCCAGCCGGACTCCTCGGTCTCGACCACCGGCGCGTGGGCGTAGCCCATCTTGCCCGCGACCTGCGACGACTCCGGGTCTTCCAGCAGGCCGGCGGCGACCGTCGCGTCCACCCACATCGCGGACCGGCCCTGGCTCACGTTGTTCAGGCACTCGGTGAACCCGGTGGAGACGGGGTCGGCCTCCCCCGCGTCCTCGACCAGGTCCACGTAGAACTGGACGGCCTCGGCGAACTCCGGCTGGTCCACCTGGGCGTTCCACTCGGCGTCGTACCAGCTCCCGCCGAACGTGTTCACCACCGTCGTCAGCGGCGCGAAGACCTCGCCCCAGCCGGGCTTGCCGCGCAGGCAGATGCCGTCCACGTCGTCCGAGTCGACCTCGCGGGCGATGTCGGCGACCTCCTGCCACGTCGGGTGCTCGGGCATGGTCACGCCCGCCGCGTCGAGGAGCTCCTTGTTGTACATGAGCATCGAGGACTCGCCGTAGAACGGGACGGCGTACAGGGAGTCGTCGACCGTCAGGGCGTCCTTGACGGGCTCGAACAGGTCGTCGACGTCGTAGTCCGCGTCGGACCCGAGGTCGCCCGTCAGGTCGGTGAGCCAGCCGTTCTGCGCCCAGATGGGCACCTCGTAGGAGCCCACCGTGACGATGTCGTACTGGCCGCCGTCGGTCGCCACGTCCTTGGTGACGGCGTCGCGCAGGTCGTTCTCCTCCATCTGGATGAAGTTCACCGTGATGTCCGGGTGCTCCTCCTCGAAGGCGGACTTCAGCTCCTCCATGTCCTTCATCTGCGGGTTGTTGACGGTCGCGAGCGTGAGCTCGACCGGCCCGCCGCCCTGTCCGGCGGAGCCGCCGTCCCCGCCGCCTCCCGCCCCGGCGCAGGCGGTCAGCGCCAGCGCGAGCGCCGCGGCTGCGAGGCCGGCGGGCGCTGCCTGGCGGCGCGCAGTTCTCGTGAGCATCATTGCTTCGACCCTTCTGGTCACGTCGTCGTGAGGTGTCGTGGTGCCTCGTCGTCGTGCCTCGGCGTGCTGCCGTTCGGCGTCCGGTGGGGCACGGGTCCGCACATCGTGGGCCTGGCCGCAAACCGGGTCAACGAGGGTGAAACCCAAACGGTCAGCGAGACTGTGGTATCGCACAGCCGGGGGCGGCCGGGGGCCCGACGGCGCGTGCGGGCACGGCTGCCGGACGCCCGCACGGCCGGCGTCAGGGTCCGTTCTGCCCGGTTCTACACCGGGCCGCCACCTGGGAAAACGCATCCCGGACCGGGCACGAACTGCTGGTCCCGACGGGCCGACCGGTCACGCCCCGGAGGCCCTCGGACGGCGCCCGCTCAGACCTGGACGATCTCCGCCCCGGCCGCGTGGAACGCGCGTGCCCGGGCCGAGCCGAGCTGCGTGCCGGTGATCATCGCCTCGAAGTCGTCCAGGCCGGCGAACCGCACGAAGCTGGTCACGCCGAACTTGTGGTGCGCGCCGATGAAGATGCGGCGCCTGCTCACCTCGATGGCGGCGGCCTTCACGCTCGCGACCGTCGGGTCGGGCGTGGTCAGGCCGTCCTCGACGGTCACCCCGTTCGCGCCGATCAGCCCGAGGTCGAGGCGGAAGGTGCGCAGCATGTCCACGGCCGCGCCGTCGACCACGCCCAGGGTCTTGCCCCGCACGCGCCCGCCGATGATGATCACCTGCACGTTGGGCCGGGCCGACAGCTCCGTCGCGACCGGCAGGGACGACGTGACCAGCGTGAGCTCGCGGTCGGTCGGCAGGGCGCGCGCCGCGAGCAGCGGCTGGAACCCCTCGTCGACGAAGATCGTCCGCGCCTCGCCCAGGCGCCGCGCCACCTCGGCGGCGATCCGCGCCTTCTCCTCCGGGAAGCTCTCCCGGCGCTGGGACAGCGCCGTCTCGAACGAGCTGGTCTCCACCGGGAAGGCGAGCCCGTAGCTGCGCCGCACCAGGCCCTGCGCCTCCAGCTTGCGCAGCTCGCGGCGCACCGTCTCCTGGGAGACGGACAGCATCCGGGCCGACTCGCTCACCTCGATCCGGCCGCGCCGCCGCACCAGGGCGAGCAGCTCCGCGGACCGTTCGGCCTGCCGCAAGGCGCTCGCCGGGGGCGCACCGGGCTCCGGCGCTGCCGGCACCGTCCCGGCGCTCGCGTCGAGCACCATCGCCACGCCTCCCGTCGTCGGGCTTCTGGCCCCCGAGTCTGCCGCGTACCGGCACATCTCGGAACCCCCGTCCGGGGATCAGCCCGCCAGCAGCGCACCCCGCGCGGCGCCCGCGAGCGCCTCGGCCAGCTCGTCGACCCGCTGCGGGTCGGCCGGGATCTGGGGTGTGGCGACGCGGAGCCACGCGGGGCGGGGCGGCGTGGCGAACGTGCGCGACGACGGCGTGAGCACCATGCCGCGCGCCCCGAGCTCGACCAGGGCCTCGTCCTCGTTCTCGGCGCGCAGCCACACGACCAGGCCGCCCGGGGGTGTCGCGGTGCGCACGTCGCGCGCCGCGAGCGCCCGGGTCAGGTCCCGGCCCCGGTCCGCGTACCAGCGGCCGGAGTCCTGCACGAGGCTGCCGACGCCGGGCGTGGCCAGCAGGTAGGCGAGCGCGTTCTGCAGGATGCGGCTCTGCGCGAGGATGCCGTGGCTGCGCAGGCGGCGCACGCCGAGCACCACGTCGCGGGCCCCGCCGACGACCGTGGTGCGCAGGTCGAGCCCGAAGGCACGGCAGAAGGACGTGATCCGCACGACCCGGCCCGGCAGGAGCTCGCCCAGGCTGAGCGGCCGCACCGGGGCCAGGGGGCCGAGCACGTCCTCCTCCAGCACCCAGGCGTCCGGGGCGTGCCTCGTGAGCACGTCGGCGAGCTCGGCGAGCCGCGGCGCGGTGACGGCACCCTCCAGGGAGAACTCCCCGCCCGGCTGGTAGACGAAGGTGCGCGCGCCCGCGGCCAGGGCGCGCTCCAGGGCGTCCGGGAGCGGGCCCGAGGCGTCGGAGGCGACGCCCACGACGTCGAACCCGACGGACCGCAGGTTGCCGATGGTCCCGGAGACCGCGGGCTCCTGGACGGCGATCAGCCCGCCCGGCGCGGTGGCCGCCTCGGCCGTGAGCAGGGTGGCCTCGCCGGCGCCGCTGACGGTCACCCACTCGGCGGCGTCGAACGGCCAGTCCTGGCGCACGGCGTCGAGCAGCGCGGGCGTGATCGCCTCGCGGCGCAGCGAGTTGGTCTGGGGCTCGCGCAGGCTGTGCGCGAAGGCCTCCAGCAGGTCGGGCAGCCGGTCGGTGGTGGGGTGCGCGGACGAGAGGTCCACCGAGGACCAGCCCTCGAACACGGGCGGCTCCCCCGCGCGCGGCCACAGGGGCGCGCTGGCGGGGCCGGCCACGATGGTGCCGCCACGGCGCCGCGTGGTGACCAGACCGCGGTCGACCAGGAGCGACCAGGTGCCCGCGATGGTCGAGCGGCCGAGGCCGGAGGCCGTGGCGACCTCCTCGATCGTGGGCAGCCGGGTGCCCGGCGCCAGCACGCCCTGCTCGATCCACGCGGTGAGCTGCTCGGCGAGCGCGGGGCCGGACAGCCCGCGCACCGAGGCGATCAGGTCGGACGGCGTGCCCGGGGCGGCACTCGCGGCGTCGGGTCCTGTGGTCGTCATCGCTCCTCGTTGGTCTGTTACGGCATGACCGAGAACGGTCGGGCACTTATCATCCAGATGTATATCAGGCGAGCGCACCGTCGCGCGACCACCTTCCATCCCGGCGGAGCCGTTGTCTCATCAGGCGGACGGCACGGGGATCGGCTTGGAGTGATCGGCTCGCCGTGGTTAACGTCTACCCGTGATCATGAATCTTCCATCACATATGGGTGTGGTGGACACGGCCGACCGGATCCGCTCCGGTCGCGAGAGCGCGCGCTCCGTCGCGGAGCGCGCCCTCGCCCGGGCGGACGCCGTGGACCCGGCCGTGCGGTCCCTCGTGTGGCGCGACGACGCCGCGACGCTCGCGGCCGCCGACGCCGTCGACCGCGCCCGGGCCGCCGGCGCGGACCTGCCGCCCTTCGCCGGGGTGCCGATCACGGTCAAGGACACGTTCGCGGTGGAGGGCCAGCCGTGGACCCGCGGCTCCCTCGCGATCGACGAGACGCCCGCGCCGTCGACCGACCTGCTGCCCGCCGCGGCGTTCGCGGCCGGCTTCGTCCAGCTCGGGCGTGCGGCCACGCCGGAGCTCGCCATGACCACCTCCTGCGAGAGCCCGCGCTCCGGCGTCACGCACAACCCGTGGGACCTGACCCGCTCGCCGGGCGGGTCCAGCGGCGGGTCCGCCGCGGCCGTCGCCGCCGGCATCGTGCCCGTCGCGCTGGCGAGCGACGGCGGCGGCTCGCTGCGCGTCCCCGCGTCGTTCTGCGGCCTGGTCGGCCTCAAGCCCGGCCGTGGCCTGCTCCCCCAGCGCGTCCAGGGCTGGGAGGGTGGCGCCACCGAGGGCGTCGTCACGCGCACCGTGGCCGACACGGCCGCCGTCGTGACGCACCTGGCCGCACCCGACCCGCTCGCGTGGTCGCGCGGCCCCGCCGCCCCGGACCACCTCGCCCTGCTGGACCACGCTCCCGGCCCGCTGCGGGTCGGCCTGCTCACCCGCTCGTTCGACCCCCGCATCGCGGTCGACGCCGCGTGCGTCGCCGCGGTGGAGGACGTCGCCGCCGTGCTGCGCGCCCTGGGGCACACGGTCGTCGCGCTCGACGCCCCGGACGGGGGCGCCGAGATCATGGACCTGTACCCGGGCGTCGTCATCCCGGCGTGGCTGCGGCAGACGCCGCTGGACCACCCCGAGCGGCTGCAGCCGTACATCCACCGCGTGATGGACCGGGCCGACGCCCTCGGCGCGGCCGACTACGTGCGCGGGGCCGTCCGGATGCGCACCCTGGCCCGCACGGTCACCGGGGCCCTGTTCGGCGGGGCCGACGTCGTCCTCACCCCGACGACGGCGACCCGCGTGCCCGAGACCGGCGTCGTCCTGGACGAGCTGACCCGGCAGGCGCCCTCGCGCGACTCGGTCGTCTACGAGCGCACGCTCGCGTTCACCACCGTCCCGAGCGTGCTCGGTACCCCCGCCCTCACCCTGCCCACCCACCTGGACGACGACGGCCTGCCGCTCGGCACCCAGCTCGTCGCACCGCAGGGCGGCGAGGCACTCCTGCTCCGGCTCGGCGCCGTCCTGGAACGGCACTACGCCTGGGACCGCCGCCTGCCGCCCCACCACCCCGAAGGAACGAGACAACGATGACCTCCCGCTCCCCGCGCCGGGCCGCCCGGCCCCTGACGCGCACCCTCGCCGTGACCACGGCGCTCGCCCTGACCGGCTCGCTGGCCGCCTGCTCCGCCGACGACGGGGGCGGTGAGGCCGCCGCCGGCGACCTGTCGGGCCGGACCCTCAAGGTCGCGGTCTACGCCGGGTCGTGGGGCGAGTCGTTCAGCAAGGCGTTCGTCGAGCCGTTCGAGGAGGAGACCGGCGCGACCGTCGAGCTCGTCCCCGGTGGCCCCGCCGACTGGCTCACCGCGCTGCGCTCCACCAAGGGCGGCACGCCCGCCTACGACGTCGTGGCGTTCACGCCCAACGTCATCCCGAGCGCGGTCTCCGCTGGCGTGGTCGCCGAGCTCGACACCGCCCGGATCGAGCAGTTCGACCAGCTCAACACCGTGCTCGCCGAGCAGAGCAACGTGGGCGGCACCCAGTACGGCGTGCCCCTGACCGTCGGCTCCACCGGCATCGCCTTCCGCACCGACAAGGTGGACGAGCCGCCGACGGACTGGTCCGACCTGCTCGACCCGGCCTACTGCGGGCACGTGGCCGTCTCGCCGCTGACGTTCAACACCGGCGTCGAGTTCCTCGCGGGCCTGATCAACGAGGCCGGCGGCACCATCACCAACCCGGACGACGTGGACGCCGCGTTCGAGCAGCTCGAGACCCTCAAGGACTGCGCCTCGACGTTCCCCGCCGACGGTACGAGCGTCGAGACCGCGCTCTCGAACGGCGACGCCTGGGTCGCGGCGCACTGGGACGGCCGCGCGTTCGTCCAGCAGAACGCGGGCGAGCCCATCGGCTTCGCCTACCCGGCGTCGGGCTCCGTGGGCGCCCTGACCTCCCTGTTCGTCACCGAGGGCACGCAGGAGGAGGGGCTCGCGTACACGTTCCTCGACTACGTGGCCTCCAGCGAGTACCAGCCCGTCTTCTCGGAGGGCACCTGGTACGCCGCCTCCAACGACCAGAACGAGTACCCGGCGCAGTTCGACGAGCAGATCACCAGCGGCAAGGGCGCGTACGACGACTTCGTGTGGGTCGACTACGAGGCCATCACCCCGCAGCTCCCGGACCTGCAGGCGCGCTGGCAGGAGATCTTCGGCTGATGACGACGCCGACGACGGCCCCTTCGGCGGGCACGACGACGCAGGGCCGCGTGGAGATCCGCGGGCTCAGCGTCGGGTACGGCGGCGCGCCCGTGCTGGAGCTCGACGAGCTGACGATCGAGGCGGGCGAGTTCCTCTCGGTCCTCGGGCCGTCGGGCTGCGGCAAGTCGACGCTCCTGTCCGTGCTCGCCGGGTTCGTCACGCCCACCAGCGGGACCGTCGCCATCGACGGGCAGGACGTCACGCACGTGGCGCCGAACCGTCGCGAGACGGGGCTGGTGTTCCAGAGCTACGCCCTGTTCCCGCACATGACGGTGCGGCGCAACCTGGAGTACGGGCTGCGCACCCGGCGCGTGCCGCGCGACGAGCGGGCCGAGCGCGTGCGCGACGCCCTGCGGCTGGTCGACCTGGCGGACTACGCGGACCGCTACCCGCAGCAGCTCTCCGGCGGCCAGCAGCAGCGCGTCGCCATCGCCCGCGCGCTGGTCACCCGCCCGCGGGTGCTGCTGCTCGACGAGCCGCTGTCCAACCTGGACGCCAAGCTGCGCCGCCAGATGCGGCACGAGCTGCGCGAGCTGCAGCGCGAGGTGGGCACCACCACGGTGTTCGTCACGCACGACCAGGCGGAGGCGCTCGCGCTGTCCGACCGGGTCGCGCTGCTCGCGCACGGCGACCTGGAGCAGCTCGGCACCCCGGAGGATCTGTACCGCACCCCGCGCACCCGGTTCGCCGCGGACTTCGTCGGCGCTGCGAACCTCCTGCCGGTGCGCGACGACGCCGACGGCGGCCGCTCGGTGCTCGGCCGGCCGGTCCGGCTCGCCGCCGATGCCGGGACCGTCGCCCTGCGGCCCGAGCACGTCCGGGTCGTCGAGCCGGGCGGGGACGCCGCCGCCGCGACCGTGCTGTCGGTCGGCTTCGCCGGCGAGCGGTACGAGTACCGCCTGCGCACCACGGACGGCACCGAGCTGCTCGCGAGCCCCGCGGACGGCGGGCGGCGCTTCGCCGAGGACGAGGGCGTGGGGCTCACGTGGTCCGACGACGCCCTCCTGCCGCTCGGGGCGGCCTGACGTGCCGGCCACCCGCACCCGCGACCTGCGCGGCCACGTCGCCGCGATCGTGCCCACGGCGTTCGTCGTGGTCGCGTTCCTGCTGCCGCTCGTCGGACTGCTCCTGCTGAGCCTGCGCCCCACCGACCAGATGAACAACGTGCTGCCCGGGTTCACCGGCGCGCAGTACGCCGAGGTCTTCGGCACGCCCTACCTGTGGGGCTCGGTCGTCGAGAGCCTCTGGCTCGCCGTCCGGGTCAGCGTCACGTGCCTCGTCCTGGCGTTCCCGCTCGCCTGGTACCTCGCCCGCTCGACGTCGGGCGTGGGCAAGTCCCTGGTCTTCGTCATCACGCTGTCCCCGCTGCTGACCAGCGAGGTCGTGCGGTCGTTCGGCTGGCGCGTGGTCATGTCCGGCGAGGGCCCGGTCAACGTCACGCTCCAGGCCCTCGGCCTGATCGACGAGTCCCTGCCGCTGCTGCGCTCGCCGTGGACGGTGTTCCTCGCCGTCGTGCACGTGCTGCTGCCGTTCGCGGTGCTGGCCCTGTCCGCCTCGCTCGGCGCGATCGACGACCGCCTGCTGCAGGCGTCGGCCGACCTGGGCGCGGGCGCGCTGCGCACGTTCCGCTCCGTGGTGCTGCCGCTGGCCACCCCGGGCGTCGTGGCCGCGACGGTGATCGTCTTCTCCCTGAGCATGGGCGTGTACGTGACGCCGCTGCTCGTGGGCGGGGCCAACCAGTCGCTCGCCGGGCTGCGGATCCAGACCGAGGCCATGGTCGCCTTCGACCAGCCGCGCGCCGCCGCCCTGAGCTTCGTGCTGCTGGCCGTCACGCTCGCGGTCTGCGGCCTGATCGGCCTGCTGGGCCGGTTCGCCGAGAGGGGGCGTCGTGCCTGACCGTCGTGCCCCCGAACGTCCCGTGCTGCGCGCTGCCGGCCGGGCCCGCGCCCGCCGCGCGCTGACGCTCGTGCCCGTGGCGCTCGTCTGCGCCTTCCTGCTGCTCCCGCTCGCCGTGGTCGCGCTGAGCTCGTTCAACGCCGGGAACAACTTCCGGTTCCCGCCGTCCGGCCTGAGCCTGCGCTGGTACGCCGAGGTGTTCGGCTCCGCGCAGTGGCTCGACTCGCTCGGCTACTCGCTGCTGCTCGTGCTGCTCGTCGTGCCGGTCGTCGTGGTGCTGGGCACCCTCGGCGGGTACGCCGTCGGCGCGGGGAGCTTCCCCGGCCGGCGCGCGCTCGGCCTGCTGTTCCTGTCCCCCATGGCGGTGCCCGGCGTGATGGTCGGCCTGGCGCTGCTCTACCAGCTCCAGCGCACCGGCATGGTCGGCTCGGCGCAGGGCCTGTGGCTCGCGCACCTGGTGGTGACCTTCCCGTTCTGCGTGCGGGTCGTCGCGGTGAGCGCCGCGGCGCTCGACCCCGCGTTGCCCCGCGCCGCGCGGTCGCTCGGGGCGTCGCCGCTGCGCACCTTCCTCACCGTGACCGTGCCGCTCATGCGGCCGGGGATCGTCGCCGGGGCGTTCCTCGGCGCCGTGATCTCCCTCGGCGAGGTGGCCGTGTCGGTCCTGGTGGCCGGCGCCGGCGAGGCCACCGTGCCCGTGCGCATCTACTCCGCGGTGCAGGTCCAGCTCGAACCCACCGTCGCGGCCGTCTCCACGCTCCTGCTGCTCGTCAGCGTGGCGACCATCGCCGTGCTCGACCGCACCGTCCACGTCTCGAGGTTCCTGTAGCCCATGTCATCCCCCGTGGCTGTCCCCGCAGGCCGCCGTCGCTGGCGCATCGGCATCGACGTCGGCGGCACGTTCACCGACCTGGTCGCCGTCCCTGGCGACGGCGCCTCGTGGTCGCCAGCCGACGCGATCACGCACAAGGTGCCGAGCACCCCGCACGACCCCTCCGAGGGGGTCGAGACCGGGCTGGCCCAGCTCCTGGCGCGCGGGATCGCGGTGGAGGACGTCGCCGCCGTCGCGCACGGCACGACCATCGGCCTCAACGCGATCCTCCAGGGCCGCGTGGCCCGGGCCGCGCTCGTGACCAGCGCCGGGCACCGGGACGTGCTGCAGATCGCCCGCGCGCGGATGCCGCGGTCGTTCGACCTGCACGCCACCCCCGCGCGGCCCATCGTGCCGCGCGAGCACGTGCTGGAGGTGGCGCAGCGGTTCGCCGCGGACGGCGCCGCCGTCGGCGACGGCGCCGGTGCCGACGGGGTGGACGACGCCGAGCTGGGCCGGCTCGTGGAGCGGCTGGCCGCCGTCGCGCCCGAGGTCGTGGCCGTGAGCCTGGTGGGCGGCTACGCCGCCCGCGACGCCGAGCAGCGGCTGGCCGACCGGCTGGCCGCCGCCCTGGACGTCCCGGTGACGTCGGCCGCCGCGGTGTGGCCCGAGGCCGGCGAGTACGAGCGCACCACGCTGGCCCTGCTGGACGCCCAGATCACGCCGCTGATGACCGGCTACTTCACCGCGCTCCGCGAACGCCTGTCCCGCCTGAGGATCGACGCCCGCGTCTACATCACCACGTCGAACGGCGGCTCGGTGTCCATCGAGGACGCGATCCGGCGCCCCGTGCAGACGGTGCTCTCGGGGCCGGCCGGCGGGGTGTCCGCCGCCGCGACCGCGTGGCCCGGCACGGACATGGTCACCGTGGACATGGGCGGCACGAGCAGCGACATCGGCGTGCTGCGCGGCGGCCGCCCCGTGCTCACCACGACCGCCACCGTGGGGCCGCACCCTCTGATGACGCCCGTGGTCGAGGTGTCCGCGATCGGCGCGGGCGGCGGCTCCGTGGTCAGCGCCGACCGGTCTGGCGCCCGGCCGGTGCTGCGCGTGGGCCCCGCGAGCGTCGGTGCCGTGCCCGGCCCGGCCGCGTACGGCGCGGGCGGCACGCAGCCCGCGCTGACCGACGCCTACGTGCACGCCGGCGTCATCGACCCGGCCACGTTCCTGGGCGGCACGTTCCCGCTGCGCGCGGACCTCGCGACGGCGGCGCTGGCGCGGGTGGCGGACGAGCTGCGGGACGGCGAGGTGTCGGGGTCGGACCCCGGGCCCGCGCGTGCCGACGGCGTCACCGACGCCGCCCTGCGCGTCGCGTCGGTCGGCATGGCCGCGCGCCTGCGGACCGTGCTGGCCGCGCACGGCGAGGTGCCCGAGCGGTACACGTTCGTCGCGTTCGGCGGGGCGGGCGGTACGCATGCCGCGCTGCTGGCCGACGAGGTCGGCGTCCGCCGCGTGCTCGTGCCCGCCGCGGCCGGGACGTTCTGCGCGCTCGGCGCAGCGATCGCCCCGATCCGACGTGACGTCGCGCGCACGGTGCGTACCGTCGTTGGCGAGCAGAACGCCGAGGCGCTCACGGCGGCGTCGGCCGGGCTGGAGCGCGAGGTGCTGGACTGGCTGCGCACGCAGGACGTCGCCGCGGCGGGAACCGTCACGCTGAGCGCCGACCTGCGCTACGCGGGCCAGCCGACCACGTTGGAGGTGGTGCTCGCCGAGCGCCCGACCGACGGGGCCGGGGCGGAGCCGCTGCGCCTGGAGATCGAGCCCGTGCTGCGCCGCTTCGCCGAGCAGCACGAGCGGGTCCACGGGTTCGTGGATCCCACCGCCACCGTGCGCGCCGAGACTCTCCGCGCGAGCGTCAGCGTGCGCCTCGGCGAGGTGCGGCCGGGGCACGGCGGAGCGGCGTTCGTGAAGACCGGCGCGCGCGACGTCCGGTACGACGGCACGCCGCGCCCGGCGAGCGTGCACACGCTCGCGCAGGACGGCGAGGCGTCCGTGACCGGACCCGCGGTGATCGAGAAGCCCGACACGACGGTGCTCGTGCCGGCCGGGTGGACCGCGACGACCGACGACGGCGGGAACCTGCACCTGGTGCGGGGCCCTGCCGGGTCCGGCGCCGAGGCCGCCACCAAGAACGAGGAGGGCTGAGCCGTGCTGACGACGGTCGAGAAGGACGTCGCCCACACGCGGCTGCAGGCCGCGGTCGAGGAGATGTGCCTGACCCTGCGGCGCGCGAGCCGCAGCCTGTACGTGCGCGACGCCGCCGACTTCGCGTGCGCCGTGGCCGACCTGTCGGGCCGGTTCGTCGCCTACCCGCAGGACGTCGGCGTCTCCGGCTTCGTGGGGCTCGACCTGACCCCCGCGATCGAGGCCGCGACCGCGAACGGGCCGCTGGCGCCCGGCGACGTGGTGCTGACCAACGACCCCTACCTCTCCGGCGGCCTCTCGACGCACCTGCCGGACGTCCACGCGATCGCGCCGTTCTTCGACGGCGACGAGCTGGTCGGCTACGGCTGGGCGTTCGTGCACGTGTCGGACGTCGGCGGGCGCGTGCCCTCCTCCGTGAGCGTGCTCAACGACTCCGTGTTCGCCGAGGGGCTGCGCGTGCCGCCGGTGCGGTACGTGCGCGCCGGGACCGTGGTCCCCGAGGTCGAGGCGATCCTGGCGGCCAACTCCCGCACGCCCGAGGCCAACCGGGGCGACCTGCACGCGATGCTCGCGGCGCTGGACACCGGACGACGGCGGGTGGGCGAGCTCACCGCCGACCTCGGCCCGGCCGGGTTCGCCGACGTCGGCGCCTTCGCGCGCGAGCAGAGCGCGGCCCGCGCCCGCAGCGCCCTGCGCACCCTCGCCGACGGCACCTACCGCTTCGAGGACTTCCTCGACAACGACGGCGTGAGCGGCGTGCCTCTGCGCGTTGTGGTCACCGCCACGGTCGACGACGGCGCCGTGCACCTGGACCTCACGGGCACCGACCCGCAGGTCGAGGCCGCGCTGAACATGGTGACGTTCGGGCGCGCGCACTCGTGGGTGGTCACGCGGCTGTTCGCGATCGTCGGCACGCTCGACCCGGCCGTGCCGCTCAACGGCGGGCTGATGGACGTCATCGGCTTCACCGCGCCCGAGGGCACGCTGCTCAACGCGACCGGAACCGCCGCCACGGGCGTGCGGCACGCCACGACCTCGCGCGTGAACGACGTGGTGTCCGGGGCGCTGGTCCAGGCCGCGCCCGAGGTGCTGCCCGCGGCCTCCAGCGGGCTGGTCGTGCCCGTCGTGTTCGCCGCCGCCGACGGGTCCCGCGTGGACGTCGTCGAACCGATGGTCGGCGGTACCGGGGCGCGGCACGGCGCCGACGGCGCGGACGGCCGCGACTCCGGCATCTCCAACCTCTCCAACAACCCGGTCGAGACCGTCGAGGCGAACGTGAGCGTGCGCGTGCTGCGCTACGCGCTGCGCGCCGACTCCGGCGGCGCCGGACGCTGGCGGGGCGGCTCCGGCCTGGAGCTGGAGTTCGAGGCGCTGACCGACGGCGGGCTGCTGGCCCGCGGGCTGGAGCGGCTGCGCTTCCGCCCCTGGGGCTTCGCGGGCGGCCGGCCCGGCGCCCTGACCGAGCTCGTGGTCAACGAAGGACGCACCGACGAGCGGCGGCTGTCCGTCGTGGACGTGCACCCGCTGCGCGCGGGCGACCGCGTGGTGCTGCGCACCTCCGGCGCCGGTGGCTACGGCGACCCGCTCGAGCGCGCGGAGCAGGCCGTGCTGGCCGATGTCGCCGCGGGGCTCGTTACCGTCGAGGCCGCGCTGGAGGCCTACGGGGTCGTGGTGCGCGACGGCGTGGTGGACACGGCCGCGACCGCGGCGGAACGGGCGGGGCGTTCCGTTTCGGGAGAACGGACGGGGCGTTCCGTTTCGGCGGATGGTGGCCGCGCGCACTCGCTCGGACCCGAGCGGGAGCGCTGGGAGCGGGTCTTTCCCTCCGTGCTCGCCGACCGGCTCGACGCCTACCTGCGCACGCTGCCGACGACCACGCGCGCGGCACGGCGCCGGGAGATCCTCGGGGGTGTGCTGGCCGGGCTGCCCGAGCGGTTCCCCGGGGTGCCCGCCTCCGAGGCGGCATCGGTCGCGGCCGAGCGGGCGTTCGCGGAGGCGGTGACGGCCGTGGCCGGTCCGACGCCCGGCACCGCGTGAGCGACGCATCCGCGGCGCCGTTCGACGCCGTGATCGTGGGCGGGGGCCCGCGGGCCGTCGCCGTCGTCGCCCGGCTCGCCGCACGACGTCGGCCGGATGCTCCCTGGGGCGCCGCGCCGGACGAGACGCTGCCCGTGCTGCGCGTCGCCGTCGTCGACCGTGTGGAGGTGGGCGCCGGGGCGACGTGGCGCACCGACCAGTCCGCGCTGCTGCTGAACAACACGTGGGCGGCGCGCACCACCGTCCACGCCGACGCCTCGACCCCCATGAGCGGCCCGGTCGTGGCCGGGCCGGACCTCGTCGACTGGGCGCGCGCGGCGACGTCGGACACCGCCTGGGCCCGGGACGAGGCGCGCGGGCTCGGCCCCGGCTCGTACCCGACCCGGCGGCTCCAGGGCGTCTACTACCTGGACCAGCTCGACGAGGCCGCCCGTCGCGGGAGCATCGAGGTGGTGCCGGTGCACGGCACGGTCGTGGACGTGCGCGCTGCCGGGTCCGGTCTACGGGAGGTCGCGCTCGCCCCGAGCCCGGACGCCGCGCCCGCCGGACCCGCCGCCGCGAGCGCCTCCGCTCACCCGGCTGTCCCGAGCGCCCCGACGCTCCTGACGACCCCCGTCGTCGTGCTCGCACAGGGCATGATCCAGGCCCGCCGCTCCGCCCGGACCGAGCGGTTCGCCGACGCCGCCCGCACCCACGGCCTGGTCTACGTCGAGCCGGGCATGCCCGCCGAGCGGGACTGGGCCGCCGTGCCCGCGGGCGAGGACGTGCTGGTCGCGGGCCTGGGCGCCAACTTCTTTGACGTGCTCGCGCTGCTGACCGTGGGACGCGGCGGGCACTTCGTCGACGCTGCCACCGGCGCGCCTACCGACGCTTCGGGCCGTTCCTGCGACGACGGCGGAGCCGACGGGCCGCACGCGGGCGACGCCCTGCGCTACGTGCCGAGCGGCAACGAGCCGCACCTGCTCGCCGGGTCGCGGCGCGGGCTGCCGTACCGGGGAAAGGGCGCACTCGCCGACGGGCCGCCCGTGCCCTACCCGGCGCGGATCGCGACGCGCGAGCGCTTCGCCGCCCTGGCTGGTCGCGCGGGCGGACGGCCCGTGCTCGACCTGGCGCGCGACGTCTGGCCCCTGATGGCCGCCGAGCTCGTGCTCGCCCACCTGACGGCGCTCGCCGAGCACCGACCGTCCGCCCTGCGCCCGGGCCTGACGCCGGACGGCCTCGCGGAACTCGTGGAGGGCTCCGACGACCCGGTGCGCGTGGCGGCCGCCCTCGTCGTCGATCCGGCGGACGCCGTCGACCCCGCGCGTGCCGACCGGCCGCCGCTGGTCGCCCCGGCCGACTGGCCCGCGTGGGTCGAGCGCTGGGTCCGTGACGAGCAGGAGTCGGTCGCGACCCCGCTCACCTCACCGCGCGCCCGGGTCAACCAGGCCATGGAGACGCTGCGCGGTGAGGTCGCCCGGCTCACGCGGGCCGGCGTGGTCGACGGCACGTCCCTGGAGTCGACGGGCGAGGGTGTGCTCATCCCGCTCGGCCTGGCGCTCGCCTCGGGCCCTCCCCCGCGGCGGACGGCCCAGCTCCTGGCGCTCGTCCGGGCCGGCATCGTGGAGCTGCTCGGCGAGGACACGCGGATCGAGGTCGAGGACGGCGCGTTCGTCGCGCGCAGCCGGGTACGCGACGCCGTCCGCACGCGGGCGTTGATCGAGACACGGATGCACCGGGGCGCCGTGAGCCCGACCGACGACCCGCTGCTGCGGACCCTGCTCGACTCCGGCCGGGCCCGCCGCCACCCGCTGCCCACGGCGGCGGGCGGCACGGTCCCGTCCGAGAGCCTCGACGTGACCCGGGACGGCTGCGCGCTCGTGGACGCCACGGGCGGCGTCGACGAGCGCATCGTCGTGCTGGGTATCCCCGCCGAGGCCGTGCAGCGGGGATCGGCGATCGGGGCCAGCCCGGGTGTGCCGTCCCCGCTGCTCGCGGGCGCGGACGTGGCGGCGGAACAGATCCTCGGTGCCCGCCGCCGTCCGGCCCCCGCGGCGGGCTAGGCCGTACCGTCCCGGACCGCCCGGCGCACCGACTCGTCGTGCTCGGCGTGCGCGCGGTGCAGGAGGTCCATGAGCTCGCTCTCGTCGCGGGCCTTCTGGCGGTACTTCTCGCCGAGGTTCTTGATCGTCGTCTCCTCCTCGCACAGCGCCGCGTAGACCCGGATGCGCTCGGCGTGGTCGGCCGTGTAGCCGAGGTCCAGGTACTCCGTCGCGTGGCGGCGGGCGTTGGCGATCGCGGTCTGCGCACGCCCCGCCTTGCTCCACAGCGAGGCGACCACGGTCACGATGATCACGCCGATGATCACGGTCAGCGACAGGCCCGTGCTGATCTCGAAGACCGGTACCGGCTCGCCGCCGTTGATGAACGGCACGTTGTTCTCGTGCAGCGCATGGAGCACCAGCTTGACCCCGATGAAGGCGAGGATGATGGCGAGCCCGTACGAGAGGTAGATCAGCCGGTCGAGCAGGCCGTCCAGCAGGAAGTAGAGCTGGCGCAGGCCCAGGAGCGAGAACGCGGTGGCGGTGAACACGATGTACACGTTCTGCGTCAGGCCGAAGATCGCGGGGATCGAGTCGAGCGCGAACAGCAGGTCGGTGCCGCCGATCGCCACCATGACCAGCAGCATCGGGGTCAGCGCCCGCTTGCCGTCGTGGATCGTGAACAGCTTGTCGCCGTCGTAGTCCGGGCTGGTGTGGAACAGCCTGCGAGCGACCCGCACCGCGATGTTCTCGTCGTGCCGCGACTCCGAGCTCTCCGGCTTGAGCATGTTGCCGGCCGTGACCAGCAGGATCAGCCCGAAGAGGTAGAACACCCAGGCGAACGAGTTGATCAGGGCGGCGCCCAGGAAGATGAACCCGGTGCGCGCCGCCAGCGAGAACGTGATGCCGAACAGCAGCACCTTCTGCTGGTCCTCCCGCGGCACGCGGAAGCTCGTCATGATGATGAGGAAGACGAAGAGGTTGTCGACCGACAGCGCCTTCTCCGTGATGTAGCCGGAGAAGTACTCCGACCCCGCGTCGACCCCACCCAGCACCAGCACGCCCACCCCGAAGAGCAGGGCGATCCCCACGTAGATCGAGGACCAGATCGCGGCCTCTCTCAGCCCGGGGACGTGCGCCTTGCGCACGTGGAAGAAGTAGTCGAAGAGGAGCAGCAGCACGATCCCTGCGACCGTGAGCGTCCAGACGAGCGGCGAGACATCCATGCGGCCTGCTTTCGGTCGAGGGACAGAGCCGCTCGGTGCCCGCGACGGGTTCGGGCAACGAGGTGGCTGGTGTCCGGACGAGGCGAGGCCTCCGAGGTTACCCCGCGGACGCCGCTCGGTTCTCGTCGAACGCATGGATCCTTGTCGACGTCGGAAACGAACGACGACAACCGTGGTGCCGCGGCCGAAAGCCAGTAGGCCACAACCTATAGGGTGTAGGCTGGGTCCATGACCCGCGCACCCCTGACGTCCGCCTCGGTGATCGCCGAGGCGGCGGCGCTGGCCGACGAGAGCGGGCTGGAGGCAGTCACGCTCTCGGCGGTCGCCCGCCGCCTCGGCGTCCGCACGCCCAGCCTGTACTCGCACGTCCGGGACCATGCGGCCCTCCTGGACGGCGTCAGCGCCGTCGCCCTGGCGGACCTGACCGCCCGGGTCGCCGAGGCGGTCGCGGGCCGTTCCGGGCTGCCCGCGCTCGAGGGCCTGGCCGAGGCGCACCGCGCGTTCGCCCGGCAGTCGCCGGGCCGGTGGCAGGCACTGCAGCGCCGGGCGGGTCCCACGGTGGTCGCCTCCGACGCCGCCCGGTCGATCGTCGCCCTCACCGACGCCGTGCTGCGCGGCTACGACATCCCGCCGGGCGAGCGCGTGCACGTGACCCGGCTGCTCGGCAGCACGATCAACGGCTACCTGGCGCTTGAGCGCATCGGCAGCTTCGACCACAGCGAGCCGGACCCCGAGGCGTCGTGGCGCCGGGCGGTCGTCGCGCTCGACACCCTCCTACGGGCCTGGCCCACCGAATGAACGAGGAGCACCCCATGTTCAGCACACCCCTCACCCCGTCCCTCGTGCACGGCGCGGCCGAGGTCGAGACCACGGCCCGGGGCCTGCGCCCGCACCGTCTCCCGCAGTGGGCGCGCACGCAGTTCCCCGACCCGCACCTGCTGATGATGGAGGCCCAGCCCTCCGGCGTCCGCGTGGTCTTCACGACGACGGCGCGCACCGTCGCGCTCGAGACCCACCCGTCGCGGCTCGCCTACCGCGGCGCGGACCGCCCGCGCGGCAGCGTCGACCTGGTGGTCGACGGCGCGCCCGTCGCGAGCAGCCCGCTCGACGACGGCGACGTGATCCTCGCCGACCTGCAGACCGGCGCCACCGAGTTCCGGCCCGGCCCCTCGCACACCACGACGTTCGACGACCTGCCCGCCGGCGACAAGCTCGTCGAGATCTGGCTGCCGCACAACGAGTCGGTCGAGCTGATCGGGCTGCGCACCGACGAGCCGGTCGCCCCGGTGGAGCCGGACCGCCGCGTGTGGCTGCACCACGGCAGCTCGATCAGCCACGGCTCCAACGCGAGCACGCCGACCCAGGTCTGGCCCGCCGTCGCCGCGCGCCGCGGGGACGTCGAGCTGCGCAACCTCGGGTTCGGCGGCAACGCACTCGTGGACCCGTTCGTCGCGCGCACGATCCGGGACGCGCCCGCGGACCTGATCAGCGTCAAGCTCGGCATCAACGTCGTCAACCTCGACGGGATGCGGCTGCGGACCTTCGTCCCGGCCGTGCACGGGTTCCTGGACACGATCCGGGACGGGCACCCGACCACGCCGCTCCTGCTGGTCTCGCCCATCTTCTGCGGCATCCACGAGGACACCCCCGGCCCGGGAGCCGTCGACCCGGACACCCTCGGCACCGACCACGTGCGCTTCGTCGCCACGGGCCGCAGCGAGGAGCAGCAGCAGGGCAAGCTCACCCTGCGGGTCATCCGCGACGCGCTGGCCTCGGTGGTCAAGCGCCGCGCGGACGACCCGAACCTGCACTATCTCGACGGCACCACCCTGTACGGGGCGGACGACGCCGTCGCGCACCCGCTGCCGGACGCCCTGCACCCCGACACCGCGACCCACGGGCTGATCGGCGAGCGGTTCGCCGACCACGCGTTCGCGGAGACGGGGCCGTTCGGGCGGTCCGCCGGCGTCACGGCGCGGGCGTAGCGGCCCGCGCCGGCGCGGGGAAGACGGCGGCCGTCACGAACCGGCCGTCCTCGATCCGCACGGTCAGCTCACCGCCGTCGTCCGCCACCCGGCGCCGGAGGGTGGCGAGCCCGCGCAGCTCCGGGAGGGTGTCGTCCGCGACGCCGTCGTTGACCACGGTGAGGCCGTGCTCCGTGAGCTCGATACGGACCAGCGTGGCCCGCGAGTGCCGCAGGATGTTCGTCGTCGTCTCCCGGAGCACCTGCGCCAGGAGGTCGGTCGCGTGGGCGTCGGCCCGGCGGTCCACGCGCACGCGCATCCCGGCCGCCTCCATGAGGTTGCGCGCGTTCTCCAGCTCCGCGGACAGGTTCAGCTTGCGCTGCCCGTAGGCCAGCTCCTTGGTCTGCGCGATCGTGTCGCCCACCAGGGTGTACATCTCGCGCAGCTCCTGCTCCACGCGTGCGGTGTCGCTGTGCAGCAGCTTGCTCGCCAGCGCGATCTTCAGCTTGACCACGTGCAGGGTGTGGCCCTGGATGTCGTGCAGGTCGCTCGCGAACCGCATCCGCTCGCGTACCACCGCGAGCTCCGCGTCGCGCTCGCGCGCCTCCTCCAGCTCCGCCATGACGTCGTAGAACCCCTTGTTGGGGAACATCAGGCCGATCAGCACCACGGTGACCCCGGTCGGGATGACGACGTTCGCGAGCAGGCCGTCCACCCCGGGGTCGGCGGTGCGGGCCAGGCCCAGCGCACCGACCGCCGCCACGTAGGCGGCGATCCCGACCGCCGCCGCGGCACGGTGACGAGGGAGCTGGGCGACGCTCATGCCGCCGATGACGGCGAGCGAGTAGTACGCCGCCTGCGGGTCGCCGTCCATCGCCAGCACCCCGTAGGGCCAGACCGCGGCGGCCACCAGGAGGCACGGCAGCGCGACCCGGTTGATCTCGCCGACCGTCCAGCGCTCGAAGGCCACCACCACCGCGACGATCCCGAGCCCCAGGACGACGGCGTCGAGCGCCGTCTGTGCCTGGCGCACCAGCATGAACACGCCGACGGCGACGAGCAGCGGCAGCATCATCGACAGGTTGAGCGTGCGGAACCGGCGCCGCGAGACCCTGGTGGCGGCGGGCGACCAGGGGGCCGCCGGGAACGGGCCGCGCCCCGGGCGAGCAGATCCAGCGTTCATGGGTGGGTCGTCTCGTCGATCGGCAGGGGACCCCTCCCAGTATGGTCGCCGCGCGCGGGCGCAGCAGTGACGCTGCGTCATACGTTCCGCCCCGGGATGTCATGCCGCGGACCTGACGTCAGCACACTGGTCCGGAACGACCGCGGCGGGTGTGCTGGAGGGCATGACGACAACCCCCGCCATCGACATCGACCGGCTGAACGTCACCTACGGTGACTTCCACGCGGTCAAGGACCTCTCGTTCCAGGTGGAGCAGGGCGAGCTGTACGCGCTGCTGGGCACCAACGGCGCGGGCAAGACCTCGACCCTGGAGGTCGTCGAGGGCCACCGCAAGGCGACGTCGGGCACGGTGCGCGTGCTCGGCAAGGACCCCGCCGACCGGCGCGCGGTGCGCGCCCGCATGGGGATCATGCTCCAGGAGAGCGGGTTCTCCCCCGACCTCACCGTCGCCGAGTCCGTCCGCCTGATCGGGAAGCTCAGCGGCCGTGCCGACTCGGCGGAGCGCGTGCTGGGCGTCGTCGACCTCACCCGCAAGGCCGACACCCGGGTGTCGCAGCTCTCCGGCGGCGAGAAGCGGCGGCTCGACTTCGCCACCGCCGTGTACGGACGGCCCGAGCTGGTCTTCCTCGACGAGCCGACGACCGGGCTGGACATCCAGTCGCGCGACGCGCTGTGGGACGCCGTCGAGCAGCTCCGCGAGGACGGGTCCACCGTGGTCCTCACGACCCACTACCTGGAGGAGGCGCAGCAGCGCGCCGACCGCATCGGCCTGATGCACAACGGCACGTTCCGCCACGAGGGCACCGTCGCCGAGCTGACCCGCACCCTGCCCGCGGCCATCCAGTTCTCGCTCCCGCCGGGTGCGCCCGCGCCGCTGCTGCAGGCCGCGCCGCAGGCCGACGGGTCCTACCAGATCGAGACGTTCGACCTGCAGAAGGACCTCAAGCTGCTCCTCGACTGGGCCCACGCGCACTCGGTCGAGCTGGTCGGCCTGTCCGCCGCGCCGACCCGGCTCGACGACGTGTTCCGCGCCATCGACGCCGAACCCGTCCCCGCCTGACCCCGACCCGAGCCCCGAGAAACGGAAACACCACCATGCTCTCCATCGCACGCAGCGAGCTGATCCAGATCCTCCGCAACCGGGCGGTGCTGATCACCAGTCTCATCATGCCCGTGGCCGCCAGCGTCTTCTTCATCCGGTTCCGGGAGACGTTCGAGCAGATCGGCAGCCTCGGCTACATCGGCGCCGTCATCGTCTTCACCATCGCCGCGTTCAGCCTCTACGCCACCACGGTGACCACCCTGGCCGCCCGCCGCCAGGACCTCTTCCTCAAGCGCCTGCGCTCCACCGCCGCCGGCGACGCGTCGATCCTGACCGGCCTGGTGCTGCCGATCAGCGTCCTGTCCGCGGTCCAGGTGGGGCTGATCCTCGCGGTGTTCGCCGGGCTGAGCGACGGGCCCGCCGACGTGGCGCTCCTGGTGGTGGCCGTCGTCGCGACGTTCGTCATGATGCTCGCCCTGGGGCTGGCCACCGCGGGGATCACGAACTCCCCCGAGCACGCCCAGGTCACCTCGCTGCCCCTGAGCCTGGGGGTCGTGGCCGTCACGAGCTGGGTGGGGATCACCGGCACGGAGGACCTCACGCTGCTCAAGCGGCTGCTGCCCGGCGGGGCGGCCACCGAGCTGATCGTCAACGCCTGGAACGGCGGCGTGCCGCTCACCGACTCGCTGCCGCTGCTCGCGCCCACGCTCGCCTGGGTGGTCGTGGCGGTCACGCTCGCCCTGCGGATGTTCCGCTGGGAGCCGCGGCGCTGAGCCGCGGCGCTGGATCGGTCGCACGACGGCGCCGCGCCGTCCGCTCCCTGGGGTGGGGCGGACGGCGCGGCGCTCTTCTCGCCGGCCGACGCCGTCAGCTGATCTTGCGCTTGTACCCGGCGATCGCGAAGCCGTAGGCGACCACGAGGATGCCGACGAGCCAGGCGAGCGCGATCCAGATGTCGTTGCCGACGGGCTGCTGGGCGAACAGGGCCCGGATGGTGTCCACGATCGAGGTCACCGGCTGGTTCTCCGCGAACCAGGCGACCGGGCCGGGCATCGTCTCGGTGGGCACGAACGCCGAGCTGATGAACGGCAGGAAGATCAGCGGGTAGCTGAACGCGCTCGCGCCGTCCACGGTCTTGGCCGAGAGCCCGGCGATCACCGCGAGCCAGGTCAGGGCCAGGGTGAACAGGACCAGGATGCCGGCCACGGCGAGCCAGTCGAGCAGCGAGGCCCCGGTGCGGAACCCCATGAGCAGCGCGACGCCGATGACGATCGCCACCGAGATCAGGTTGGAGACCACGGACGTGAGCACGTGCGCCCACAGCACGCTGGAGCGCGCGATCGGCATGGACTGGAAGCGTTCGAAGATGCCGCCCTGCATGTCGAGGAACAGCCGGTAGGCGGTGTACGCGATGCCGGAGGCGATGGTGATGAGCAGGATGCCGGGGAGCATGTAGTTGACGTACGACTCACCGGTGCCGGTGTTGATGGCGCCGCCGAGCACGTAGACGAACAGCAGCATCAGCGCGATCGGCGTGACGGCCGTGGTGATGATGGTGTCGGGGCTGCGCAGGATGTGGCGCAGGGAACGGCCGGTGAGCACACCGGTGTCGCCCAGGACGTGGGAGGTCATCGGGTTTCCTTTCCTGCCGCGGCGGTGCCGCTGGTCGTGTCGTCAGAGGTGGTGGTGCCGGGCTCGGCCGGGTCGGGCTCGCCGACGAGGGTGAGGAACACGTCCTCGAGGGAGGGCTGCTTCTCCACGTACTCGACCTTGGCCGGCGGCAGGAGCGCCTTGAGCTCGGCCAGGGTGCCGTTCTGGATGATCGTGCCCTTGTGCAGGATCGCGATACGGTCGGCGAGCTGCTCGGCCTCGTCGAGGTACTGCGTGGTCAGCAGCACGGTGGTGCCGTTGTTCGCGAGCTCCTTGACGGTCTGCCACACCTCGATGCGGGCCTGCGGGTCCAGCCCGGTGGTGGGCTCGTCGAGGAAGATGATCGGCGGGTTGCCGATCAGGCTCATCGCGATGTCGAGCCGGCGACGCATGCCGCCCGAGTACGTGCCGGCCCTGCGGCCGCCCGCCTCGGTCAGCGAGAAGCGGGCCAGCAGGCCGTCGGCCACGGCGCCCGGGTCGGGCAGGTGGCGCAGCTTCGCCACGAGCACCAGGTTCTCCCGGCCCGAGAGGATCTCGTCGACCGCGGCGAACTGCCCGGTCAGGCTGATCGACTCACGCACGTCGCCCGCCTGGGTGCCGACGTCGAAGCCGTGCACGGTGGCGGTGCCCGCGTCGGCCTTGAGCAGCGTCGACAGGATCCGCACGAGCGTCGTCTTGCCGGCGCCGTTGGAGCCGAGCAGGGCGAAGATGCTGCCGGCCGCGACGTCGAAGTCGACGCCGCGCAGCACGTGCAGGTCCTTGAAGGACTTCTCGATGCCGTGCACCCGGATGGCGGGTGCCGTGGCCTGGTCGGTGGTCATGTCCAGTTCTCCTTCGCTGGGGGAAATCTCTGGGGTCAGGGGCGGCGGACGACGATGTCGCCGTAGCCGGTGCTGGCGTGGATCTCGGCGGTCGACTCGTTCTCGACCGGGCCCTCGGTGGGGGTCAGGTGGTTGCGGACGCTGCCGTGCTCGGAGGCGACGTCGAGGTAGGCGGCCACACCCTCGGGCACGCCGACCTCGATGGTGCCGTAGGACGTGGTGAGCGTGGCGCTGCCGGACTCCAGGTTGTTGACCCGGATGCCCGCGTGCGCGGACTTCACGGTGAGGGTGCCGCGCACCTGGCTGACCATGATGTCGGCGTGCGCACCGTGCACCTGGAGGGTGCCGGTGACGGCGCCGACGGTCGTGGTGCCGTTGCTCGCGCGGATCGTGGCGTCCCCCGCGATCTCGTCGACGCGCACCGAGCCGGCGCTCACCTTGACGTCGGCGGGTCCGGCGACCCGGCGGGCCGACATCGACCCGGCCGAGACCTTGAGGGTGAGGCGGTCGACGTCGTCCAGGGTGGCGTTGCCGGACGAGAGCGTCAGGTCGACGGTCGCAAGGCTGCCCTCGGCGTAGAGCGAGCCGGTCTTGCCGCGCAGCTCGGAGCCCGCGGGCAGCTCGACGGTGATGTCGGCGGTGCCAGCCGCGAACGGCAGCACGTACTGCTTCCAGGAGTTCGGGTAGGTGATCGTGACGGCGTCGCCGTCCCGTTCGACGCGGATCTCCTCGGCGGCACGCACGCTGCCGGACTTCTTGTCGGTGGGCAGCACCGTGACGACGACGTCGTCCCGCTCGCCGGCGACGACGTGCAGGTTGCCGAACGGCACGTCCACGACGACGGGGACCGGGTGGGGGGCGGGGAAGGTAGGCATGGCAAGGCTCCAAGGCGGTGTGAACGGTGGTGGTGATGTCTGTGGTGTCGCTGTGGTGTCACGTGTGCGGGCGGATGGTGCCGCGGCGCGCGGTCGCGCGTGCGGTCAGCGCACCCACCCGGTGACGCGGCTGTTGGCGCGCTGCTCGGGACTGGTCGGCGTGGCCGGGCGACCGGGCGGCCGCTCGACGGCGGCGGCCACGGCCCGCACGAGCCAGGTGTTGACCGAGACGCCGTCGCGTGCCGCGGCGAGCTCCGCCTGCGCCTTGAGGTGGTCGGGCAGACGCAGGGTGGTGCGCGTGGTGGCGCCCGCCTCGCCCTCCACCGCGACCGACGCCGCAGCGGGGGCCTGGGTGGATGCCGGCGCGGCCGCATCCGGCGCGGGCGCCGGAGTGGTGGCAGGGGCGGTGACCACGAACTCCGGGGAGCCGCCGCGCAGCCGCACGTCGACCGAACCCGGGGCGAGCTCGGCCGAGATCTCCCCGGCGGCGTCCGACAGCGCGCTGAGCAGGACGAGGCGCGCGGCGGCGTCCAGCGGTGCGGTCAGGCGGGCGGCGAGCTCGCGGGCGTCGTCACCACCGGCGGCGGCGGCCGTCGCGAGCTGGCGCTGCAGTTCGTCGGCGTATCGGTTCAGGTCCATGGCACCACTATGACACCATCATGGTGCCACCGCAAGGCCTCTGACGTCATTCGTGACACCATGCTGGTGTCCCGGCCGTGGTGCGCCCCGTCGCGCACCCCCTCGGAGGGGAGGGGCAGCGCTGGGATCGCTCAGTTGCCGCGCTGGATGCGGCGCCGGAGCCGAGCGCTGCGGATGGTGCCGATGACGAGGGCGATGATGCCGACGCCGACCCCCGTGATGAGCAGTGCGACGGCGAGCGGGACCGTGCCCTGCATGCCCAGGAACGAGACCAGCACGAGCTGGGTGTTCTGCAGCATGAAGATGATCAGGGCGACCAGCACGAGCGCCGCGAGGCAGCTGCCGGCCCAGAGCCACCCGGCTCGGCTGCGGGACGCCTTGACGGAGTGGGTGCTGGTCCGTCGGATGTGGCTCGACCCGAGCGTGTCGTGGCCCGATCGGTTGGGGTTGCCGTTCGTGGCGGAGGGCAGCGGCGGGGTGGGGGTGGGGACGGTGGCCATGACGGCCTCCCTGCGGTTCCGGGCCCGCGCACCTCAAGCGGGGCACGTTCGCCCGGATACGTTCGACTCTACGCCCCTCGTACCGGGGCGGGACGCGGCCGCCTCAGCGCCCGAGCCGGGTCGCCAGCGGGCAGGAGAACGGGTCGCGGGCGCGGTGCTCGACGTCGTTGAGGTAGCGGACGACGATCCCGTAGGAACGGAAGAACCCCACCTCGGTGTAGGTCACGCCGAGGGTCGAGCAGAACTCGCGCACCAGGGGTTGGACGCGCCGGAGCGCGGGCCGGGGCATGCTCGGGAAGAGGTGGTGCTCGATCTGCCGGTTGAGGCCGCCCATGAAGAAGTCGACCGCGACGTTGCCCCGGATGTTGCGTGACATGAGCACCTGCCGGCGCAGGAAGTCGATCTCGGTACCGGGCGGGACGATCGGCATCCCCTTGTGGTTGGGGGCGAACGCGCCGCCCAGCAGCACGCCGAACAGGCCGAGCTGCACCGCGAGGAACGCGGCCGCGATCGCGGGCGGCAGCAGGATCAGGAGCACGGCGACGTTCAGGGCCAGGCGGGTCAGCAGCACGGGAGCCTCTACCGCGCGGTGCAGCACGGGCGCCTTGCCGAGCACGGTGCGCACGCTGGCCACGTGCAGGTTGAGCCCCTCGAGCGTCAGCAGCGGGAAGAAGAACCAGCCCTGCCGGCGGGCGAACCAGCGGCGCCAGCCGTCGCGGCTCGCCACGACCGCCGGCGTGAAGGCGATGACCCCGGGCGAGATGTCCGGGTCGCTCTCCTCCTGGTTCGGGGCGGAGTGGTGGGCGTCGTGCTTCGTGGTCCACCACGCGTGGCTCAGCCCGACGAACGCGTTCGCCAGGACGCGGCCGGTCCAGTCGTTCCACGCCCGGGAACGGAAGATCTGGCGGTGGGAGCTGTCGTGGCCGAGGAACGCGAGCTGGGCCAGCACGACGGCGAGCGCCACGGCGAGCAGGAGCTGCCACCACGAGTCGCCCACGAGCACGATCGCGGTCCAGACCAGCCCGAAGGCGGCGACGGTGGCGACCAGGCGCGTCCAGTAGTACCCGTACTGCCGCCGGTTCAGGCCCGACTCCCGCACCACCTTCGCCAGAACCGAGTAGTCACGCACCACGCGCCTGGCGGGCCGGCGGGGGGCCGCGGTGACGGCCGGTACCGGATGCTCACTCGGATCGGGCGGGCCGATCCCTCGTTCGCCCACCTTCCCACGGTACCCCTGCGCACCTCGTTCAGCGGGCCAGCCGGTCGACCACGGCACCGTAGAGCCACGGCAGCCGGGCCGCGGCGGGCACGACGGCGCCGCGTGCGGGTCCCGACGCCCACGCGACCAGGCCCGTGGTGAGCACGCGGTAGTCGCGCGTCACCGTGCGCCACGCCCGCTCGTACGCCTCGGCGTCCTCCAGGTGGCGGACGGCGGCGTCCGCCTGCGCGAGGCCCACCCGGACCCCCTCGCCGGTCAGGGCGTCGACGTAGCCCGACGCGTCCCCCACCAGCCGTACCCGTCCCGCGGTGCGCCGCCGCGACCGGCGCCGCAGCGGGCCCGCGCCGAGCACGGTCCCGGTGGCCGTCGCGCCGGAGAGCCGGGCGGCGAGCTCCGGGAACTGCGAGCGCAGCAGCGTGTCGAACCCCGCCCCGGTCACGGTGCGGGGTGCGAGCAGCGCGACGCCGACAAGGTCGGGGGCGACCGGTGTCACGTAGGCCTCGGCGTGCGGCGACCAGTGCACCTCGACGAGGTCGGTCCACGGCGTGACGGCGAAGTGCCGGCGCAGGCCGTACCGGCTGCCGGCCGGCCGGCCGGCTCCCCGGCCGGCCCCGGGCCCCGGGCGGACGTCGAGCCCGGCCAGGCGGCGGACCGCGGAGTGCAGGCCGTCGCACCCCAGCAGCCAGCGGCCGCGCACGGTGATCGGTGCGCCCGCCGTGCCCGCGTCGCCGTCGGCCGCGTCCCGGGCCGGGTGGCCGTCGTCCGCTCGGCCGGGCGCCACCTCGATCTCGACCCCCGCGGCGTCCTGCCGCAGGACGGTGACCCGCCCGCACGTGCGGTGGGCGCCGACGTCGGCGGCGCGCGCCCGCAGGGCCTCGTGCAGGGTGGTGCGCCGCACGCCCCGCCCGGGTCCGGCGGTGAACTCGTGGTCGGCGTGCCGCCCGGGCGCCCGGTAGCTGATCCCGGTCAGCACGTGTCCGGGCGGGTCGGCGCCGAGCGCCTGCACGGCCCGCAGCGCGCCGGGCAGCAGGCCCTCGCCGCACGCCTTGTCGAGGGTACCGGCCCGGTGGTCCACGACCAGCACGTCGAGTCCGGCGGCGCGCGCGTGCACGGCCGCGGCCAGGCCCACCGGCCCGGCACCCACCACCAGGACGTCCACGTCCGCGGCGGCCCGGCCCATGCCGCTCACCCCGGCCCGGGCACGGCCTGCCGGAGCGCCCGCTCCTCGGCCGGGATGCGGAACCGGGCGAGCAGCACCGCGTTCAGCACGGTGAACGTGAGGGCCGTGACCCAGCAGGTGTGCACCAGCGGCAGCGCGATCCCCTCGACCACCACGGCTACGTAGTTGGGGTGGCGCAGCCACCGGTACGGCCCGCCGGACACGAGCGGCAGGCCGGGCACCACGATGATGCGGGTGTTCCAGCGGTGCCCCAGCGTGGCGACGCACCACCAGCGCAGCGCCTGGCTCGCGAGCACGAGCACGAGCATGGGCCAGCCCAGCCACGGCAGGAACGGACGGTCGGCGAGCACCGCCTCCGCCACGCACGCCACCAGCAGCCCGGTGTGCAGCGCCACCATCGCCGGGAAGTGCCCCCGGCCCGACTCGACACCGCCGCGCTCGAACGACCACCGGGCGTTGCGGGCCGACACGACGAGCTCGGCGAGGCGCTCCACGCCCGTCGCCGCCACGAGCGCGACGTAGAACCCGAGCACCTCAGCTCCCCTCCAGCCGCAGCAGCACCAGCTCGCACGACACCCCGGGGCCGAACGCCATGAGCACGGCGGGCGAGCCGGGCGGGGCCTCGGCGTTCTCCAGGGTCCTGGCCAGGACGTCCAGCACGGACACCGAGGAGAGGTTGCCGGCGGCCGCCAGGCTCGCGCGGCTCTCCCGGACGGCGTCCTCGGACAGCCCGAGGGCGTCCCGCACCGCGTCGATCACGCGCGGCCCGCCCGCGTGCACCACCCAGGTGGGCACCTGGGCGGGTGTGAGGCCGTGGTCGGCCAGCAGCCCCTTCACGTCGGCGAGCAGGTGCGCGCCCAGCAGGTCGGGCAGGTCGGCCGAGAGGACGATCGCGAACCCGGTGTCCCGCACCTCCCAGCCCAGGGCGTCCGTGGTGCCGGGGTAGAGCTGCGAGCGGGTGTCCAGCACGCGGGCCGTCGGCCGTCGGCCCGGCGTCGCCCGTGCCAGCGGGTGCTGCGCGCCCACGACGACGGCCGCCGCCGCGCCGTCGCCGAACAGCCCGGACGCCACCAGGTTGGCCGCGGAGTCGTCGCCGTGCTGCAGGGTCAGGGAGCACAGCTCGACCGCGACCAGGAGCGACACGTCACGCGGCCGCCCCAGCAGGTGGTCGTGCACCCGCGCGAGCCCGCCCGCGCCGCCCGCGCAGCCCAGACCGAACGACGGCGTGCGCCGCACGTCCCCACGCAAGCCGAGCCGCTCGGACAGGAGCACGTCCAGCGACGGCGCCGCCACCCCCGTGACCGAGGTGGCGAACACGTGGTCGACCTCCCCCGGCTCGACCCCCGCCGCGGCCAGCGCCCGGCGGCAGGCCTGCTCCGCGAGCAGCGTGCCCTCCCGGACGAACACCGCGTTGGTCGCGCCCATCGACCCCAGGCCCGCGTACTCCTCCAGCGGCAGCACCAGGTGCCGGCTACGCACGCCGGCGCTCGCGTGCAGACGCCTCAGCAGCGCGGCCCGCGTCGGGTCCGGCGTCACCAGGGGCGCCACGGCCTCGGTGATCGCCTCCTGGGCGTAGACGTACCGAGGCAGGACCGCTTCGACCGCTACGACGCGCGACACCTAAGCATCCTGACCCAGGACCAGCCCAGCCGCGCGGGGAGCGCCCACCAGGACTACCGTGCCGCCCATGATGACCGGCACCGATGCCCGCCGCCTCGGCCGTGGCCTCGTGCTCGCGAGCCACCCCGCGCCCGCCGCCGTGGTCACCGCCCTGGCTGCCGGGCTCGCCGCTGCCCTCGGGTCCGGAGCAGGCGTCGTCGCGCTGGTCGCCGTGGCCGTCGGCACGGGCCAGCTCTCCGTCGGCTGGTCCAACGACTGGATCGACGCATCCCGCGACCTGGCCGTGCACCGCGCCGACAAGCCCGTCGTGCAAGGGCTCGTCACCGCGGCCACCCTGCGCGGCGCCGCGTTCGCGGCGCTCGCCGTCTGCGTCGTCACGTCGCTGGCGGCGGGCCTCGCCGCCGGGGCCGCCCACCTGGTGGCTGTCGCCGGGGCGTGGGCCTACAACGCCCGGCTCAAGTCCACCCCCTGGTCCTGGCTGCCCTACGCGCTCTCGTTCGGCCTGCTGGCGGTCTTCGTCGTGCTCGCCGCGCCCGGCCCGCGCGTCCCCGCCGCCTGGGCGGTGCTCGCCGCCGCGCTGCTCGGCGTGGGCGCGCACGTCGCCAACACCCTGCCCGACCTGGAGGACGACGCCGCCACCGGCGTGCGCGGCCTGCCCCACCGGCTCGGCCGCCGGGCGTCCGGCGTGCTCGCCCCCGCCCTCCTGACCGCGGCGGTCGCCGTCGTGGTCGTCGGGCCGGCCGGGCCCCCGGCACCCGCGGCCTGGGCCGGCGGCGTGGTCGCCGTCGTCCTGGCCCTGGCCGCAGGAGCCGTGGCCGTGACCCGGCCCCGCAGCCGCGCACCGTTCGCGCTGAGCCTGTGCGTCGCCGTCGTGTGCGTGGTGCTGCTGGCGCTGGCCGCCCCGGACATCGCCGTGGTGCCCTGAACCCGGTCGGCCCGCCCTCGGCGCGTAGGGTGGAGAACCCGGCGAATCAATGCCCTGACTCGGGAGAAGGTCTCGTGCGATGAGAATCTCGACGTCCCCCCACGACCTCGCGCGCCGGGCCGCCACCGTGCTCGGCTCCGGCCTCGAGGCCAGCATCATCTTCCGTGAGCACGGCGTGTCGGTCGCCGCGGGCAGCAGCTCCGCCGCTGCCGGCCGGTGCGACCAGGCAGAGGCCCGGGCCGAGACCGGACCCTGCATCGACTCCATCAACCTGGGAACGATCCAGGTCGTACCGGTCGTCGCCGAGACGGCCGGCTGGGATGCCTGGCGCGCCCAGACCCTGCGCGAGGGCTTCGTCTCCGCGCTCGCGGTCCCCGCCTTCGTCAACGACGACGTCGCCGTCGCGCTCAACCTGTACTCCCGCGCACCGGATCCCTGGACCAACGAGCTCCTCACCGCGGCGGACGGCTACGCACAGCTCGCCTCAGCCATGGTCGCCCTGCACCTGGAGCTGGCCGAGCTCGAGGACGCCACCGCGGGCCTGTACCGCGAGCTGTCCGACACCGCCGCGGTCGAGCGCGCCGTCGGGGCGATCATGCACTCGAACGACACCAGCGAGAGCGAGGCGAGACGGATCATCGAGTCAGCCTCCAAGCACCGCAACGTCACGCAGCGGGACGTGGCCGAGACCATCCTGCGCGCCCTGGTGGTCACCGACGAGCCCTCGCCCGACGAGCACCCCGGCGCCTGAGCGGACCGCCCAGGCGCCGGGCCGCTCCGGACCGGTCAGACCTCGTTCAGCCGGGGCACGACCTTCTCGGCCAGCGCGGTCGCCCACGGGACCGGGTTCTCGTACGGCGTCGGCATCAGGCCCACGAGCGAGACGCCCAGCGCCCGGTACCGCTCCATGTCCTTCAGGAACGCGTCCGTGTCACCGGTCGCGTCACCCTGGTAGAGCATCGTCTTCTCGATCGCGTCGTAGTCGGTGCCGAGGCGCTCGCAGTGCCCCCGCAGCACGTCCAGCTTGTGCGCGACCGTCGCCAGCGCCTCGTCGCCGGGCCCGCCGAACAGGTTGCACGCCTGCCCGTACTGGGCCACCAGCCGCAGCGTCTTCTGCTCGCCGCCCCCGCCGATCATCACCGGGACGGTGCCGCGCGGCGGCTGCGGCAGGTTGATCGTCTCGGCGAGCTGGTAGTGCTTGCCCTCGAACGCGCCGTCGTTGTCCGACCACATCTGGCGGCAGATCTGGATCGTCTCCTCCAGCCGCTCGAACCGCTCCGCCGTCGGCGGGAACGGCACGCCGAGACCCGCGTGCTCCCGGTCGTACCAGGCCGCGCCGATGCCCAGCATGGCGCGACCGCGCGAGAGCACGTCCAGCGTGGAGACCGTCTTGGCCAGGAGGCCCGGACGCCGGTAGGTGACGCCCGTGACCAGCAGGCTCAGCCGGACGTTCTTCGTCACGCCGGCGAGGTAGCCCAGCGAGGTGTAACCCTCCAGCATCGGCTCGTACGGACCACCCGCGTGGAGCATCTGGAACCAGTGGTCCATGACCGTGAAGAGGTTCACGCCGCCCTCGTCGGCGATCTGCGCGGTCTCGGTGAGGCGGTCGGCCAGAGTGGTCTCCCACTCCGGGTGGGTGAACGTGAAGTAGTGCAGCCCAAGATCCATGCCTCCGACCTTAGCACCCGGTTGTCATGCTCTGACGCTCATGTCGTGATCTGCCATCGCCCGCCCGGACCGGGTGAGTTTCGGGCCTGTGGTGGTGGTGCGCCCGGACCCGGCGTTGACTGGAGACCGCGGGGGCCACGCGACGGCACGAGCCGAGGAGCAGCCCCATGACCGACACCGACCGCGTCCCGCCCGAGGTCCTCACGGCCGTACGCGCCAAGCACCGCGCGCTGTGGGCGCTCGGCGACTACCCGGCGGTCGCCACCGAGGTGATCCCCGCGCTGGGCCCCGTCCTGGTCGAGGCCGCCGGCGTGCGGCCGGGCGACCGGGTGCTCGACGTCGGCGCCGGGTCGGGCAACGCCGCGATCCCCGCCGCGCTCGCCGGTGCGCAGGTCGTCGCGTCCGACCTGACGCCCGAGCTGTTCGAGGCCGGGCGCGCCGCCGCCGCGGCCCGGGGCGCCGAGCTCACGTGGGCCGAGGCCGACGCGCACGCGCTCCCGTACGACGACGGCGCGTTCGACACCGTGCTGTCCTGCGTGGGCGTCATGTTCGCCCCGTTCCACCAGACCGCGGCGGACGAGCTGGTCCGCGTGGTGCGGCCCGACGGGACGATCGGGCTCGTCGCCTGGACGCCGGCCGGGTTCATCGGCCAGATGTTCGCCGCGATGAAGCCCTACGCCCCCGCTCCTCCGCCCGGAGCGCAGCCGCCGCCGCTGTGGGGCGACGAGGAGCACGTGCGCTCGCTGCTGGGCGACCGGGTCACCGACGTGCGCGCCGAGGTGCGGTCGCTGCCCGTCACGCGGTTCGCCACGGGCACGGAGTTCCGCGAGTTCTTCAAGGCCGTGTACGGCCCCACCATCGCGGTGTACCGCAACGTGGCCGACGACGCCGCGCGCACCGCCGAGCTCGACGGCACGCTCCTGGACCTGGCCGCCCGGTTCCAGGGTCTCGACGGCGCGATGGGCTGGGAGTACCTGCTGTTCACCGCGCGGCGGGCGTGACCCCCGTCGTCACGCCCGCGAGCGCGCCAGGAGCCAGACGAAGTACGGCGCGCCGAGCAGCGCGACCGCGAGCCCCGCGGGGAGCTGGGCCGGGGCGATGACGGTCCGGCCCAGGGTGTCGGCCAGGCCGAGCAGCACGGCGCCCAGCAGCATCGCGACCGGCAGCACCCGCGCGTGCCGGCCGCCCACCAGGGCACGCGCGGCATGCGGCGCGACCAGACCCACGAACCCCACCACGCCGACGGCGGTCACGCTCGTGGCCGCCAGCACGGCCGCGACGGCGAGCACGACCAGCCGGCTGCGCTCCAGCCGGACGCCCACGAGGCGCGGCGTGTCGTCGTCGAGCGCGAGGAGGTCCAGCTCGCGCCGGACGATCACGGCGAGCGGCACCGCGAGCGCCAGCGTCACCAGGACGGGCAGGACCTGTTCGAGGCTGCGCCCGTAGGTGGTGCCGGACAGCCAGGTGTAGATGCGCGGCGTGTTCCAGGGGTCGGAGCGCAGCAGCAGGAACGTGGTCAGCGCGGTGGTCAGGTAGCCCAGGCCGATGCCGATGAGCACGAGGCGGTCGGCGTGCAGCCCGCCGCGCCAGGCGAGCAGGTAGACGGCGGCGAAGGCGAGCAGTCCGCCGACGACGGCGGCCACGAGCATCGCGCCGTTGCTGGCGGCGACGCCGTTGCCCCAGGTGGTGCCGGCGACGGCGGTGACGACCACGACGGCGCCGAGACCTGCCCCGCCGGTGATCCCGAGGATGCCGGGCTCTGCCAGCGGGTTGCGGGCGGTGGCCTGCACCATCGTGCCGGACAGCGCGAGGGCGGCCCCGGCGACGACGGCGGCCAGGACGCGGGGCGCGCGCTCGTCGAGCGCGAACCGGACGACGGCGGGGCCCTGCCCGTCGAGCCAGAGGGCGATGTCGCCGGTGCGCAGCCAGGTGGAGCCGGCGAGCAGGCCGAGCAGCGTGACGCCGATCGCGAGGGCGACGCACACGGCGAGCACGATGACGAAGCGGCGGGTGCTGCGCGGCCCGGTCCCGGCGGTCGGCGGCCGGCGGGACGACCCGGCGTCGCGCAGGCGCCGCGCGAGGACCACCATGATCAGGGCGCCGGCGATCGTGGTCGCGACGCCGGTGGGGACGGCGAGCGCCTCCTCGGCGCCGAGGACGGCGCGGACGACGGCGTCGGCGAGCACCACGACGAACGCGCCGAGCAGGCCGGCGGCGGGCAGCAGGATCGCGTGCCGGTGGAGCGCGGGGACCACGCGGGCCAGGAGCCGGGCGACGACGGGGGCGGCGAGGCCGACGAACCCGAGGGGGCCCGCCAGGGTCACGGCCGCGGCGGTGAGCAGCACCGCGAGCAGCACGCCGATGGCGCGGGTCGAGCGGACGGGGACGCCGAGCGCCCCGGCGGTGTCGTCGCCGAGGCCGAGCACGTCGAGGCGCCGGGAGACGAGGAGGCCGCCGAGGGTGGCCAGCAGGACGACGGGCAGTGCCCGCCAGAACGCCGTGAGGTTGAGCTGGCTCAGGGAGCCGCTGCCCCAGGCGAACAGTCCGGTGGTCTCCGTCTGGAACAGGATGAGCAGTGCGGAGGCCGCGGCCTGCAGGGCCAGCGCGACGGCGGAGCCGGCGAGCACCAGGCGGGTGGACGACGACCCGGCGCCACCGGCCAGCCCGAGCACGAGCGCCGCGGCGGCGATGCCGCCGGCGAAGGCGACGGCGCCCGAGGCCCACAGCGGCACGGCGAGGCCGAAGGCGGCCACGGCGACGACCGCGAGGTAGGAGCCGGCCGTCACGGCGAGCGTGTCGGGCGAGGCGAGCGCGTTGCGGGCGATCGACTGGAAGAGCGCCCCGGCCACGCCGAGGGCGAACCCGACGGCCACGCCGGCCGCGAGGCGCGGCAGGCGTGACCCGACGAGGATGTCGCGGACCGCCGACGCGTCGCCGGCGTCCTGCCCGGTGAGCAGGCGCAGCAGGTCGCCCGTGCCCACGCCGGACGTGCCCTGCGTCAGGTGCCAGGCACCGACGACGAGCACGGCCAGCGCGAGCACCACCAGGGCGGCCCCGCCCGTCGCCCAGGTGACGGGGCGGGAGGCGGGGGCCTGGGGCAGGGTGTCCGTCGCGGACGGCGACTGCGTGGCGGTCATGGCGTCAGTTCGTGAAGACGTCGACGTACGCGTCGACGATCTTCTCCGCGGAGCGGGGGCCGCCGAACGTCCAGATGTGCTCCGGGAACGCGTGTGCGCGGTCCTCGCTGACGGCGGGCAGGCCGGCCCAGACGTCGTTCTTGGTCAGCTCGGCGGTCCAGTCGTCCGTGCCCTCCTTGGTGCCGGTGTAGAGCAGGGTCGCGTCGCCGACGTCGGTCATGCCCTCGATGTCGGACTGGCCCAGGCCGTAGGCGGGGTCGACCTCGCCGGTCCACGCGTTGGTGAGGCCGAGCTCCTCGCCCAGCTCGCCGACCAGCGAGCCCTGGCCGAACGGGCGGATCGAGACGTTGCCGCCGTCGACCCAGCCGTCGAAGTACACGAAGTCCGTGCTCTCCGGGGCGGCCTCGGCGACCTGTGCCTTGGCGTCGGCCAGGTGCTGCTGGAACTCGTCGGTCACGACGGCGGCGCGCTCGGTGCGTCCGGTGGCCTCGGCGATGATGCCGAAGGTGTCGAGCATGGTCCCGATCGGGTCGGCGGCGTCGGCGCCCTTCGTGGCCAGCACCGGCACGTCGTAGGCCTCGAGCTTGGCGATGATCTCGTCGTCGGGCGTGTAGGCCTCGATGATGACCAGGTCGGGGTCGGCGGCGTACAGGGCGTCGAGGTTGGGCTCGCCGCGCGTGCCGACGTCGGTCACGCCCTCGGGCAGCTCCTCCGCGTCGTTCCAGGTGGCGTAGCCCTTGACGTCGGCCACGGCGACCGGGTCGACGCACAGGCTGAGCACGTCCTCGACCTGCTGCCACTCCAGGACGGCGACGCGCTCGGCGGGCTTGTCGAGCTCGACCGTGCGGTCGAACGAGTCGGTCAGCGTGACGGGGTCGGTCGACGTGGTCACGTCGGCGCAGTCGCCCGAGGCGGCCTCGGTGGGCGCGGACGACGCGGCCGCCCCGGGGTCGGTGGTGCCGCAGGCGGACAGCGCGAGCGGCAGGATCAGGGCGGCGCCCACCAGGGTCGCCTTCTTGCGCAGGGTCATGGGGTCTCCTCGAGCTTCGTGACACGTCGTGTCGGTGCAGTGCCGGGTGCGGCGGGTGGTGCGGGCGCCGACGGCGTCCTACGGGTCTGGGGTCTACGGGTGGTGCTGGGTGGTGCTGCGAGATCGGGGGTTCAGCGGGTGCGACCGTGGTGCCGCCCGCGCGGGTGCACGCGGACGCGGCCGGTCCCGGGGTCGGTGGTGACGTCGATCGGCAGGCCGTAGGCGAGCGAGAGGTGCTCGGCCGTGAGCACCTGCGCGGGCGGTCCGGCCGCCAGGACACGGCCCTGGTGCAGCAGGACGACGGCGTCGGCGACCGACGCGGCATGGTCCAGGTCGTGCAGCACGATGCCGACCGCCGTGCCGTGCTCCTCGGCGAGGTCGCGCACCAGGTCGAGCGTCTCGACCTGGTAGCGCAGGTCGAGGTGGTTGGTGGGCTCGTCCAGCAGCACCACGCCGGTCTCCTGCGCCAGGCAGGTGGCCAGCCAGACGCGCTGCACCTCGCCGCCGGAGAGCTGGTCGACGCCGCGGCGGGCCATGCCGGCCACGCCGGTGATGTCCATCGCGCGGTCGATCGCGGCGTGGTCGGCGTCGGTCAGCGGCGCGAACCGCCGGCGGTGCGGGTGGCGGCCGAACGCGACGACGTCGCGCACCTCCAGCCCGGCCGGGTGCGGGCGGGACTGGGCGAGCAGCGTGACGCGCCGGGCGAAGTCCCGCGCCGACAGCGGCGCGACGTCGACGGCGTCGTCGGCCGTGGCGCCGAGTCTGACGGTCCCCTGCTGCACCGGGTGCAACCGCGCCAGCGAGCGCAGCACGGTGGACTTGCCGGACCCGTTGGGGCCGACGAGCGCGGTCACGGCACCGGGCGGCAGGTGGACGGCGACGCCGTGCACCACGGTGGTGCGCTGGTAGCCGAGCACGAGGTCGTCACCACGGAGAGCGGTAGGGGCGGTCACGGGAGGTAAGCCTAACCTTATGTCCGGGGTGCCCCCCACGCCCGTCTCATTCCTCACCCGCTGCCCGCCCGCCGACGCGTGTCGATGTCGGACTGTCCACGTACCCTGGTCGGCGATGAGCACAGCCACCGTGGAGGGAGCGTACGAAGGTGCGCTCCGAGCGTTCAAGAACCCGATGCTGGACCTGCTCCACGGGACGTACGCGCCGTTCGTCGTGACCATGCTGGCGCTGGTCTTCACGGCGCAGCGGCCCCAGGTACCGGTGGCCGACGCGCACGCGGAGATCGACGCCGCCCTGGACCGCCTGCGGGCCGCCGGGTACGGCGAGGAGGGCAACGCGCCGCTCCCCGTCGGCAGCTCGCGCGACCTGTGCCGCGGCTGGGTGCGCTCGGGCTGGCTCAAGCGGCACGTGCAGGACGGCGTCGAGGTCTACCAGGTCTCCGCGCACGGCGTCGGCGCCCTCGAGGTCGCGGGCCGGGTCGGCGGCGCGCGCACGCGGGTCTCCGAGTCCCGGGTGCGCACCCTGCTCGACGCCGTCGAGGAGCTCGCGCAGGACGCCGACCCGGACGTGCTGTCCCGGATCGCCCGGCTCGACGCCGAGATCCGGGAGCGCACCGCCGAGGTCGAGCGGCTGGAGCGCACGGGCGCCGTCGAGCCGGTGGGCGACGACCAGCTGCTGGAGGAGGCGGAGAACGTGCTGCACCTCGCGCGCGAGCTGCCGGCCGACTTCGCCCGCGTGGTCGAGTCGATCAAGCAGGTCCAGCGCGACGTCGTCACCGACCTGCGGCAGGACGTGCGTCCCACGGGCGAGGTGCTCCGCGAGTACCTCGCGCGCGGCAAGGACATCATGGAGTCCACGCGGGAGGGGCGTGCCTTCGCCGGAGCGCTCGCCCTGATCGGCCGGGCCGAGCACATCGACCAGCTCGCCGGGAACCTCCGCGTGATCCTGGGCCACCCGTTCGCGGAGCAGCTTCCCGCGCCCCAGCGGCGCGAGCTGCACGAGATCGCGCGGCGCATCGAGCAGGGCGTGCGCGAGGTGCTGCACGCGCAGCAGCAGGCCTCGCACGTCATCACCACCCAGATCCGCAACCACGACCCGCTCCGGGACCGGGAGGTGGACGGGCTGCTGCGCGACGTGATGTCGGGGTTCCAGCAGTGGATGCCCACCTCGCGGCACAAGCAGGCGGTCGAGCCGATGCGGCGCCTGCCCGTGGCCGACGTCGGGCACCTGCGGCAGAAGGCGGACGGCCTGCGCCTGCCCGCTCCCCCGACGCCGCTGGAGGCGTGGGAGATGGGCGTGGTGCCGGACGACGACTCGCGGGCCTGGGGCGGTCCGCACTACGCGGACCTGGAGAAGCACCTGGCCGCGCTGCCCCGCGAGGACGGGGCCGTGGACGTCGCGACGGCGTTCCGGTCCGCGCCCGAGCGGCTGCGGCGGCCG
This sequence comes from Promicromonospora sp. NPDC050262, assembly GCF_040655935.1. Lineage (NCBI taxonomy): Bacteria > Bacillati > Actinomycetota > Actinomycetes > Micrococcales > Promicromonosporaceae > Promicromonospora > Promicromonospora sp. NPDC050262. The sequence goes on along the minus strand of NZ_JBFAKX010000002.1, from coordinate 141,979 downwards.
GTCGACCTGCTGGGCCTGCTGGAGATCGCGCACCGGCACGGCATGGTCGAGACGGACGAGGTGGTGACCGTCGAGGCGGTCCGGCCGGACGGGACACGGCGGCGGTTCGCATTCGGTGGTGTGGCGATGAGGGACGAGCACGAGGGCGGGACGGCGGATGAGTGAGACGGTGACGGACGAGGCGGGGACCGAGGACGCGGGCTTCATCGAGCCCGCCCCGATGGAGGACGACCAGACCGAGCTGTTCGCGGGCGACCGCGGGCTGCTGGACCCGGAGGTCCGGCGCGTGCTGGTCCGGCTGCTGCAGCGGCGGTTCCTGACGGCGGAGAAGAACCGCGCGCAGTGGAGGACGCTCCTGGAGCACCAGTCGGTGATCGAGTCGCGCCTGCACGACCTGTTCGTGCGCCTCGTCGTCGACCACGACCGCGGGATCGCCTACAAGCAGCAGGTCCGCTCGGGCGAGGTCGACGTGCCGATCCTGCTGCGCGACGACCCGTACAACCGCGTCGAGACGCTGGTGCTGGTGCACCTGCGCACCGTCTACCAGCACGAGGCGAGCTCGGGCGAGACCTCCGCGCGGATCGACCTGGAGGACATCGAGCAGGGCGTGCTCACGTTCTTCGACCTGGACGACAACAACCTCGTGCGCCCGCAGCGCGAGATCCGCGACGCTGTGGGCCGCCTGGCGTCCGAGGGCCTGATCGACGAGGAGTCGACGGGCCGGTACCGCATCACGCCGCTGGTGGAGGTCGTGCTCGACAACAACCGGCTCGCGGAGCTCACCCGCTGGCTCGCCGGGAACAAGGAGGACAGGTCGTGAGCATGATCGAGACGCTGTGGGGGCTGGTCCCGGCGCGTTCGACGGGCCAGCAGTGGGTGGCCCAGACGCTGCAGCTCGTCAACTGGGGCGGCTACCACGGTCACCACCACGTGCGGTTCTCCCCGGGGGCCACGCTGTTCAGCGGCGGCTCGGGGTCGGGCAAGTCCACGCTCATGGACTCCTACATCGCGCTGATCATGCCGCACACCACGCCGTTCAACGGCGCGTCCAACGGCGGCGTGACCGGCAAGCCGCGCGGCAAGGAGCAGCGCAACATCCTGTCCTACGCGCGCGGCAAGCTCGACGAGAAGCGGGTCGACGGCGAGACCCGGGTCCGGGTGCTGCGCGGCGAGAGGGAGGACACCTGGTCGGCGATCGCGATGACGTGGGTCGACCAGGGCGGGGCCACCTTCACCGCCGTCCGCGCCTGGTACGTGCCGTCGTCGGCCCGGACGCTGGAGAACGTCACGGCGGTGCGCGGCACCTGCGACGGGCCGTTCGACCTGAGCGGCCTGGAGGACGCGGCCCGGCACCGGTTCGACCGCCGGGCCGTGACGCGCACGGGGCTGACCTGCTTCGAGACCGACCGGGACTACACGGCGCGGCTGCACACCGCGCTCGGCATCGGCGCGAGCGGCGACGGGCACAAGGCCGTGGGCCTGCTCGGCCGCATCCAGGCCGGGCAGCAGATCACCACGGTCGACGCCCTCTACAAGACGATGGTCCTGGAGGAGCCCTCGACGTTCGCCACGGCCGACGGCGCGGTGCAGCAGTTCGACGAGCTGTCCGCCACCCGCGACCGGATGGTCACCGCGCAGCAGCAGGTCCGCGCGCTCGGCCCCGTCCGCGAGCACCGCGCCGCGATCGACCAGGCCGTCGAGCGGCTGCGCATGATCGACGCCGTCGGACAGTTCTCGGACCCGGCGGCCCCCGCCGCGCTGTGGCTCGCGGGCCGGCGGCTGGACCTGCTGCGCGCGTCGGAGGCGGACCTCCAGCGGCGCCGCGCCCGCGCCCGGGACGAGGCGACCGAGCTCACCGTCCGGGTCTCGGCGGCCCGGCTGGAGCGCGACGCGGCCCGGGACCTCCTGGGCGCGGCCGGCGGCGACCGCCTGAGGAAGGCGCAGGACGAGGTGGACCGCCTGGAGGCGCGGATCGAACCGGTCGCCGCGGCGCGTGCCCGGTTCGACGCGCTGCTGACCGACGTCGGGGCCGAGGTGTCGGACGCCGCCGGGTTCGACGCCGTCGTCGAGCAGGCGCACCGGGCGCTGAACGACGCCGACGCGCGCGCGGCCGCCCGGCGGCGCTTCACCGAGGCGACCCTCGCCGAGCAGGCCGCGGCGAAGGAGCTGGAGAGCCTGCGGGCGGAGCTGCGGACCGTCAGCGCCCGCAAGGACAACATCCCCTCCGACCTGCACCGCGCCCGGGCCGCCCTCGCCGAGGCGGCGGGCCTGTCGCCGGACGAGCTGCCGTTCGTGGGCGAGCTGATCGAGGTGCGCACGGAGTTCGAGCCCTGGCGCCAGGCGTTCAACCTGGCGCTGGGCGGCTTCGCCACCGAGATGCTGATCGACGTCGCCCACCTCAAGGCGTTCCGCGCCGCGATCAACTCCGTGCCCACCGCGCGCCGGATCCGGTTCCGGGGCGTGCCCACCGGGCGGCGCGACGAGGCCGCCGTTCAGGACCGCACCCTCCCCGCGCGCCTGGACCACCGGCCGACGCCGTTCACCGGCTGGCTCAGGCAGGAGCTCGCCGACCGCTTCGCGTACGTCTGCATCGACTCGCCGGCGCAGTTCGCCCTGCACCGCAAGGCGGTGACGCTCACGGGCCAGACGTCCGACGGCGGGCGCGGCGCCCACGGCGGCCAGGGCGTGACGAACGTGCTCGGGTTCTCCAACGCCCGCCGCCTCAAGGAGCTGGAGGGCGCCGTCGCCGAGGCGGAGGCGGCGCACGCCGCCGCCGTCGGCGCACTGGAGGCCGCCACGGCGGGGCTCGACTCGTTCGAGAAGCAGCGCGGCGCCTACGAGAAGATCGCCGACCTGACGTGGGAGCAGGTCGACCTCGACGCCCTGCGGACCGAGCGGGGCCGCTGGACCGCGATCGTCGAGGAGGTCACGTCGGACAACCCGGAGATCGGGCGGCTGCGGAAGGAGCTCGGCGTCCTGGAGGACCGGGTCACCCGGCTGACCGAGGAGAGCGGCGTCGCCAAGAACCGGGCCGGCGAGCTGGAGGCGGCGTGGGAGCGGACGGCGGACGCCGTCGACACCGCGCAGCGCACGCTCGACACGGCCGAGGCCGACGGGACCCAGGTCGCCGCCGCGCACCGCGAGTACCTCCAGGAGCTGTTCGCGGGCGAGCAGGGCGCCGAGGGCTCCCCCGCCCAGGCCGTCGAACGCTTCGACGCCGCGCTGGACCGCGCCGCGGCACGGGTCCGGGACGACCAGGGCGAGGCGCAGGCCGCCGTCGGCCGGGGCCGCGCGGCCCTGCACGACATCTTCGAGACGTTCAAGGAACGGTGGCCCAACCCGAACCTCGGCGTCGACCCGGACACGTCCTACGACGACTACGAACGGTTCCTGACCGACCTGGAGAAGAACGGGCTGCACGAGCTGGAGTCGGAGTGGCGCGACAGCCTGCTCCGGCTGTCCGGCGCGGACCTGACCAAGCTCGACAGCGACATCTCGACCGCCGTGCGCGAGATCCGCGACCGCATCGACCCGGTCAACCGGATCCTCGACGGCCTCGACTTCTCCGACGAGCACCACAAGCTGCACATCGAGCTGCGCGACACCGCCTCGCCGGTGCGTTCCCGGTTCCGCGCCGACCTGCGCGCGGTGCGCGAGGCCATTGCCAACGCCCGGAGCGACACAGACCGGCAGCGCGCCTACACCCGCATGGCCAAGGTGGTCGACCGCGTGCGCCGCACCGCCCCTGAGTTCCACGACCTGATCGACGTGCGCAACCACGTGCGGATCAGCGCCGAGAAGCTCACCAAGGACGGCGCGCACGTCGCGGTCTACGACCACATCGGCGAGAAGTCCGGCGGCGAGTCCCAGGAGCTGGTCGCGTTCATCGTGGGCGCGGCCCTGCGCTACCAGCTCGGCGACGCCGGCGCGGAACGGCCGCGGTACGCGCCGGTCTTCCTCGACGAGGCGCTGATCAAGGCCGACGCCCACTTCACCGGCCGGGCGATCAACGCCTGGCGCGGGCTCGGGTTCCAGCTCGTCATCGGCGCGCCGAACGACAAGCACAGCGGCATCGAGCCGCACGTCGACGCGGGCTACGTGGTGCTCAAGGACACCAGCGGCAAGTCCTTCACCCAGCTCACGGTCGGGCTGCCGGACGAGGTGGGGCTGCCCGACGAGGCGCCGGGGTAGCCCGGCGCCTCGTCCGGGCGGACGGCCGTTCGGAGCGGACCGGCCGACCGGGGCCGGTCAGGCCAGGTCCAGCTCCGTGCGCGGGCCGAGGAACGTCGGCACGTCCGGGCCGCCGTCGGGCGCCGGCTCGAAGACCAGCTCCGTGAGCCACATCTGCCGGCCCGGCTCGGGTGCGTCGACCGCGCCGGGCGGCCAGGCGTGGTGGACGTACCAGGTGCGCCCGTCGCGCTCGACGACCATGCCGTGGCCCGGGCCTGCCGCCACCTCGTTCGAGACCATGATCGGGCCGTCCTGCGGCTTCACGTACGGTCCGGTGGCCCGGTCCGAGACGGCGTAGCCCACGCCGTACCGGTCCGAGTCGAACGCGTTGCCCGAGTAGAACAGGTAGTACCGGCCGCCGTGCGGCCAGACGTACGGGCCCTCCACGAGCGTGCCCTCCCACTCCTGGTCCTGCTTCAGGATCCTGCGGGGCTCGCCCTCCAGGCGCAGCCCGTCGTCGGACAGCCGCTGCACGTAGATCCACGTGTCGACGCCCACGTGGTTGCCGTCGTTCTTCCACAGCAGCCAGCGTGAGCCGTCGGCGTCGGTGAACGGCGAGGCGTCGATCGAGCCGCCCTCGGTGTCCTGGCACAGCAGCGGCCGGTCGGCGTCGTCCCGGAACGGGCCGTAGGGCTCGTCGGCCACGGCCACCCCGACGGCCTGCACGTCGGTGACCCGGTCGTGCGCCGTGTAGTACGCGACGTACCGCTCCCCCACGACCGCGACCTCGGGCGCCCAGTCCCGTCCCGGCGCGATCCACGACGCCCGCTCAGGCATGCCGTCCCCCACCAGCTCCCAGTGCACCAGGTCCGTGGACCGCAGCACCGGCAGCGTCTCGACCCGGTTCCTCGTCGCGTACGCCCAGTAGGTCCCGTCGACCTCCAGGACCGCGGGATCGGGAAAGTTGGAGCCGTACACAGGGTTCGTCGCCATCGTCTGTCCTGCCCTCTCGCTCGACACGCGGGTCATACGCGGACCCGTCGACAGCGCACCAGGCTAGGAAAGATGTCCGGGCCGCGCCGGGGTGTCCACGGCGTCCCGCTCGCGCCGCCGTGTCGCGCCGCGCCGGGGCAGATATTGTTGCTCAGGGCAACTCGGCGAGATGATCGAACCTCTGCAACGATCGATCTCGGCCGCAGGGTGTGGAGGCGGCCGATGGTTGGCTGGATCTGCCCGAGGGGAAGTTCGTATGACCAAGCACGGGATCGTCAGGACGATGTTCGGCGCCGCGGGGGTCGCCGCACTGCTCGTCACCACGGGATGTTCGGCGAGCTCCGCCGACGACGAGGCGGCGTCGGGCCCGGCGTGCGCGTCCGCCTCGTCGACGAGCTCGACGCCGTCCGCGTCGGCGGGATCGCCCTCGGGTGAGGCGCCGGACGAGACGTCGGAGCCCGGCGCGACGGAGAGCGCGACGGACGGAACGGGATCGACGGACGACGCCGGCGCCACCGAGGGCCGCTGCCAGACGCCGGAGCTCGCGGGCAGCCTCGTCCCCGTGGAGGGCGGCGCCGGAGCCGGGCACTACGAGATCGAGGTCGTGCTGAAGAACGAGGCGCCGGACGAGTGCTGGCTGCAGGGCTGGCCGGGCGTGTCCTTCGTGGGCGACGGCGACGGCACCCAGATCGGCGAGGCCGCGACGTTCGACCGGTCGAGCCCGCACGAGACGGTGACGCTCGCGTGGGCGGCTCGGCACACGCCGTCGTCCGGGTCTCGAACGCCGAGAACTACGGGGACGAGTGCGGGCAGACGCCCGCCGACGGGCTGCGGATCTACCCGCCGGGCGAGAAGCGCTCCCTGTTCGTCCGGAACGACCAGCTCACGCTCACGGCGTGCGCCGACTCGGACGAGTCGCTGCTCCAGGTCCAGGCCCTCCAGCCGGCGAGCTAGGACCGGCCAGCAGGGGCAGGTCCGCGAGGGCTACCGGCCCGCGCGCCCGCCGCCCGCCAGGGGGAGGTTCTTGCGGGAGCTGACCGCGACGATCAGCAGGCACAGCGCCGCGGCGGCCGCCCCGAAGCCGAACATCTGGCCGTACGACCAGGTCGTGTGCAGCCACGCGAGCACCATCGGGGCGAAGAACCCGAGGTAGGTCAGCGAGTAGAAGACGGCGGTCAGGCCGGCGAGCTGACCCGGCCCGGCGATGCGCGCGACCTCGCTGAGCCCCGCGACGAGGCCCAGCCCGTAGCCGGTGCCCAGCACCACGGCCGCGAGCACGCCGAGCGGCAGCGACGGCGAGATCGCCGCCCACGCCGCGAGCGCCATCCCGACGGCGACGATGCTCAGCGCGACGACCGACGCGCGGGCCGACGCCGGGGTGTCGATCCGCCGGGCCACGGCCTGCATGCCGATGCCGCAGCCGAGCGAGAGCACCGTCATCCCGCCGGCGAACGCGATGGGGATCTCGCCCGCGTGGTCGGAGAGCAGGGCGGGCAGCACCGCGTACGCGCTGCCGCCGCAGCCGAAGACCCAGGGCGCGAGCGGCACGACGACCCGCAGGAAGCGCCGGTGCCCGACGGCGGTGATGCGCAGGTCGTCCCGCAGCGGCGCGCGGTCGTCGCGGTGCAACCCGGGGTTGGTCTCGGGCACGCGCAGCAGCCACCCGCCCGCGGCCAGGGCGCCGACGGCGTGCACGACGTAGGCCAGGTGCGTGGGCCAGGGCCCGAACTGGGCGAGCATGGCGGCCACGCCCGCGCCGAGCAGGAAGCCGATGGTGAGCGACAGGGAGCCTCGGCGCGGGCCGGCGGCGCGGTCGCCCGTGCGGGCGCTGAGCTCGGTGATCCAGGTGCTGCCGACTGCCATCACCAGCCCGAGCGCGACGCCGCACAGCACGCGGCCGGCGGCGAGCAGGAGCGGGCTGGTCGGGTCGAGGGCGAGCACGAGGGAGCCCAGTGCTCCCACGGGCGCGGCGGGCAGCAGGAGCGGACGACGGCCGTGCCGGTCTGACAGCGGCCCGCCGAGCAGCAGCGCCGGGACGATGCCGAACACGTATGCGGCCAGCAGCGCGTCGACCGTCACGTCGCCGAGGTGCCCCTGCTCGCGGTACATCACCAGCAGCGGGGTGAACTCGTTGCCGCCCCAGGCGATGGCCAGCAGCACGGCGGCGACGGGCCACCAGGTACGCGGTCCCACGGGGAGGTGTTCGGACGCAGGCGTGTCCCCGGGGAGCGAGTGTGGCATGACCACATCCTCCGTAATGGATGCCCGGGTGAACAACCTGAGGAGCTGTGAGGGTGCGCACAGGCGCCTCGGGGTGGCCGACGCAGCGGGGAGGGTTACGGAGAGGTAGCACTGCTAGCTCTCCGTAACCCTCCCCGCTGAGTGGGCTTCACCCCGCCTCGGGCGGGCTACTTGCTCCCGGCCGGGTCCACCGGGCTCGCGTTCGCGTCCGCGTCGGCCTCAGCGGCCTTGTCGACGTCGCCCGCCTCGGCGTCCTCGTCCGCGGGCTCGCGGCCCGGCGCGTAGACCGAGAGTTCCGGCTCCGGGTGGCGGCGGCCCTGCACCACGATGATGACGATGCCCAGCAGCACCGCGACACCCGACGTCCAGATGTTCGCCGGGACCCCCAGGGGCGCGTCGCTCGTGGGGTCGATCCGGATGGACTCGAGCCAGCTCCGGCCCAGGCCGTACCAGATGAGATAGAGACCGAACATGCGGCCCCAGCGCAGGCCGGCCCCGGGGGTGCCGCCGTCGGCCGCGAGAGCCTCGTTCCGGCGCACCACGCGCCGCTCGACGTACAGGAGCACCGCCACCCCGATGAGGTTCCAGATCATCTCGTACAGGAACAACGGGTGGAACAGCGTCCCCGCGGGCGTGCCGTCGGGGAACATCGGCGCGTCGGAACGGATCTCCAGGCCCCAGGGCAGCGTGGTCGGCAGGCCGAACAGCTCCTGGTTCACGTAGTTGCCGAGGCGGCCGATCGCCTGGGCCACCAGCAGGCCGGGCGCGAGGGCGTCGGCGAACGACCAGAAGCGCAGGCCGGAGATGCGGCACGCGATCAGGACGCCGACCGCGCCGCCGAGCAGCGAGCCGAACAGCGCGTTGCCGCCCTCCCAGATGCGCACCCAGGCCCAGGCGTCGACCTCGGGACCGGTGAAGTCGTCCAGGTGGGTGAGCACGTGGTAGATCCGCGCGCCGACGATGCCGATCGGCACCGCCCACATCGCGACGTCGACGGCGAGCCCGGGGGCGGCTCCGCGCGCGCGGAGCCGCCGGTCCGTGATCCACGCGGCGGCGACGATGCCCGCCAGGAGACACAGGGCGTAGGTGTGGATGGTGAGGGGGCCCAGGCTGAACTGGGACCACACCGGGTCAGGGCTGGGGATACTGGCCGGAAGCACGACCTGAAGGTACCGCGATCCGGCCCCGACGTGGGCATCGACCGGCGTGCCGCGCCTCGCGCCGCACCCCGAGCCGCATGCCGGGCCGGCGGCTCAGCGCTTGCGCTTCTCGCGCACCCGCACCGAGATCTCGATGGGCGTGCCCTCGAAACCGAACGTCTCGCGCAGGCGGCGCTCGATGAACCGGCGGTAGCCGGCCTCGATGAACCCCGTGGCGAAGATGACGAACCGCGGCGGACGCGTCGAGGCCTGCGTCGCGAACAGGATGCGCGACTGCTTGCCACCACGCAGCGGGTGCGGGTGCGCGGCCACGAGCTCACCGAGGAACGAGTTGAGCTTGCCCGTGGGCACCCGGCGGTCCCAGGACGCGAGCGACCGCTCGATCGCCGGCACCAGGCGCTCGCTGTGCCAGCCCGTGCGGGCCGACAGGTTGACGCGCGGCGCCCACTGGATCTGCACCAGCTCCTTCTCGATCTCGCGCTCGAGGTAGGGGCGGCGGTCCTCGTCCATGAGGTCCCACTTGTTGTACGCGATCACCAGCGCGCGACCGGAGTCCACGACCTGCTGGATCACGCGGATGTCCTGCTCGGTCAGCGGGGCGGACGCGTCCACCAGGACGACGCCGACCTCGGCCTTCTCGATGGCGGCAGCCGTGCGCAGCGACGCGTAGAAGTCGGCGCCCTTGGTCTGGTGCACACGACGGCGGATGCCGGCGGTGTCGACGAACCAGTACGGGATGCCGCGCAGCTCGATCAGCTCGTCGACCGGGTCCCGCGTGGTGCCGGCGACCTCGTCGACGACGACGCGCTCCGCGCCGGCGATCTTGTTCAGCAGCGACGACTTGCCGACGTTCGGCCGGCCGACGAGCGCCACGCGGCGCGGGCCCGAGGGCCGCAGCGTGCCGTGCGCCGACTTCGTGGGCAGGGCCTTGACCGCGGCGTCGAGCAGGTCGCCCGTGCCGCGACCGTGCAGGGCCGAGACCGGGTACGGCTCCCCCAGGCCCAGGGCCCAGAGGTAGGTCGCGTCCGCCTCGCCCGAGGCGCCGTCCACCTTGTTGGCGCACAGCACGACGGGCTTGCCGGAGCGGCGCAGCAGCTCCACGACCCGCTCGTCGGTCGCGGTGGCGCCCACGGCGGCGTCGACGACGAAGACGACGGCGTCGGCGAGGGAGATCGCAACCTCGGCCTGCTCCGCCACCTTGGACTCGATGCCGGCGACGTCGACCTCCCAGCCGCCCGTGTCCACGAGCATGAACCGGCGGCCGGCCCACTCGGCCGGGTAGGAGACGCGGTCGCGCGTCACACCCGGCTTGTCCTCCACGACCGCCTCGCGGCGGCCGAGGATGCGGTTCACCAGGGTCGACTTGCCGACGTTCGGCCGCCCGATGATCGCGAGCACCGGCAGGATCTGCTCGGCCTCGGACTCCTCGTCGGACCACTCGGAGTCCAGGAGCGCCTGGTCCTCCTCGTCGAGCTCGAACTCCTCGAGGCCGACGCGCAGGGCGCGCTCGCGCGCGACGTCGTCCTCGGTCTCGGTGAGGTCGAGGTCGGGTGCGACCGGGGCGGCAGCGTCCAGGGCAGCATCGTCTCGGGCCGCCGCGTCCAGGGCAGCCTCAGATGCAGAGGAGTCGTGGGTCATGCCCCCATTGTCGCAGGCCCCGCGCGCTCAGGCCGACCCGCGGGCATATGACCTGCGTCGCTCCTCAGGCGGAAGGCGCGACCTCGCGTCCCGTCACCTGGGTGACGACCGCCAGCACGGCGTCGACCGTCTGCTCGAAGTCGAGGTCGCTGGAGTCGACGGTCACGACGCCGTCCGCGGCGACGAGGAACTGCGTCACCTTCGCGTCGTCCTGGTCGCGGCGCAGCACCTGGTCCTTCGTGGCCTCGACGGCGCCGGCGTCGGCGGCGCCGTGCACCTCCAGGGAGCGGCGGCGCAGGCGCGCCTCCTCCGAGGCGGTGAGCAGCACGCGGACGTCGGCGTCGGGCGCCACGACCGTGGTGATGTCGCGGCCCTCGGCCACGATCCCCCGGCCGGCGGCCTGCACGGCCCGGGTCACGTCGGACTCCTGGTCGATGATCGCGCGCTGGAGCCGCTTGAGCTCGGCCCGCACGTCGAGGTTGGACGCCACCTTCGACACATTGGTCGTGACCTCGGTGCTGCGGATCGTCACGGCGACGTCCCGGCCGTCCAGCTCGACGCCCGGCGCGGCCGGGTCCAGCCCCATGACCAGCGGCATCGCCCGGACCGCGGTGGTGACCGACGCGGCGTCCGCCAGGTCCGCCGTCTCCATGCTCCACACCGTGGCCGCCCGGTACATGGCCCCCGTGTCGAGGTAGGCCAGGCCGAGCCGCGCGGCGACCGCCTTCGACACGCTCGACTTGCCGGAGCCCGACGGTCCGTCGATGGCGATCACTACAGGGCTGGTCACAGGTTCGCTCACTTCCGTTGAGTGCTGGGTATCTGCGCTTCGGAGTGCTCGTCAGCCACAAACAGCCAGCACTCAGCGGGAGAGGTTACAGGTCGACCGCGTTCATCAGGGTGCCGAGCTCCGTGCGGCCGAGCACGCGGGTGCGGCCGGCCTTCAGGTCGCCCAGCGGGATCGGGCCGATCCGGGTGCGCACCAGCCGCGTCACGGGGTGCCCGACGGCGTCGAACATCCGGCGCACGATCCGGTTGCGGCCCTCGTGCAGGACGACCTCCAGCATCGCGAAGCCGTCGATCTGCTGGAGCACGTGCACGGCGTCCATCTTGGCCGTGCCGTCCTCCAGCTCCACACCCTTCAGGAGCTCGCGGCCGATGCGCGGGTACACCTCGCCCTCGACCGTCACGAGGTACGTCTTGGCGATCTCGTACTTCGGGTGCGACAGGCGGTTGGCGAGCTCGCCGTCGTTCGTCAGGAGCAGCAGGCCCTCGCTGTCCGCGTCGAGCCGGCCCACGTGGAACAGGCGCTCCTCGCGGTTCCTGATCAGGTCCGCGACCGTCGGGCGGCCCTTGGGGTCGTCCATCGTGGACACCACGCCCAGGGGCTTGTTCAGCGCGATCGTCACCTTGGCCTGGTCGAGCTGGATGCGCAGCCCGTCCACGTGGATGACGGCGGTGGCGGGGTCCACCCGCACGCCCAGCTCGGTGACGAGCTGGCCGTCCACCTCGACGTGCCCGTTCGCGATCAGCTCCTCGGACGCGCGGCGCGAGCCCAGCCCCGCCTGCGCGAGCACCTTCTGCAGGCGCACACCGTCCTCGACGTGCACGTCCCGGGCCGGCTCCGTGGGCTTCGCGGGCCGACGGCGCGGCTGGTTCGCCTGCGCGCGGCTCTTCGCGGAGCTGCCCCCACGGAAGTTCTGGCCCTGCCGTCCACCCTGCTTGCCGGACTGGCCACCGGATCGGTTGCCGGACTGGCCGCCCGATCGGGCGGGACGGCGGGGCTGCTGCCCGTCACCGGACTCGCGGCGGCTCCCGCCGCGGCGTTCGTTGCTCATGATTCGTCTCTCGGTACGTCGGAAGATCTCGGAAAGGGGCGCGCGAAACCCGTCGTGCAGGCCTCGGGCAGGACTAGGAGTCCAGCCCGTCGAGGCCGTCGATCATGTCGAGATCCGGCAGGTGCGGCGCCAGCGGGGGCAGCTCGTCGAGCGACGAGAAGTCCATCCGCTCCAAGAAGTATCCCGTGGTTCCGAACAGAACCGCACCCGAGCTCGGGTCCTGACCGATCTCGGCGATCAGCCCGCGGGTCAGCAGGGTGCGCACGACGCCGTCGACGCTCACGCCGCGTACCGCACTCATCTGGCCGCGCGACACCGGCTGACGGTACGCGATCACGGCGAGCGTCTCCAGCGCGGCCTGGCTCAGCTTGGCCGACTGGCCGTCCAGCACGAAGCGCCCCACGGGGTCCGCGTGGGCGGTGGACGAGTAGATGCGCCACCCGTCCACCGTGCGGCGCAGCTCGAAACCGCGCGGGCGGGAGCCGAGGTGGCCCGCGTACTCGTCGGCCAGCTCGTGCAGGATGTCGTCGGTCTCGTCCTGCGTCAGGTTCAGCGCCGCCGCGATCCGGTCCGCGCCGATCGGAGCGTCGGCCACCATGAGCACGGCCTCGACCGCCGCGTGCGCGCCGCCCGGGAGCGTGTGCACGTCGACGACGGGCTGCTCCTCGGCCGCGGGTGGCGCGGGGGCCTCAGGGGCGGCGTCCGCCGGCGGGGCCTGTTCCTCGACCGTCATGCTGTCGCCTCCGTTCCGGGCTGTGCGGTGTCCATCTGGTCGTCCTCGTCGAACTCGCTCGGGCCCGCCTCCGGGTCGAGGTACTTCCCGCCGTCGTCGGGCCCGGCCGTCCACCGGACCGTCAGCTCGCCCAGCGGGCTGACCTGCTCGAACCCGACCAGCGCGTCGCGGAACAGCTCCAGCAGCGCCAGGAACCGGGCGACGGTCACGAGGCGCTCCGTACCGGCGGTGAGCGACCGGAACGTGACCGAGTGCTCCTCCCGCAGGCGCCGGACGATCACGCCGGCCTCCTCGCGCACGCTCACCGCGGAGCCGTGCAGGTGGGCCAGGCCCACCACGGGCGGCGGCTTGGGCGCGAGCACCTTCGCGGCCAGCTCCGCGAGCCGCTCCCCCGTCGTGTCCCAGACCAGCTCCGGCAGGATCGCGGCCAGGTGCGGCTCGAGCGGCGCCAGGCGAGGCACGCGGCGTCCGGACGACGCCATCTGCTCCGCGAGGACCTTCGAGACCTCCTTGTAGGCGCGGTACTGCAGCAGCCGCGCGAACAGCAGGTCGCGCGCCTCGAGCAGCTCCAGGTCCTCCGCGTCCTCGTCGACGACGCCGGGCAGCAGGCGCGCGGCCTTGAGGTCCAGCAGGGTCGCGGCGATGACCAGGAACTCGCTGGCCACGCCGAGGTCCCACGACTCGTGCACCTCGCCGCGCTCGGCGGCCTCGCGGGAGGCCCGCTCCGCCTCGCGGATGTGCGCGACGAACTCGTCGGTCACCACGGCGAGCGCCACCTCGGTGACGTCCATCTGGTGCTTCGCGATGAGCGACAGCAGCAGGTCGAACGGGCCCTCGAAGTTGTGCAGCCGCACCTGGAACATGCGGGACGACGACCGCTCGGCGGGCTGCTCCTCGGGCGCCGGTGCCTGCTCGGCCGTCAGCGCCCCGGGCTCCGCTTCCGGGGCGGCAGCGGCCTCCAGTACCTCGGGCACCACGTCCGGCAGCACCTCAGGCAGCGTCGCCACGGGCCACGAGCTCCCGGGCGAGCTGACGGTACGCGGCGGCACCCGGGTGACCCGGGGCGTACGCGGTGATGGGCTCGGCGGCGACCGTGGCGTCGGGGAACTTCACCGTGCGCCCGATGATCGAGTGCAGCAGCGTGTCGCCGAAGGCCTCGTGCACCCGGGCCACGACCTCCCGGGAGTGGAGGGTGCGCGAGTCGTACATGGTGGGGAGGATACCGTCGATCTCCAGGGCGGGGTTGAGCCGGTCCCGCACCTTCTCGATGGTCTCCACCAGCAGCGCGACGCCGCGCAGCGCGAAGAACTCGCACTCCAGCGGGATCAGCACGCCGTGCGCCGCCGTCAGGGCGTTGACGGTGAGCAGGCCGAGGCTCGGCTGGCAGTCGATGAGGATCACGTCGTAGTCGTCGATCACCGGACGCAGCGCACGCGCGAGCACCGACTCCCGGGCGACCTCGCCCACGAGCTGCACCTCCGCGGCCGACAGGTCGATGTTCGCCGGCAGCACGTCGAGGTTCTCGATGCCGGACGGGATCAGCACGTCCTGGACGTCCACGCCTCGCTCCATGAGCAGGTTGTAGATCGTCAGGTCGAGCTCGTGCGGGTTGACCCCGATGCCGACCGACGCGGCGCCCTGCGGGTCGAAGTCGACCAGCAGCACCTTGCGGCCGTACTCGGCCAGGCACGCGCCGAGGTTGATCGTGGTCGTGGTCTTGCCGACCCCGCCCTTCTGGTTGCACATCGCGATGATGCGCGCCGGGCCGTGACTCGCCAGGGGCGCCGGCACGGGCAGGTCGGGCATGACCCGCCCCACGACGTCGCGCACGATCTCCGAGTCCGTGGGTGCACCGCCGACGACCGTCTTGCCGAGAAGAATGTCGGTCATCGTGCTCGCTCCCTCCTGGCTGGGTGCCTCGCTCACGCCCGCCACGCTATACCAGAGTGTGGGCACCGCCCGGCTCGGAGCCCCGGCGTGGCGTGGTTCGGTGCCGGGCGGTCAGCGGGCCCGCGGGTGCGCGGCGGCGTAGACCTCGCGCAGGGCGTCGGGCGTGACCATCGTGTAGATCTGCGTGGTCGTGACCGACGCGTGCCCGAGCAGCTCCTGGACCACGCGCACGTCGGCACCGCCGGACAGCAGGTGGGTCGCGAACGAGTGCCGCAGGGTGTGCGGCGAGACGTGCTCCGTCAGGCCGGCCCGTCCGGCCGCGGCCTGCAGGGCGGCCCACGCCGTCTGCCGGGACATGCGGGCGCCGCGCGTGTTGAGGAACAGGGCGGGCGTGCCACGGCCCGCGGCGGCCAGCGCGGGGCGGGCCCGCACGAGGTAGGCCTCCAGGGCGTCGCGCGCGAACGACCCCACGGGCACCACCCGCTCCTTGGAGCCCTTGCCGAGGAGCCGGACGGCGGTGGAGTCCCCCACGCCGTCGACGTCCAGCCCGACGATCTCGGAGATCCGCGCCCCGGTCGCGTACAGCAGCTCCAGCAGGGCCCGGTCGCGCAGGGGCAGCGGCCCGTCGCCCGCACCGGCGGCGTCGAGCAGCCCGGCGACGTCGTCCACGGACAGCGCGTGCGGCAGCCGCCGCAGCTGGGTGGGCGCCCGCACGTCGGCGGACGGGTCCTCGACCGCCAGGCCCTCGGCCTGCGCGAACCTGTGCCAGCCGCGCACGGCGGCCAGGGCGCGGGCCGTCGACGACGGCGACAGCGGCCGGCCGCCGTCGGACCCCTCGCGCACGGCCTCGACGAAACTCGTCACGTCGGACTCGGTGATCCCCGCCAGGCCGCCCCGGCCCGCCGCGTCGAGGAACGCCGCGTACCGCACGAGGTCGCGCCGGTAGGCCGCGACGGTGTTGGCCGAGAGGCCCCGCTCCACGCTCAGGTGCGCGAGGTAGTCCCGCAGCGCGCGGTCGAGCCGGCCGCCCTCGACCGGGGCGGACGGGGTGGCGGGCTGGTTCTCGCGGGACGACAGATGGGCCAGTGCGGTGGACACCGGCCCATCATGCCGAGCGTGGCCCGCCCCACGGGCGGGCCACGCCGGGCGGCGGCGACGCGAGGCCGAACCCGCCGACGGCTCAGGCGGGATCGCTCACCCGCGGGAGGTCACGCCGGGTTGATGCCGAACAGCTCGGCGCGCGAGCGGATCACCTGGGCGCGGGCCAGGCGGGGCTTGTCGCTGCCGTCGCGGATCACGGAGCCCGCGGCCTCGAACTCGGCGAAGAAGTCGACGGCCCAGGCCACGTCGGACGACGTGGGCGCGAAGGACTCGTTGATGACGCCCGACTGCTCGAAGTCCAGGCAGAGCTTGCCGGTCATGCCGAGGTTGACGGCGTCGGCCGACTGCTCGCGCAGCAGCGCGTGGGACGAGCCGACCGTGGGGCCGTCCACCGGGCCCGGCAGGCCGCCGATGCGGCTGGCGACCACGAGGCGCGTGCGCGGGTAGGCCATGGCCATGGGCTCGTTGGCGGCGCCGGTGTCGCGGCGGTAGTCGCCGGAGCCGAACGCGAGCCGGAACGCGCCGCGCGCCCGGGCGATGTGCACGGCCTCCTCGATGCCGAGGGCCGACTCCACGAGCGGGATGACGGGCACGTCGCCGCCGAGCCGCTGCGCGGTGTCGATGACGTCGTCCGCGCTCTCGGTCTTGGCGAGCATCACGCCGTTGAGGCCCTCGAGGCCGCGCAGGTAGGCCACGTCGTCGGCCCAGGACGGCGCCTTGCGGTCGTTGATCCGGACCCAGGCGCTGCCGCCGCTCTTGATCCAGCGGATGACGTTCTCGCGCGCCTCGTCCTTCAGGGAGTCGTCGATCGCGTCCTCGCAGTCGAGGATCACCTGGTCCGCCCGGGAGAGCTGCGCCTTGTCGAAGAGCTCGGTCCGCATCGCGGAGAGCAGGAGCCAGGCACGCGCGTAGTCGGGGGCGACGCGCGACTTCTCGCGGGCCGCCCGGCGCGGCGCCAGGTCGGCCTCGGGGACGACGGCGGACGCCGTCGGCAGGCCCGAGGAGTAGCCCGCGGACTGCGCGGCCGGCTGTTCGGCAGGGTCGGTGGTTCGGTCGGCTGGGGTCTCGGTCACGCGCTCAGCCTAGGTGGCCACCAGGGTGCAGGCCGAATCATGACCACCGCTATGCAGAGGTCTGGTCCGGAGCTCAGAAGGGCAGGAAGACGTCCACCGCGACCGCCACGAAGAGCAGCGACAGGTAGGTGATGGAGCCGTGGAACACCTTCATGGCGCCCAGCTTGCCGCTGGCCTTGCCCTGCGCCCGGCGCAGCATCGCGATCGTGGACCAGAGGAACCAGCCACCCAGCACGGCGGCCACCACGGTGTACACCCACGACATGCCCGCGAGCGGGGTCAGCGCCAGCGAGCAGGCGATCATCGCGATCGTGTAGCCCACCATCTCGGCCGCGACGCGCTTGTCGTCGCTGACCACGGGGAGCATCGGCACGTTGGCGTTCGCGTAGTCCTTCTTGAACTTGATCGACAGCGGCCAGTAGTGCGGCGGCGTCCAGAAGAAGATGATGCCGAACAGCGCCAGCGCGGCCCAGCTCAGCCCGCCGGTGACCGAGGCCCAGCCGATGAACACCGGCATGCAGCCGGCGATGCCGCCCCACACGATGTTCTGCGGGGTGCGGCGCTTGAGGATCATCGTGTAGCCCACGACGTAGATCGCGATGGCGCCCAGCGTGAGCCACATCGCGGCCCAGTTGATGACGAGCGCGAACCACGCGAGCGACAGCAGGCCGAGGATCGAGGCGAACACCAGACCGGCGCGCGGCGTGATCTCCCCCGTGGCCAGCGGACGCTTCTTGGTCCGGTTCATGACCTGGTCGATGTCCCGGTCCCACCACATGTTGAACGCGTTCGCGCTGCCCGCGGCGCCGGCGCCGCCGATCAGCGTGGCGACGATCAGCCAGAAGCTGGGCAGGCCGTCGGCCGCCAGGATCATGGTCGGCACGGTCGTCACGAGCAGCAGCTCGATGACGCGCGGCTTGGTCAGGGCGACGTACGCGCCCGCGCGGCGCATGAACCATCCCCCGGGACGCTGCTCGACGCCGGCCGCGGCCTCGGGGACGGACGTCTGGGGACGCGCGGTCTGGCCGTTCGTCAGGTGGCTCGTTCTCACGCGCGTCGCAGTTCCGTTCGGGAGAGGCAGGAAGTCGATGACGCACCTGGTCGGCGCTGTTGCCGGTCGGGTGCGTGCCCATGGTACGTCGCGGGGTGACCGGGTCGCGCACCGCGCTCCCGGACGAGCGTGTGAGATTTGTCCACCGCATCCTGGGACGAACAGTCCGTGGACAGCCCTGCGCAACGGATTACGCGCGCGTATAGGGTTGTTGACGCCATCGAACGAAGGGCGGCCGGCATCCCGCCGCCGCCGCACGCACGCTGCGCGGCTCTCCAGCGCGTCCGCTCTCCGGACAAGGACGAGGGTCGACGGCGGAGAGAAAGAGGACTCGTGAACGCTTTCGACCCCGTGCTGAAGCCCCTGGAGTGGTCGGAGCTCGACGAGCGAGCGGTCAAGGCCATCAAGGCGCTGGCCGCGGACGCCGTCGAGAAGGTGGGCAACGGACACCCCGGTACCGCGATCTCGCTCGCGCCGGCCGCGTACCTCCTCTTCCAGAAGGCCATGCGCCACGACCCGTCCGACCCGCACTGGCAGGGTCGCGACCGGTTCGTGCTGAGCGCCGGCCACTCGTCGCTGACGATCTACCTGCAGCTCTTCCTCGCCGGCTACGGCCTCGAGATGGAAGACCTCGCCGCTCTGCGCACCTGGGGCTCCAAGACCCCGGGCCACCCGGAGTTCGGCCACACCGCGGGCGTCGAGATCACGACGGGCCCGCTGGGCCAGGGCCTCGCCTCCGCCGTCGGCATGGCGTTCGCCTCGCGCCGCGAGCGGGGCCTGCTCGACCCGGCCGCCGCCCCCGGCGAGTCGCCCTTCGACCACCACGTGTACGTCATCGCCTCCGACGGCGACCTGCAGGAGGGCGTGACCTCCGAGGCCTCGTCCCTCGCGGGCCACCAGCAGCTCGGCAACCTCATCCTGATCTGGGACGACAACAAGATCTCGATCGAGGACGACACCAACATCGCGTTCACCGAGGACGTGCTGAAGCGCTACGAGGCCTACGGCTGGCACACCCAGCGCGTGGACTGGACCTCGGGCGGCGAGGGCTACGCGGAGGACACCGACGCGCTGGCCGCGGCGATCGACGCCGCCAAGGCCGAGACCGGCAAGCCGTCGATCATCGCGCTGCGCACCATCATCGGCTGGCCGTCGCCCACCAAGCAGAACACGGGCGGCATCCACGGCTCGGCCATGGGCGCCGACGAGGTCAAGGGCCTCAAGTCCGCGCTCGGCCTGGACCCCGAGGCCACCTTCACGATCGACGACGAGGTGCTCGCGTACACGCGTTCCGTCGGCGAGCGTCAGGCCACGGAGCGCGAGGCCTGGGACACGGCCTTCGCGGCCTGGTCCGAGGCGAACCCGCAGCAGGCCGCGCTCCTGGAGCGCCTGCGCTCGTCCGAGCTGCCCGAGGGCTGGACGGACGCCCTGCCGGAGTTCGAGGCGAGCGAGAAGGGCGTCGCGACCCGTGCGGCGTCGGGCAAGGTCCTGACCTCGCTCAAGGACGTGCTGCCCGAGCTGTGGGGCGGCTCGGCCGACCTCGCCGGCTCGAACAACACGACCATGGACGGCGTGCCGTCGTTCGTGCCGACCGAGCACGCGACCAAGAAGTTCCCGGGCGACCCCTACGGCCGCACCCTGCACTTCGGCATCCGTGAGCACGCCATGGGCTCGATCCTGAACGGCATCGTGCTGCACGGCCTGACGCGCCCCTACGGCGGCACGTTCCTGCAGTTCGCCGACTACATGCGCGCCTCGGTGCGCCTCGCCGCGCTCATGAGCATCCCGACCACGTTCGTGTGGACGCACGACTCGATCGGCCTCGGCGAGGACGGTCCGACCCACCAGCCGGTGGAGCACCTCGCGGCGCTGCGGGCCATCCCGAACCTCGACGTCGTCCGCCCGGCCGACGCGAACGAGACCGCCTGGGCCTGGCGCGGCATCCTGGAGAACACGAAGAACCCGGCCGGCCTCGTGCTGACCCGGCAGAACGTGCCCACCTACCCGCGCGGCACCGACGGCTTCGCCGGCGCCGAGGGCACCCTCAAGGGCGGCTACGTGCTCCTGGACACCGAGGGCACGCCCGACGTCGTCCTGGTGGGCACCGGCTCCGAGGTGCAGCTCGCCGTCGAGGCGCGCGAGATCCTCGCGGCCGACGGGGTGCGGGCCCGCGTGGTCTCCATGCCCTCGCGCGAGTGGTTCGACAAGCAGGACGAGGCGTACCGCGAGTCGGTCATCCCATCCGGTGTGAAGGCCCGTGTCTCGGTCGAGGCGGGCGTGGCGCAGGGCTGGCGCGAGGTGGTCGGCGACGCCGGCCGCATCGTCTCGCTCGAGCACTACGGCGCGTCGGCGGACTACAAGACGCTCTACGCCGAGTACGGCATCACCTCCGAGGCGGTCGCCCAGGCCGCCAAGGAGTCGATCGAGGCGGCGTCCTGAACCGCGCCGGAACACCTGGACACGAGAGAGGAAGGGCACGATGACTGACAGCACCAGCGACAGCGGCGAGAACGTCAGCCCCACCGAGCGGCTGTCCGAGGCGGGTGTCGCCATCTGGCTCGACGACCTGTCCCGTGAGCGCCTGCGCACCGGCAACCTCGCCGAGCTCATGACCAGCAGGAACGTCGTGGGCGTGACCACCAACCCGACGATCTTCGCGGCGGCGCTCGCGCACGGCGACGCCTACGCGGAGACGCTAGCCGAGCTGGCCGGGTCCGACGTGGAGTCGGCCGTGGAGCGCATCACCACGGACGACGTACGGGACGCGGCGGACCTGCTGCGCCCCGTCTACGACGCCACCGCCGCCGTGGACGGCCGCGTGTCCATCGAGGTGGACCCGCGGCTGGCCCGCGACACGGCGGCGACGGAGACCACGGCCGTCCGGCTGTGGGAGACCGTCGCGCGGCCGAACGTGATGATCAAGATCCCCGCCACGGTCGAGGGCCTCCCGGCCATCACGTCGACCCTGGCCAAGGGCATCAGCGTCAACGTGACGCTGATCTTCTCGATCGAGCGGTACCGGGCGGTCATGGACGCGTTCCTGGCCGGCCTGGAGCAGGCCAAGGAGGCGGGCCACGACCTGTCCGTGATCGGCTCGGTCGCGTCGTTCTTCGTGTCCCGCGTGGACGCCGAGGTCGACAAGCGGCTGAACGCCGTCGGCACGGACGAGGCGCTCGCGCTGCGCGGCCAGGCCGCCATCGCGAACGCCCGGCTGGCGTTCGCCGCCTACGAGGAGGTCTTCGCCGGTGAGCGCTGGGCCGCCCTCGCGGCGGCCGGCGCCCAGCCGCAGCGCCCGCTGTGGGCGTCGACCGGAGTCAAGGACCCCTCCTACCGCGACACGATGTACGTCGACGAGCTGGTCGTCGCCGGCGTCGTCAACACGATGCCGGAGAAGACGCTCGACGCCTTCGCCGACCACGGCATCGTGCTGGCCGACACCGTGACCGGCTCGGCCGAGCAGGCGGCCGCGACCATCGCGGCCGTCGAGGCGCAGGGCATCTCGATCGACGAGGTGACCGCACAGCTGGAGGACGAGGGCGTGACGAAGTTCGAGGTCAGCTGGGACGAGCTCCTGACGACCACCAAGGCCGGTCTCGACGGGGCCGGTGCAGAGGCCGGCGAGCGGTGAGGCCGGCCAAGATCGCGCAGGGGGTCAACCCCCTGCGCGACCCTCTCGATCTGCGACTGCCCCGCATCGCGGGCCCCAGCGGGCTCGTGATCTTCGGCGTGACGGGTGACCTGTCGCGCAAGAAGCTCATGCCCGCCGTCTACGACCTGGCCAACCGCGGCCTGCTCCCGCCGGGCTTCGCCCTGACGGGCTTCGCCCGCCGGGACTGGGACGACCAGGACTTCGCCCAGGTCGTGCACGACGCCGTCAAGGAGCACGCCCGCACTCCCTTCCGGGAGGCGACGTGGCGTCAGCTCGCCGAGGGCATCCGGTTCGTGCACGGGTCCTTCGACGACGACGCCGCGTTCGAGCGGCTGCGGGAGACCGTCGAGACGCTCGACAAGGAGCGCGGCACCGGCGGCAACCACGCGTTCTACCTGTCCGTCCCGCCGGCCGCGTTCCCCGTGGTGTGCGAGCAGCTCTCGAAGCACGGGCTGTCGCGTCCCGACGACGACGCGGACGGTGACGGCGTGCACGCCTGGCGGCGCGTCGTCATCGAGAAGCCGTTCGGGCACGACCTGGCCAGCGCCAAGGAGCTCGACGCCGTGGTGTCGAAGGTCTTCGACCCGGACTCGGTGTTCCGCATCGACCACTACCTGGGCAAGGAGACCGTCCAGAACCTGCTGGCGCTGCGCTTCGCGAACACGATGTTCGAGCCCATCTGGAACTCGAACTACGTGGACCACGTGCAGATCACCATGGCCGAGGACATCGGCATCGGTGGCCGTGCCGGCTACTACGACGGGATCGGCGCCGCACGCGACGTCATCCAGAACCACCTGATCCAGCTCCTGGCGCTGGTGGCCATGGAGGAGCCCGTCAACTTCGACGCCGCCGAGCTGCGTGCCGAGAAGATCAAGGCGCTCTCGTCCGTGCGTCTGCCCCGTGACCTCGGCAAGCACACGGCCCGCGGCCAGTACGAGGCCGGCTGGCAGGGCGGCGAGGAGGTGCCCGGCTTCCTCGAGGAGGACGGCATCGCGAAGGACTCCACCACGGAGACCTTCGCCGCGATCCGGGTCGACGTCGACAACCGCCGCTGGGCGGGCGTCCCGTTCTACCTGCGGCACGGCAAGCGCCTGGGCCGCCGCGTCACCGAGGTGGCCGTGGTGTTCAAGAAGGCGCCGCACCTCCCGTTCGAGACGTCGCTGACGTCCGAGCTCGGCAACAACGCCCTGGTCATCCGCGTGCAGCCCGACGAGGGCGTCACCATGCGGTTCGGCGCCAAGGTGCCGGGCACGGCGATGCAGGTGCGCGACGTGACGATGGACTTCGGGTACGGGCACTCGTTCACCGAGTCCTCCCCCGAGGCCTACGAGCGGCTCATCCTCGACGTGCTGCTCGGCGACCCGCCGCTGTTCCCGACGCGCGAGGAGGTCGAGCTGTCCTGGAAGATCCTCGACCCGATCACGTCCTACTGGGCGCGCAAGGGTCAGCCGGAGCCGTACGCCTCCGGCACCTGGGGTCCGCCGTCGGCCGACGCCATGATGGAGCGCGACGGCAGGACCTGGAGGAGGCCCTGATGATCATCGACATGCCGGACACCACGACCAACGACGTCAACAAGCGTCTGGTGCGCCTGCGCGACGAGGGCGGTGCGGTGGCCCTCGGCCGCGTGCTCACCCTCGTGGTGCTGGCCGACGAGCGTGACGTCGAGGAGTCGGTCGAGGCCGCGAACGACGCGAGCCGGGAGCACCCGTGCCGCGTCATCGTCGTCGCACCGGCGGCGCGCGGTACCAGTTCCCGGCTCGACGCGCAGATCCGCGTGGGCGGTGACGCCGGCGCCTCCGAGGTGGTGGTGCTGCGCGCCTTCGGCCCGCTCCTGGAGCGGACGGACACGCTGGTGATGCCGCTGCTGCTGCCTGACGCACCGATCGTGGCCTGGTGGCCGCGGGAGGCGCCGGCGGTGCCGTCGCAGGACCCGGTGGGCGCCATGGCGACCCGCCGGATCATCGACAGCACCACCGCGAAGAACCCGGAGGAGATGCTCGGCAACCTCGCCGGGACCTACGCCCCCGGCGACACCGACCTCGCGTGGGCGCGCGTCACCCTGTGGCGGGCGCTCATCGCGGCGGCCGTGGAGCAGCCGCCCTTCGAGCCCGTGCTCTCCGTGACGGTCGAGGGGCAGAAGGAGCACACGTCGCTCGACCTGCTCGCGGCCTGGCTCGGCGCCCGGCTGAACTGCCCGGCCGAGGTGGTGCGCACCGCCAGCGACGACGCGATCACGCGGGTGGTGCTGGAGCGCAAGAGCGGCCCCATCGTGCTCGACCGGCCGGACGGCCGCACCGTCACGATCACCCAGCCGGGCAAGCCCGCACGCCGGATCGCCCTGCCGATCCGCGCGCTCAACGAGGCCCTGATCGAGGAGCTGCGCCGGCTCGACCCGGACGAGGTCTTCGAGGAGGTCCTCACGCGGGGTCTGGGCCAGGTCACCAACCGGACGGCGGCCTGATGACCGAGGCGTCCGGGGTGCGGCTCGTCGTGGTGCACCCCGACAAGGAGGTGCTCGCGCAGGCCGCGGCCGCACGCCTGCTGACGCGCGTCCTGGACGTGCAGTCGGTGCGCTCCCCCGTGCACGTCGTGCTCACGGGTGGCACGGTCGGCATCGCGACGCTCGCGGCGGTGGCCGCGAGCCCGCTCGTGCCGGCGATCGACTGGTCGGGCGTGCACCTGTGGTGGGGCGACGAGCGGTTCCTGCCGGACGGCGACCCGGACCGCAACGAGACGCAGGCCCGGGAGGCCCTGCTCGACGGCCTGGTCACCGAGCACGGGCTCCCCGAGGCCAACGTCCACCCGATGCCGGGGCCGACATCGGTCGCCACGCCCGAGGAGGGCGCGGCGGCCTACGCGGCGCTGCTGGCCGAGCACGAGGGCGAGGCGGGCGGCGTCCCGGCGTTCGACGTCCTGCTGCTCGGCATGGGCCCGGACGGCCACGTCGCTTCCCTGTTCCCCGGTCACGAGGGACTGGACGCGCAGGGCACGACGACGGGCGTGCACGGCTCGCCCAAGCCGCCGCCGGAGCGGGTCTCGCTGACGTTCGACGCGATCCGGTCCGCCCGTGAGGTGTGGGTCGTGGCGGCGGGCGCCGAGAAGGCGGAGCGCGTGGCGGCGGCCCTGGCCGGCGACCCGGTCACGGAGGTGCCCGCCGCGGGCGCCGTCGGGCAGGCACGGACGCTGTGGCTGCTGGACCTGGAGGCCGCGGGCGCGACGACGGCGACGTAGTCGCACGGGCCGGTCGTGCAGAAAGAGGTAGCCACCCGGTGCGAACCGGGTGGCTACCTCTTTGTGTACGACTGCTTCGCCGCGAAAAACTCTTAGCGTGCTACGCGGCCACCACGGCGGACCCGCAGTGCCTCCAGCGCCTCCTCCAGGAGGGCCGCGCCGTCCTCGTCGGACCGGCGTTCCTTCACGTAGGCGAGGTGCGTCTTGTACGGCTCGTTCCGCACGGGAGCCGGCGGGTTCACCGGGTCCATCCCCGCGGGGAAGCCGCACCGCGGGCAGTCCCACTGCGTGGGCGCCTCGACGTCCTCGCCCACCGAGAAGCTCGGTGCCGTCTCGTGCCCGTTGGCACACCAGTAAGAAACTCGGATGCGCGGGGCGGTGTCGCCCCGCTCCGTCTCCCCGAGGGGGCCGGCGCCTACCCGGCTCCCCCGAATCGCATGACCGCCTGATGCCACGTCTGTCGTCCCCTCTGTGTGTGGCCGTCAGCTGCTAGGCGCTTGGCGACCGGGTCAGCTGACCTTCTGGATGAGTCCGAGCAGGACGATCACCACGGCCCACACGAGGGCGAAGGCGATTGTGATGCGATTGAGGTTCCGCTCGGCCACGCCGGACGAACCGGCGCCCATCGAGATACCGCCACCGAACATGTCGGACAGACCGCCACCCTTGCCCTTGTGGAGCAGGATGAGCATGGTGAGAAAGCCACTGGTCAGGACCAGCAGGACTTCCAGGATGATGCGGAGCGCGTCCACGGTTCACGTCCTCGGTTGTAGATGTGCCAGGGCGATCCCCGGCGGCGGATTCGGTCAAGAATAAGCGAGACGTACCTCACATTGCGAACCCCCTGATCAGGCCTGGGAAAGCCCCGAAAAGGGAGTGGCACCTGGAACGTCACGCCCGTGTGAGGGTACCTCAGGCAGGTTGCGGGAAACGTGCGCCCTGCCCTACGTGTCAGACCCACAGGTCACCGGGGTGAGCTGTGGGTCTGACATGTCAGGGAGGGTGCTCAGCGATCAGGTCTCAGACTGTATTTTCTGTCGCCTGAGACCGCCGCTCCGCTCCGGGCGAGTGCCTCGTTCCTCGGCCCTCACCCTGCGCTGCGCTCTGGTCTCAGGCGACGACGTGGGACTGGTAGCGGGCGATCTTCGCGAACTCCTCGGGGTCGAGGCTCGCGCCGCCCACCAGCGCGCCGTCGACGTCGGGCTGCGCCATGATCTGCGCGACGTTGCCCGACTTCACGGAGCCGCCGTACAGGACGCGGACGCCGTCGGCGACACCCGGGTCGCACAGCTCGCCCAGCACCCGGCGGATCGCGCCGCAGACCTCCTGCGCGTCGTCGGGGGTCGCGACCTCGCCGGTGCCGATGGCCCAGACGGGCTCATAGGCGATGACGATCTTGGCGACCTGCTCGGCCGGCACGTCGGCCAGCGCGGCCTCGACCTGCGCGAGGGTGTACGAGACCTGGTTGCCCGCCTTGCGGACCTCCAGGCCCTCGCCGACGCACAGGATCGGCGTCAGGCCGTGCGCGAACGCGGCACGCACCTTGTCGTTCACGACGTCGTCGGACTCCGCGTGGTACTCGCGGCGCTCCGAGTGGCCGATCACCACGTAGGTGCAGCCCAGCTTCTTCAGCATCGTGCCGGAGATCTCGCCCGTGTAGGCGCCGGACTCGTGCTTGGACACGTCCTGGGCCCCGTAGACGATCTCCAGCTTGTCGGCGTCGACGAGCGTCTGCACCGAACGCAGGTCGGTGAACGGCGGGATGACCGCCACCTCCACCGCCGCGTAGTCGTGCTTGGCGTCCTTCAGGGTCCAGGAGAGCTTCTGGACCGTGCTGATCGCCTGCTGGTGGTCCAGGTTCATCTTCCAGTTGCCCGCCATCAGCGGCGTGCGGGTGGTAGCCACGTGCTTCTTCTTTCTCTTCGAAGGTACGTCAGGTCAGTCGGCGAGGACGGTCAGGCCGGGGAGCTCCTTGCCCTCCAGCAGCTCCAGGCTCGCGCCGCCACCGGTCGAGATGTGGCTGAACCCGGCCTCGTCGAAGCCCAGCACCCGCACCGCGGCCGCGGAGTCGCCGCCGCCCACGATGGAGAACCCGCCGGCCGCCGTCGCGTCGACGATGCCCTGCGCCACGGCCTTGGTGCCGTCGGCGAACGCCTCGAACTCGAACACGCCCATGGGGCCGTTCCAGGCGATGGTCTTCGCGTCCGCCAGCTTGCCGGCGAACAGCTTGCCGGACTCGGGGCCGATGTCCAGGCCCATGGTGCCGTCCGGGATCGCGTCGGCCGCGACCACCTGGTGCGGCGCGTCCGCGGCGAACGAGTCCGCCGCGACGATGTCCACCGGCAGCACGATCTCGACGCCGTTGGCCTCGGCCGTGGCCAGGTAGCCCTTGACGGTCTCGATCTGGTCGGCCTCCAGCAGGCTGTTGCCCACCGACTGGCCCTTGGCCGCGAGGAACGTGAAGACCATGCCGCCGCCGATGAGCAGGCGGTCCGCCTTGGTCAGCAGGTTCGCGATGACGCCCAGCTTGTCCGACACCTTGGAGCCGCCGAGCACCACCGCGTAGGGGCGCTCCGGGTCGCCGGTCGCCTTGGACAGCGACTCGACCTCGTTCAGCACCAGGTCGCCGGCCGCGGCGGGCAGCACCTGCGCGATGTCGTACACGGAGGCCTGCTTGCGGTGCACCACGCCGAAACCGTCGGAGACGAACGCGTCCGCGAGCTGCGCGAGCTCACCGGCGAGCGCGGCGCGCTCCGCGTCGACCTTGGAGGTCTCGCGCGCGTCGAACCGCACGTTCTCCAGGAGGGCGACCTGGCCGTCGGCCAGGGCCTCGACCGTGGCCTTCGCCGAGGGACCCACGAGGTCCTGCGCGAGGGCGACGTCCTGGCCGAGCAGCTCGCCCAGGCGGGCGGCGACGGGCGCCAGGGAGTACTGCGGGTCCGGCGTGCCCTTGGGGCGCCCCAGGTGGGCCAGGACGACGACGCGCGCACCGGCGTCGGTCAGCCGCGTCAGGGTGGGGAGGGCGGCGCGGATGCGGCCGTCGTCGGTGATCTTCGTACCGTCCAGCGGCACGTTGAAGTCGGAGCGGACCAGGACGCGCTTGCCGCGCAGGTCGCCGAGGGAGTCGATGGTCTTCATGAGCACTCCAGGTCGGGGACCGGCCGCCAGGAGGCCGGTCGGGGTTTCCGTCACATGACGACGTCCGCGTGCGCCGGCTGGCCGATGCGCACGCGGACGTCGGAGTTCACGCTGGTGAGAAAGCGGTCAGAGCTTCTCGCCGACGAACACGGTGAGCGAGACGAGGCTGTTCGAGTAGCCCCACTCGTTGTCGTACCAGGAGACGACCTTGACCTGGTTGCCGATCACCTTGGTGAGCTTCGAGTCGTAGATGCTCTGGTGCGGGTTGGTCACGATGTCCGAGGACACGATCTCGTCGTCCACGTACTCCAGGATGCCCTTGAGCGGGCCCTCGGCGGCGGCCTTGACCGCGGCGTTGACCTCCTCGACGGTGACGTCGCGGGGCGCCTCGAACGTGAGGTCCGTGGCCGAGCCGGTGATGACCGGCACGCGCAGGGCGTAGCCGTCCAGCTTGCCCTTGAGCTCCGGCAGCACCAGGGCGACGGCCTTGGCGGCACCCGTGGTGGTCGGCACGATGTTCTGCGCGGCGGCGCGGGCGCGACGGAGGTCGCTGTGCGGGCCGTCCTGCAGGTTCTGGTCACCCGTGTAGGCGTGGATCGTGGTCATGAGGCCACGCTCGATGCCGATCGAGTCGTTCAGGGCCTTCGCCAGCGGGGCGAGGCAGTTCGTGGTGCACGACGCGTTCGAGATGATGTGGTGCGCCGCGGCGTCGTACTGCTCGTGGTTGACGCCCATGACGAACGTCGCGTCCTCGTTCTTGGCCGGGGCCGAGATGATGACCTTCTTGGCGCCGGCGTCGATGTGCGCCTTCGCCTTGGTGGCGTCCGTGAAGAAGCCCGTGGACTCGATGACGATGTCCGCACCCAGCTCGCCCCAGGGGAGGGCCGCGGGGTCGCGCTCGGCGAGCGCACGGATCTTCTTGCCGTCCACGATGATGTTGTCGTCGTCGAAGTCGACCGACTTGCCGAAGCGGCCCAGCGTCGTGTCGTACTTGAGCAGGTGCGCGAGCGTCTTGTTGTCGGTGAGGTCGTTGACGCCCACGACCTCGATGTCCGCACCCGACTCCACGAGAGCCCGGTAGAAGTTCCTGCCGATACGGCCGAAGCCGTTGATGCCGACGCGGATGGTCACAATGCCCTCCTCAGGGGCGCCGGCCGTCCCGGCGCACACGTTTCCTTGGATCTGACGCCACTGCCGTCGATGCCCGACAGTCAGTGCGTTGCCAGGGTGTTTCCGGGCGCCGCGACCCCGCGACGACCCGAAGGGGAAACGCGATGGTCACGGCGTCGTCACCTGACGATTTCGAGCCTATACCCGAACCGTGCCGAACCGTGACCCGAGCCGGACAGCCTGGAACTCCCGGTTCTGTCCTTTCCCACAAAAACGGATCACAGATCGAGCAGGTCCGCCGACAGCCCCGCCTCGGTGTCCGGGATGCCCAGCTCCAGGGCGCGCTTGTCCGCCGTCGACAGCAGCCGGCGGATCCGGCCCGCCACCGCGTCCTTGGACAGCTGCGGCTCGGCCAGCCGGCCCAGCTCCTCCAGCGACGCCTGCTTGTGCGCCAGGCGCAGCTCACCCGCCTGCCGCAGGTGCTCCGGCAGCTCGTCACCCAGGATCTCGAACGCCCGCTGCACGCGCGCCCCCGCGGCCACCGCGGCCCGCGCGGACCGGCGCAGGTTCGCGTCGTCGAAGTTGGCCAGCCGGTTCGCCGTGCCGCGCACCTCGCGGCGCTCGCGGCGCTCCTCCCAGACCTTGAGCGTCTCGGGCGCGCCGATCCGCTCCAGCATGCGGCCGATGGAGTCGCCGTCGCGGATCACGACGCGGTCGATGCCACGCACCTCGCGGGACTTGGCCGCCACGCCCAGGCGGCGGGCCGCGCCGA
Source organism: Promicromonospora sp. NPDC050262 (assembly GCF_040655935.1). Classification (NCBI taxonomy): domain Bacteria; kingdom Bacillati; phylum Actinomycetota; class Actinomycetes; order Micrococcales; family Promicromonosporaceae; genus Promicromonospora; species Promicromonospora sp. NPDC050262. The sequence goes on along the minus strand of NZ_JBFAKX010000002.1, from coordinate 112,185 downwards.
CGAGCGCGAGCGCGGCCTCCGGCCCGGGACTGGTCACCTCGAGCGCCATGGACCGGCCGGGCTCGGTCAGGGATCCGTGCGCCAGGAACGCGCCGCGCCACACGGCCTCGGCCTCCGGGACACCGGCGGACACGACCTCGGGTGCCAGGCCGCGCACGGGGCGGCCGCGGGCATCGAGCAGGCCGGTCTGGCGGGCGAGCGACTCGCCCTCGCGCACCACGCGCACCACGAACCGCGAGCTCTTCCGCAGGCCGCCGGCCTGCACCACGATGAGCTCGCTCGTGTGCCCGTACAGGTCGTGGATGGCATGCCGCAGCCGGGTCGCCGCCGACTCCGTGTCGAGCTCGGCCTCGATCACGACCCGACCGGAGATGATGTGGAGGCCGCCCGAGAACCGCAGCGTCGCGGAGACCTCTGCCTTACGGCACGACGTCTTCGCCACCCGCACCCGCGCGAGCTCCTCCTTGACCTGTCCCGTGAGCGCCATGGCGTCATCCTGCCATGGTCATGTGCACGGTAACCCGGTGGAATCGCGGAAACTCGGGCGAATTGTCCCGGCGTGTCGCCTCATCGGTAGATCCGCTTTCCACGAGATGCCCTCATCGCGGCGCCTTCTCCCCGGCGGTGACCGCGAACGGCAGGTGGTTGCCCGCGAGCGGCGCGGCACCCGTGCCGAAGTCCGTGAAGGCGTGCGGCAGGTTCACCGCCCGGTTCAGGTCCAGGCGCAGCGTGCCCGACGGCGCCGGGGCCGGCTCGTCCTGCGCCGTCCCGTCGGTCGTCGTGACGTCGGTCGTCGAGACCTGGAGCGCCCGCCAGGGCGCCACGCCGTCGGCCTCGTCGCTGAACAGCACGGTGGGCGACGTGAGGGTGCCGGTCAGCGCGAGCGTGGCCGACCGGCCGCCGTGCACGACGTCGACCTCGCCGAGCACCTCGACGTGGTGCACCAGGCCGGGCCGGGCCGCACCGACCGTGACGGGCTCGGGCTCGTCGTACCAGCGCACGGGCACGTCGAGCACCCAGGCGGGGTCGTAGTCGAACGCGGGGACGCCCGCGAAGGCAGTGCGCGTGGCGGCCTGCGGGTCGCGCAGCCGCACGCCGTAGCGGCCCGTGCGCACGATCACCTCGACGGCGACCTTCGCGTCGTCCGGCCCGGCGGAGCCGTCCCGGCCCTCGGGCAGGAAGGTGCCCACGACGCGGCCGCGGCCCTCGCCGACGCCGACCACGGTCGGACCGTCGGGCTCGATGTCCTCGCCCACCAGCACCGTCGTGTCCCCCGGGACCGGCTGGGTGCGCAGCACACCGTCGGCGACCCACCACTCGCCGGGCACCCCGGGCAGGCGCGACGGCGTCGCGGTGGGCCACAGCAGCGCCGTCGGGCTCAGCCAGCCGTGCGGCTCGCGCAGCTCACGCTCCCGGTCCGCACGCCAGGCGGCGTGCTCACGAACGGCCTCCTCGGCGACGTTCGTACCGGACGTGGCGGCCTGCAGAGCCTCGGTCATGTCATGTCCTCCCGGTCGGGGTGCCGGCGTGCGCCGGCGAGGGCCCCCACCGCACATGACGAACTGGAGGCCGCACTGGTTGTCCCGCACCGCGGGTGAAGTCGCGGCACGCGATAACCAACCGGTCGAATCGACATTCGATCGGTCGGAGATCGCCGCGCACGAAATTACGTCGCTCCTCCAGGAGTGTCAACGAAGCACACCGCGCACGGCACCCGCCGGCGCGGCCGGCGCCGTGATGCCCCGGGCGTCCAGGAGCGGGCGCACCCCCTCGGCGAACCAGTACGCCTCCTCCAGGTGCGGGTAGCCGGACAGCACGAACTCGTCGAGGCCGGCGGCGTGGTACTCCGCCACCAGGTCGGCGACCTCCTCGTGGCTGCCCACGAGCGCGGTCCCCGCGCCGCCGCGCACCAGCCCGACGCCGGCCCACAGCCCCGGGTGGATCTCCAGGTCCCGGGCGTCGCCCGTGGCGGCGAGCCGGCCGCCGTCGTGCAGCGCGGCCATCCGCCGCTGCCCCACGGAGCCCGAGGTGGTCAGGACGCGCTGGGCGTCGGCGACCTGCTCCGGGGCCAGCTCGTCGAGCCAGCGCTGCGCGACCGCCCACGCGTCGGCCGACCGGTCCCGCGTCAGCACGTGCAGCCGCACGCCGAACCGCAGGGTGCGTCCGCGCGCGGCGGCCAGCTCGCGGACCCGCTCGATCTTGCGGCGCGCCTGGTCCGGCGGCTCGCCCCAGGTCAGGTAGACGTCCGCGTGCTCGGCGGCGACCGGGAGCGCGGCGTCGGACGAGCCGCCGAACCAGATCTCCGGCGTCGGGTCGGGCGGCGCGAGGCTCCGCGCGCCCTCGATGCGGTAGTGCCGCCCGGTGTGGTCGAACGACGCCGGGCCGCCGGGCGACCCCACGGACCAGACGCCGCGCAGCACGCTCAGGAACTCGGCCGTGCGGGCGTACCGCTCGTCGTGGTCGAGCCAGTCGCCGAACCGCCGCATCTCGACCTCGTCGCCGCCCGTGACGACGTTGAGGAGCACCCGCCCGCCCGCGAAGCGCTGCAGCGTGGCCGCCATCTGCGCGGCGAGCGTGGGCGAGACGAGCCCGGGCCGCAGCGCGACCAGGAACCGCAGCCGCTCCGTCTGCTGCGCCAGGGCGGCCGTGGTGAGCCACGCGTCCTCGCACCAGGTTCCGGTCGGGGTGAGCACGGCGTCGTACCCGAGGCGGTCCGCGGCCCGCGCGACCTCGCCGAGGTACTCCACGGTGGGCGACCGCAGGCCGGTGACGCCCGTGCCGCCGTGCGACTCCTTGGCGTGCGCGCTGCCGACGATGCCGCGGGCGTCGCCGTTGGTGGGCAGGAACCAGTGCACGCCGGCCGGGCGGCGCTCCGCCGTCACGCCACGGCCTCCGCCGGCTCGCCGGCCGTGAAGCCCGCCGCCCGCCGCTCGTCGCGCGGGCCCCACAGGTCGGTGGTCACCTCCGCCCGGACCAGCGGCACCACCTCGGCCGCGAACCGCCGCAGCACGTCCTCCTGGCGCGCCGGCTCGAGCAGGTGGTTCACCGACACCGCCTGCAGCACGTGCCCGAACGAGCCGTGGTAGTCCAGGATCTTCTCGGCCACCCGCTCGGGCGAGCCCACGAGGGCCGGCCCGCGCTCCACGGCGTCCTCCAGCGTGCGGAAGCTGGTCACCTTGCCGACGGCGCCCGGCGCGTGCTTGCGCGCGTCCTGCTGGCGCACCTGGCCCTCGTAGATGGGCCGGTACTGCTCGACGGCCTCCTCGGTGGTGTCGGCCAGGAACAGGCCGCCCGAGCCGGCACCCACGAACCCGTACGCCGGGTCGTGCCCCGCGGCGGCATACCGCTCGCGGTACCGGTCGATGAGCACCGCGTAGTTCCCGCGGGGCTGCAGCGCGTTCGCGCTGACGATCGGGTCGCCGTGCTCGGCCGCCAGGTCGACGGCGAACTGCGACGTCGCCGAGCCGTGCCAGATGCGGAACGGCCCCCCGAACGGGCGCGGCAGCGTGGTCGCGTGCTCCAGCCGGTGGCGGTGCCGGCCCTCCCACGTGACGTCCTCGGTGGACAGCAGCAGCCGCAGCAGCTCGTAGTTCTCCCGCAGGTACTCGTACTGCTTGGTGATGTCCAGGCCGAGCAGCGGGTACTGGAGGTCCTCGTTGCCCTTGCCGATGACGATCTCCAGCCGGCCGCGGCTGAGCTGGTCGACCGTCGAGAGGTCCTCGGCGAGCCGGATCGGGTCATGCAGGGACAGCACGGTGACGCCGGTGGACAGCAGGATGCGGGAGGTGCGGGCGGCGATGGCGCCGAGCAGCACCGTCGGGGCCGACGACAGCACCGGGCCCGCGTGCCGCTCCCCCACGGCGAAGGAGTCGAAGCCGAGCTCCTCGGCGAGCACCGCCGTGTCCACGATCCGGTTCAGCCGGTCTGCGGGCGGCACCTCCTGGCCCGTGACGGGGTGCGGCGGGTTGAACGCGATGTCCAGGACCTGGAAGCGCATCAGGCGGCCACCTCCTGCGCCGCCGCCCGGTCGCGCTCGGCCACGCCCTCCTTGACCAGCGGGATGACGTACCGGCCGAAGTCGATCGCGTCGTCCAGCAGGTCGTAGCCGCGGGCCGAGATGACCCGCACGCCCAGGTCGTAGTACGCCAGCAGCGCCTGCGCGACCTGCTCCGGCGTACCGACCAGCACGTTGGAGTTCCCGGCGCCGCCCGTGGCCTTCGCGGTTGCGGTCCACAGCGCGGTGTCGAACCGCTCACCCTGGGCGGCGATCTCCAGCAGGCGCTGGGAGCCCGCGTTCTCCGGCTTGTCGATCGGGTGCCGGCGGCTCAGCACGCCGCCCTGAGCCGCCTTGCGCGCCTCGATCCGGCCCAGGATGCCGTGCGCCTTCTCCCAGGCCAGCTCCTCGGTCGGCGCGATGATCGGCCGGAACGCCGCGTGGATGCGCGGCGGCGTCGCCCGGCCCGCCGCGGCGGCCTCGGCGTGCACGCGGGCGATCTGCTCTGCGGTGCGGTCCAGCGGCTCACCCCAGACGGCGTAGATGTCGGCCTCGGCGGCACCCACCGGGTAGGCCGCCTCGGACGATCCGCCGAACGAGATGGTGGGCACGTGGCCGTCGACCGGCTTGGCGTCCAGCACGAAGTCGTCGAGGTCGTAGAACTCGCCGTGGTGGTCGAACGGCTCCGCGCTGGTCCAGGCGCGCCTCACGATCTGGATGTACTCGCGGGTGCGGGCGTACCGCTGGTCCTTGGTGAGGGTGTCGCCCTCCCGGCCCTGCTCGTGGTCGTTGCCGCCCGAGATGAAGTGCACCGACAGCCGCCCGCCCGAGAGCTGGTCCAGGGTCGCGAACGTCTTGGCCGCGTACGTCGGGTAGGAGACGTTGGGCCGGTGCGCCAGCAGCAGCTCGATCCCCGGCACGTGCGCGGCGACGTGCGCGGCGAGCGCCGCCGGCTCGGGCCCGGAGGAGCCGTAGGCGAACAGGATGCGGGTCCACCCGTTGTCCGCGTGGGCGCGCGCGATGCGGACCAGGTACTCGGGGTCGAAGGGCTTGGTGGTGCGTGCGGTGGTCTCGGAGGCGTCGCTGGTCGCGGCGATGCCGAGGAACTCGACGGGCATGGGGTTCTCCTTCGTTCGGTACGGGTACGTCGTCAGACCCCGCTGGCCACCCGTCCGGTGTCCGGGGCGGAGGCCCGGTCGGCGCCGCCCCAGGCGTGGGCCAGCAGCTCGAAGGAGCGGCGCGTCTCGGCGGGGTCGTGGGTCGCGGTGGTCACGAGCAGCTCGTCGGCGCCCGTGACGCGCACGAGCGTCTCGAGGCGTTCGACGACGGTCTCCGGGTCGCCCACGATCCGCGTGTCGACCCGGTCGGCCACCAGCGCGCGCTCGGAGTCGGGCCGGTCGGTCCAGGCGGTGGCGGCCGACGGCGACGGGTAGGCGATGGCGCCGCGCTCGCCGCGCCGGATGGACAGCACCCAGTCGGCGAACGGCTCGGCGAGCACGCGGGCGCGTTCCAGGGTCTGCGCCACGAGCACGTCGGCCGAGACGATGACGTACGGCTCCTCCAGCACGCCGGGCCGGAACGCCTCCCGGTAGGCGGCGACGGTGTCGAGCACCGTGGCGGGGCTGACGTGGAAGTTGGCCGCCAGCGGCAGGCCGAGCTCGCCCGCCACCCGGGCGCTCTCGCCCCCGCTGGACGCGAGGAGCCAGAGGTCGAACTGCGCCCCCTCGACGGGCGGGCTCGTGTAGGCGCCGCCGTTCCGGTCCTGGTAGGTGCCGCGCCGCACGTCGAGCACGAGCTCGACCTCCTCGCGGAAGTCGGCGGGCTGGCGCTGCACGCCGATCACCTCCTGCTGGGCGAGGATCCGCTCGCGCAGCGCGGGGTCGTTGAACCCGTTCGGCGGTGCGGGCGGCACGTAGAGCCCGTCCACGAGCCGCGGTACGTCCCCGGCTCCGGCCGCTGCCCGTCCGCCGTCGAACGTAGATCTGATCGGGTTCTCGGCCGCCTTGGCGCGACTGTTCCTACGTTCGTCGCCCCCGGTCGCGGCGGCGGCCGACGGCGGCACCGTGAACGAACGGCCCAGCCCCAGGTCGACCCGCCCGGGGTGGAGGGCCGCGATGGTGCCGAACTGCTCGGCGGCGATCAGGGGCGACGTCGTGGACAGCAGCACCGCCCCGGAGCCGACGCGGATGCGTGAGGTGCGTGCCGCGACGGCGGCCGCGAGGACCGCCGGCGACGCCGAGGCGACGCCGGGCGCGAGGTGGTGCTCGGCGTACCAGACCCGGTGGTAGCCCAGGGCGTCGAGGTCGGTCGCGAGCGCCACGGCCCGCTGGATCGCCTCGACGCCGGTCGAACCGTCGGCGACGAGGGCGAGGTCGAGGACGGACAGGGGCACCCGGGTGGTGCGGTCGGTGGTCGGTTCGGTCATGCGGCTCACTCCTCGGTCTTGGGCAGGCCGGGCGGGTTGGTCTCGGAGCGGTCCACGGCCTCGACCTCGAGGCCCCAGCGCTCCAGCACCTGCTGGTAGGACCCGTCCTCGATGGCGTGGTCGATGGCGGCGGTGACCGCCTCGGCGGCGCCGCCGCCCTTCTTGGTGGCGACCGCGATCTGCGCCGTGTCGGGCCAGCCGCCGTTCAGGGTGCCGACCACCTTGAAGTCCTCCGGGGAGACCGCGGCCTGGTAGGCGAGCACGGCGTTCGGCCCCACGTAGGCCTCGACGCGGCCCGACTGGAGGGCGAGCAGCACGTCGGAGAGCTGCTCGTAGTACTCGGGTCCCTGGATGGGCTCCAGGCCGTCGGCCTGGTTGAGGCGGTCCCACTCGAGCAGGATCTTCTCCTGGTTGGTCCCGGAGCCGACGCCGACGACCTTGCCCGCGATGTCCTCGCGCTTCTCGATCGTCAGGTCGGAGTCGGCGGCCGTGAGCCAGCCGAGCTCGTCGACGCGGTAGCTGGAGAAGTCGATGGTCTCCTTGCGCTCCTCGGTCACGGTGATGTTGGAGATGACGGCGTCGACGTCGCCCGACTGGAGGGCGAGCGGCCAGTCGGCCCAGGCCTTCACCTCGAGCTTCACGTCCTTGCCGAGGGCGTCGGCGACGAGCTGCGCGATGTCGGTCTCGTGGCCGATCGGCGTCTTGTCGTCGTCGGCGAGGAAGACCAGGGGCGGGGAGCCGCTGGCACTCACGGCGACGGTGATCTCGTCCTTGTCGGCCCACTCGTCCGGCAGCAGCGCGACGGCCTCGGCGGACTCGGTGGTGCGGACGCGGTCCTGGTCGGGGCTGGTGCTGACCTGCAGGCCGGCCGACTCGGGGGCGTTCTCGGCGAGGCCGGCGGCGTCGTCCGCCTCGGGCCGTTCGGTGCTGGCGGCCGAGCAGGCGGCCGTCAGGGCGAGCAGCGGTACGGCGGCCAGGGCGAGCAGACGGGTGCGGACGGCTCGTCGGGAGACGGTCACGGTGGTTCCTCTCGGGGCAGTTTCCGGGGCGGGCTCCCGGGCTGGGATGGGGGTCGGGAACGGGGGTCGGGACGGAACGGGGGTCGGGTGCCAGCGGGTCACAGGACCTTCTCCAGGAAGGCCCTGGTCCGGTCGCTGGCAGGGTTGTCGAGCACGGCGTCGGGCGGTCCCTGCTCGACCACGACGCCCTCGTCCATGAAGACGACGGTGTCCGCGATCTCGCGGGCGAAGCCCACCTCGTGGGTGACGACGACGAGCGTGGTGCCGGTGCCGGCGAGCTCCTTGATCACGCCGAGCACCTCGCCGACGAGCTCGGGGTCGAGCGCGGAGGTGGGCTCGTCGAAGAGCACGACGGCGGGCCGCAGGGCCAGGGCGCGGGCGATGGCCACCCGCTGCTGCTGACCACCGGAGAGCTGCCGGGGCCGGGCGTCGGCCCGGTCGGCCAGCCCGACCCGGGCCAGCAGCTCGCGCGCCTCCGCCTCTGCCTCGGCGCGCGGCCGGCCCTGCGCGTAGATCGGCGCCTCGACGATGTTCTCCAGCACGGTGAGGTGCGGGAACAGGTTGAAGTTCTGGAACACGAACCCGATCCGGGTGCGCCGGCGCAGGATCTCGCGCTCGGTGAGCTCCCGGAGGGTGTTGCCGTGCCGGGCGTACCCGATGAGCTCGCCGTCCAGGGAGACGAAGCCGCGGTCCACCTTCTCCAGGTGGTTGATGGCGCGCAGCAGGGTCGACTTGCCCGACCCGGACGGCCCGATGACGGCGGCAACCTCGCCCGGCCGGACGGTCAGGTCCACGCCGCGCAGGGCCTCCAGCAGGCCGAACGACTTGTGCACGCCCCGGATCTCCAGCAGTCCGCCGGTCATGCGGCATCTCCTCGCGGAGCGACCCAGCGCCCCACCCGGACGCGCGCCGCGAAGGCGGGCGGGACGCCGTCGGGCACGGGGGCGCCGGTGAGGCGCGACCAGCCGACCTGGATCTCCCACCGCACGCGCTGGACGGGCGTGGGCGGCAGGGTGCGCAGGGCGCCCTTGGCGTAGTGCCGCTCCACGTAGTACTGGACCACCGTGATGAGCGTGGTCAGCGCGAGGTACCAGATGGCGGCGACGATGAGCAACGGCACCACCCGGCCGTTGCGGCCGTAGATGACGCTCACGATGTAGAACAGCTCGCCGTACGCCAGCACGTACACGATCGAGGTGCCCTTGAGCAGGCCGATCACCTCGTTCACCGCGGTGGGCACGATGGACCGCATCGCCTGCGGCAGGATGATCCGCCGCACCTGGCGGTGGCGCGGGATGCCCAGCGACGCCGCGGCCTCGTGCTGGCCCTGGTCGACGCCGAGGATGCCCGCCCGCACGATCTCCGCGCTGTACGCCGCCTGCGACAGCCCGAGGCCCAGGATCGCGGCCCAGAACTTGTCGATCAGGTCGAGCGTGTCGAAGAACAGGAACTCCGGCCCGAACGGGATGCCGAGGCTCAGCACCGGGTACAGGTAGGCGAGGTTGTACCAGAGCAGGAGCTGCAGCAGCAGCGGCACCGACCGGAACACCCACGTGTAGGCCCACGAGACGGCCTGCAGCAGCGGCGAGCGCGACAGCCGCATCAGGGCCAGCACCGTGCCGAGCGCGAAGCCCACGACGGACGCCGTCGCCGTGAGCCGCACCGTGGCCCACGCCCCCTCCAGGATCGAGGGCCACGTGAGGTAGCGGGCCACGACGTCCCACTCCCAGCGGTCGTTGGTGACCAGGGAGGAGACGACCATGGCCAGCAGCACGCCCACCACGGCGGTCGCGATCCAGCGGCCCGGGTGCCGGGCCGCGACCACGCGCAGGTCCTCGTCGGCGGGCCCTGCCTGCGCCGGACCGTCCCCGCCAGGCGGCAGGCCGGGTGGCGGGTACAGGAGGCGGGACTCGCCCTCGGCCAGGTCGGCGCTCATGTCGTCAGCCACTTCTCGAAGGGGAGCGGGCCGAACGGCTGCTCGACCGCGGGGTCGGCGGGCTCGCCGGCGGCGGCCGCGGTGAGCGGCGTGTAGCCCGTGGCGCGGTAGAGCCCGGCCGCCTCCGGCTGACGCGGGCCCGTGGTCAGGTAGAGCCGCGGGTAGCCCAGGTCGCGGGCCCGCGTCTCGAGCTCGGACAGCACCCGCCGGGCCAGGCCGCGGCGCCGGTGCGCGTCGTGGGTCCAGATGCGCTTGAGCTCGGCCGTGGGGACGGCCGGGACGCCGTCCGCGTCCCGGGCGTCGGCGCGCGCCAGGCGCGCGGTCTCCCCCAGCTCGGGCTCCAGCCGACGGCGGAACGCGCCGCCCGCCACCGGCTCGCCGTGCTCCAGGAGCAGCACCAGGGCGCCCACCGGCGGGGCGAACTCGTCGGCCGCGTAGTGCGTCATCTCGGCCTTGTGCTGCTCCTCGGTCAGCAGGTCGTGGTACCGGGTGCGGTACTCGACCGACAGGCCCGCCAGCAGCGGCTCGACCAGCGGGTCGGACAGGCGCACGTCGCGGACCTCCAGCCCGCTCGGTGCGTCCGGGGCGGTGGACGACGGGTGCGGCCCCGCGGAGAGGGCGGTCATCGTGGTGCCTTCTCGCCCGCGGTGACGGCGAACGGCAGGTGGTTGCCCGCCAGCGGGGCGGGGCACGTGCCGAACCGCGTGAACGCGTACGGCAGGTTCACCGCCCGGTTCAGGTCCAGGCGCAGCGTGCCGGAGGCTGGCCCGTCGGCGTCGTCCGCCGTCGTCCCCGGGACCGGGACCCGCAGGACCCGCCACGGCGCGACCTCGTCGGACTCGTCGGTGAACAGGAGGGCCGGCTCGGTGCTGCTGCCGGTCAGCGCCAGGGTGGTGACCGTCCCGGCGTGGGCGACGTCCACCTCGCCGAACACCTCGACGTGGTGCACCAGGCGGGGCTGCGCCGCGCCCACGGTCACCGCGTCGGGCTCGTCGTACCAGCGCACGGGCACGTCCAGCACCCAGGCCGGGTCGTGGTCGAACGCGGGGACGCCGTCGAACTCCGCGCGGGTGGCCGCCTCCGGGTCCCGCGGCCGCACCCCGTACCGGCCGGTGCGCAGCACCACCTCGACCGCCACCTCGTGCTCGGCGCCGGCCGCGCGGCCCTCGGGCAGGAACGTGCCCAGGATCTGGCTGCGGCCCTCGCCCACGACGATCGACGTCGGCCCGTCGGGCTCGACGTGCTCCCCCACCAGACTGGCCGTGTCGCCGGACGCCGGACGGGTGAACAGCGTCCGGTCGTCGACCCACCACTCGCCGGGCAGCCCCGGCAGGCGCGACGGCGTGGCCGTGGGCCACAGCAGCGCCGCCGGAGTCAGCCAGCCGTGGGGCTTGCGCAGCTCGCGCTCGCGGGCGGCCCGCCACGCGGCGTGCTCGCGCGCGGCGGCGGCGTCGGGCGGGCTCAGTACCTCGGTCATGTCAGGTCCTTCCCGTCGGGGTGCTGCGCAGCGGTGCGGGCACCGGGGATCGCCGCGATCAGCTCCGCGGTGTACGGGTGGGCGGGGTGGTCGAACACGCGGCCGACGGGTCCGGTCTCCACGAGCCGGCCGTCGCTCATGACGCCGACGTGGTCGGCGACCTGCCGCACCACCCCCAGGTCGTGCGAGATGAACAGGTAGGTGAGGCCACGCTCCGCGCGCAGCCGGGCCAGCAGCTCCAGCACCCGGGCCTGCACGGAGACGTCGAGCGCGGAGGTCGGCTCGTCCAGCACGAGCAGCTCCGGGTCGAGCGCCAGCGCCCGCGCGATGGCCACCCGCTGGCGCTGCCCGCCCGACAGCTCGGCCGGCCGCCGTCGGGCCAGGTCCGGCGAGAGGTGCACCTGCTGCAGGAGCTGCGCCACCCGCTCGCGCCGCTCGGCGCGGTCGCCCACGCGGTGCGCGCGCAGCGGCTCCTCCACCACGGCGGCGACCGTGAAGCGTGGGTCGAGGGACGAGTACGGGTCCTGGTGCACGAGCTGGGTACGACGGCGGGTCGCCCGGTCGGCGCCGACGGGCGCGCCGTCCAGCTCGACCGCGCCCGCGTCGGGCCGCTCCAGGCCGAGCACCAGGCGCGCCGTGGTCGACTTGCCCGACCCCGACTCCCCCACCAGGGCGAACGCGGAGCCCCGCGGGACGGCGAACGACACGTCGTCGACCGCGCGCAGCCGCTCGCGGCGGCCCAGGCGGAACTCCTTGACGAGCCCGCGGACCTCCAGGAGGGCGGGTGTGGCCCCAGGGGCCGGGTCGGTCCTGGCCACGGCGGTGCCGGTGGCGGTTCCTGCGACGGCGCCCGCCCCGCTCGGGGCTGTGTCGTCGGGCGCCCCGGGCTCCGGACCGGCGTCCGGCGCCGACGCGCTTGGCACATTATTTCTGCCGGGCACCGCCGCGACGAGCTCCCGTGTGTACGGGTGCTCGGGCGCGCCCAGCACCCGGGCAGCCGGCCCCTCCTCGACCACCACGCCGTCCTTGAGCACGACCACCCGGTCGGCCCGGTCTGCGGCCACGGCCAGGTCGTGCGTGATGAGCAGCACCGCCGTTCCGGCGCGGCCGGTGAGGTCCGCGAGCAGGTCGAGCACCCGCCGCTGCACCGTCACGTCCAGGGCCGACGTCGGCTCGTCCGCGATGACCAGCTCCGGCTCGCACGCCATGGCGATGCCGACGAGCACCCGCTGCCGCATGCCGCCGGAGAGCTGGTGCGGGTACTGCCGGGCCCGCTCCCGCGGCCGGTCCAGCCCCACCTCGGCCAGGATCTCGACGGCCCGCTCCCGGGCGGCCCGCCGCGGCGTGCCGTGCACCACGAGCGGCTCGGCGACCTGCTCCCCCACCCGCACCACGGGGTCGAGCGCGGTGCCCGGGTCCTGCGGCACGAACCCCACGCGCACGCCGCGCACGCGCCGCCACGCGTCGGGGAGCAGGCCGGTCAGCGGCGTGGACCGCGGCCCCTCGCCGAGCGTGACCTCCCCCGCGGTGACGTGGCCGCCGTCGGGCAGCAGGCCGATCAGGGCGTGCGCCGTGGTGGACTTGCCGCTCCCGGACTCGCCGACCAGCGCGACCACCTCGCCGGGCCGCACGTCCAGGTCCACGCCGTGCACCACCTCGCGGTCGCCGTAGGCGACGCGCAGTCCCCGCACGCGCAGCGGGCCGCCCGACGGCGCGGGGTCGACCGGGCCCGTGGTGGTCGCGCCCGTGCCGGGCCGCGTCGTCAGCGTCATCGGTCCGTCCTCGTCTCGCGGGTGAGCGCCCGGCCGAGCACGCCGACGGCGAGCACGAACAGGGCGATGACCAGGCCCGGCAGCGTCGAGTACCACCAGGCGACGGCCAGGTAGTCGCGCCCCTCGGCCACCAGGGAGCCCCACTCGGGCGTGGGCGGCGTGGCGCCGTACCCGAGGAAGCTCAGGGCGGAGACCGCCAGGATCACCGCGCCGAGCTCGACGGCCGCGAGCGCCAGCACGGGGCCGGCGGCGTTGGGCAGCACGTGCCGCAGCAGGACGGCGCCCCGGCCCGCCCCGGCGAGCCGGGCGGCCTCCACGTAGGTGGCGTGCCGTACCCGCAGCACCTGGCTCCGCATGACGCGGGCGAACGTGGCCACGGAGGCGACGCCCACGGCGATGGCCACCTTGACGGTGCCGAAGCCGAGCGCGGTCACGACGGCGAGCGACAGCAGCAGGCCGGGGATGGCAAGGAGCACGTCGGTGGCGCGCATGAGCGCGTCGTCGACGGGTCCGCCGAGGAAGCCGGCGAGCAGCCCGATGCCGGACCCGGCCACGAGGGCGACGCCGATCGCGAGCAGCGCGGCGCGTACCGACAGGCTCGTGCCGTGCACGGTGCGCGAGAACAGGTCGCGGCCGAGGTGGTCGGTGCCGAACCAGTGGGCGGCGCCGGGGGCCTGGAGCTTGTCCGCCGGGACGCCGGTGATCGGGTCCTGCCCCGTGAACAGACCGGGGACGAGCGCCCAGGCCAGGACGAGCACCACGATCACGAGCGCCACCAGCGCGGCGGGCCTCGTGCGCAGCAGGGCGAGCCCGCGGGTCATCGTGCGCCTCCCCCGGTGCGGCCGTGGGCGCCGGCGAGCACCCGCGGGTCGAGCAGGGGGTGCACGAGATCGACCAGGAGGCTGGTGAGCACGAACACCGCGGCGGCGACGACCACGAGCCCCTGGACCACGGGGATGTCCTGCGTGGTCACGGCGTTCTCGACGAGCCGGCCGAAGCCCTGGCGGGAGAACACCGTCTCGACCACGACCGTGCCGCCGAGCAGGTTGCCCACGAGCACGCCGAGCACGGTGACGGTCGGCAGGGACCCGTTGCGCACCACGTGCGCGCCGAGCACCCGGGCCCGGCCGGAGCCCTTGGCGAACGCGGTCTCGACGTAGGGCGCGCGCCAGGCCTCGCGCAGGCCCTGGGAGAGCACCTGCGCGACGACGGCGGCGAGCCCGATCGCGAGCGTGACCGCGGGCAGCACCAGGGAGGCGAACCCCTCGTTGCCGACCGCCGGGAAGACGAACCAGGTGAACGAGAACAGGTGGAGCAGCACGAGCCCGACCCAGAACCCGGGCACCGCGACACCGAGCGGCGGCAGGCCGAGCAGCAGGTCGCGCAGCCACGCGGCCCGGGTCCAGGACGCGAGCAGCGCGATCCCCACCCCGGCGACGAGGGCGAGCGCGAGCGCGAGGCCGGCGAGCTTCGCCGTCTCGGGGAACGCGTCCGCGATGAGGCCGGAGACAGGGGCGCCGCTGCTGATGGACGTGCCGAGGTCGCCCGTCAGCGTCCGGCCGAGCAGCGTGACGTACTGCTCGAGCGGGCCCTGGTCGAACCCGTAGCGCTCGCGCAGCTCGGCGACGCGCGCCGGGTCGACGCGCTCGCCCCCGGCGCCCTGGTCGAGCATGATCGCGACCGGGTCGCTGGGCAGCAGGTACAGGATCAGGTAGGAGACGGTGAACGCCGCCCACAGGACCGCGACGGCGCCGGCGAGGCGGCGCAGCACGTAGGCGAGCATCACTCCTGCTCGATCCAGGCGTCGTGGAACAGCAGCCGGGAGGAGGCGTCGAAGGTGACGCCGTGCACGTCACCACGCACCCCGATCGACTGGGACAGCTCGAACAGCGGGACGGCGAGGCCCTGGTCGAGGATCGCCTCCTGCGCCTCGGCGGCGATCGCGTCGCGGGCGGCCGGGTCGGCCTCGCCGAGCTGCTCGTCGAGCAGCGGGTCCACGACGTCGTCGGGCTCGCGCAGGCTGAGGTTGCGCTGCGCGGTGGAGAACTGGGTGCGCAGGATGTCGGCGTCGGCCCGGGTGACGTTGTAGTAGTAGAAGTCGTAGTCGCCGGAGTCCTGGGCGACGGTCTGCTCGGGGGCCGTGAGCTGGCGGAGCGTGAGGTCCACGCCGACGGCGCGCAGCTGCTGGGCCACCAGCTCCAGCACCGGCCCGCTGCCGGTGAACACCGGGGTGTAGGTCACCTCGATCTCCAGCGGCTCACCGTCCTTCTCGCGGATGCCGTCCGGGCCGAGGGTCCACCCGGCGTCGTCGAGGATGCGGCCGGCCTCCTCGGGGTCGAACGCGAGCCGGTCGGACAGGTCGGCGTAGCCGGGCGTGGTGGACGCGAGGATGCCCGTGGCCGGCTCGAACGCGTCCGACAGCACGGTGTCGACCAGCTCCTGGCGGTCGATCGCCAGCAGGAGGGCGCGGCGCACCTCGACGTCGTCCAGGGGCGCGCGGGTCAGGTTGGGCTGCAGCACGAACGGCACGCCCGGGTTGGCGCGGGTCAGCACCGCGCCGCCCGAGCCCTCGATCTGCGGCACGTCCTGCGGCAGCACGTCGCCGACGGCGTCGAACTGGTCGGACGCGAGCCCGCCGGCCCGCACCCCGGACTCCGGGACCACGGAGAACTCGACGCGCTCCAGGTAGGCGTCGCCGTCGTGCTCGGCCGACGCGGGTGCCCAGTCGTAGCCCTCGCGGCGCGTGATCACGGCGCCCTGGTCCTGCGTGTAGCTGTCCAGGACGAACGGCCCCGAGCCGACGACGTCGCCCTGCAGCCGCTCGGCCGGGTCCACGTCCGCCGTCTCCGCGGCCAGGATCGCGAGCGACACCGTCGAGGTGGCCTGCAGGAACTGCGCGTTCGGCTGGTCGAAGACGACGGTCGCGGTGCTCCCGTCGGGCACCTCGGTCTGCTCGTAGCCCGCGAGGTAGCTCGCCGCGAGCGGGGCGCTCGCCCCGAGGTCGCCAGCGATGGCGTCGAAGCTGGCCTTGACGTCGGCGGAGTCCAGCGCGCTGCCGTCGGAGAAGGTCACGCCGTCGCGCAGGTGGAACGTGAACCGGGTCAGGTCGTCGCTGACGTCCCAGCTCTCGGCGAGCCACGGCTGGATCTCGCCGGTGGTCGGGTCCTGGTCGGTCAGCGAGTCCGCGAGCTGCCGCGCCACGTAGATGCTGACGTTCGAGCCGACCTGCTGCGGGTCCACGCCCTGCGGCGCGGCCCCGAGCGCGAACCGGAGCGTGCCGCCCGGTGTCGGCTCGGCGGACGCGCTGCCCGAGGCGGTGTCGGGTCCGGCGCAGCCGGTCAGGGCGAGCGCGGCGGCCAGGGCCGTGGCGACGGCCGGGGCGGCGACTGCTGTGGACGGCGTGCGGCGGGGGTGGTTCGGGACCATGGGGGTTGTCCTCTCGGGGCACGGCGAGGCGGACCTGCGCGAGGGTGCACGAAGGTCCGTCACCGGAGGTGACGCGGGGGGCGAGGTGTGAGCGCGGGGTCGCGGCGCCGGGGTGCGGCATGCCGGCCCGGGCGGGTACGACGAGGAAGGGGTACGAGGAACGCGTACGACGAGGAACAGCCGCGATGGGCCGTTCAGCGGGGGCGCCGCGAGGCGTTCCCCGGGGGCTGCGAGGTGTCGGGGGCCGTCAGCAGCCGGCGGGACAACACTCCTGGGCACGACACAGGGGGCGGGCGTGCGCGAACTGCACCGTGCCGTACATCGCTCGTGCCATGTCGGTCTCCCTCCGATTCGAATTCCCTATCGGACTGATAGGAATTCGGTATGCGGGGAAGTTACGGCCGCCCACGGGGCATGTCAACGGTGTCCACGAAGGGTCTCGCATCGCGGACGGAGCCGGCTCGCCGTCCAGCCCCACCGACGTCCGGCCCCGCGTCGAACCGCAGGTCAGACGTCGCCGTAGACGCCCTCGAACACGTCCCGGTACGCGGCGGCCAGGCGCAGCCCGTCGTGCCGGGCGGTGTCGTCGCCGCGCCGCACCTGGCGCATGATCACGCGCGCGCCCATCGACGCGGCCGCGGCCTCCAGCGCCGCGACGTCCTCGACCGCGGACGGGTCGGCCAGCACGGCGTCGATCCGCAGGCCGGGCGCGTGCTTGTGCAGGGCCTCCAGGTGGTCGACGGCGGTCAGACCCGCCGTCTCGCCGTTCTCGGCGGAGAGGTTGAGCGTGACGCAGCGGCGCGCCTTGGTGACGTGCAGGGCGTCCGCGAGGGCGGGCACCAGCAGGTGGACCAGCACCGACGAGTACCAGGACCCGGGGCCGAGGACCACCCAGTCGGCGTCGAGCACCGCCTGGACGGCCTCCGGGGACGCCGGCGGGTCGGCGGGCAGGAGGCGCAGCTGCTCGATCCGGCCCTCGGTCACGGCGACCTTGCTCTGCCCGATCACGGTCTCCAGCGGCGCCTCCGGCTCGCCGGGCAGCGCGGTGTGCCGCACATCGGCCTCGACCACCAGCGGCACCGACGCCATCGGCAGCACGCGCCCGCGCGCGCCGAGCAGGCGGCCCACCCAGTCCAGCCCCTCGACCGGGTCCCCGAGCAGCTCCCACAGCGCCACGATGAGCAGGTTGCCCATGGCGTGGTTGTCCAGCTCGCCCGACGACGAGAACCGGTGCTGCAGCATCGCGCTCCAGGTCCGGCCCCACTCGGAGTCGTCGCACAGGGCCGCGAGCGCCATCCGCAGGTCACCGGGAGGCAGCACGTCCAGCTCCTCGCGCAGCCGGCCGGACGAGCCGCCGTCGTCGGCCACCGTCACGACGGCCGTGAGACGGTCCGACATGAGCCGCAGCGCGGACAGGCTGGCGGACAGGCCGTGGCCGCCGCCGAGGGCGACGACCGACGGGTTCTTGCTCCACTCCGGGGCGGGGACGTCGGGCACCCCCGGCGCGTGCGGGATCATTCGCGGCCCAGGTCACGCGCCGAGACGGAGACGAGCTGCCCGCGGGCGCGCAGACGCTCGGCGATGGCGTCGGACATGGCGACGGACCGGTGCTTTCCGCCCGTGCATCCCACGGCGATGGTCACGTAACGCTTCTCCTCGTTGAGGTAGCCGGCGAGCACCGGTGCCAGGGCCTCGACGTAGCGGTCCGCGAACTCGACGGCGCCCGGGCGGGCGAGCACGTAGTCGCGTACCGGCTGGTCACGCCCCGTCAGGTGCCGCAGCTCGGTGATCCAGTACGGGTTGGCCAGGAACCGTACGTCCACCACGTGGTCCGCGTCCAGAGGGATGCCGTACTTGAACCCGAACGAGATCACGTTGATGCGCAGCTGCTCGGTCGCGTCGTGCGCGAGCCAGGCGCGGATCTCCCGGGCGAGGTCGTGCACGGACAGGTCGGAGGTGTCGATCCGCAGGTCGGCGCGCTCGGCGAGGGTCGCGACCACGGAGCGCTCCTCGGCGATGCCGTCCAGGATCCGGCCGTCGCCCTGCAGCGGGTGCGGGCGGCGCACCTGCTCGAAGCGGCGCACCAGCACCTCGTCGCTCGCGTCCAGGAACAGGATCCGGTAGGCCACCCCGGCCTCCGTCATGTGCACGAGCACCTTGTCCAGCTCCGAGAAGAACTGGCGGCCGCGCACGTCCACGACCACGGCGACGCGCTCGATGCTGGACCCCTTGGCCATGAGGTCGACCAGGGGCACCAGCATCATGGGCGGCAGGTTGTCGACCACGTACCAGTCGAGGTCCTCCAGCACCGCGGCGGCCCGGGACCGGCCGGCTCCGGACATCCCGGTGATCACCAGGACCTGCGGGTCGCTGCGCTCGGGGGTGTGCGTGGCGGCCTCGACCGCGGCGATTCCCTCGGGGGCCGTGGTGGGGGACGGCTCGGTGTTGCTCATGGCACCTAGCATGCCAGCGTCAGGCCTTGAGGGCGGCCACGACGGCCGCGGCCGTCGTGGTCCCCATGCCCCGCACGCTGGCGATCTCCTCGACGCTCGCCGCCTTGAGCCGCTTGAGCGACCCGAAGTGGGTGAGCAGCACCTTCTTGCGGGCCGGCCCGAGCCCCGGGACGTCGTCGAGCACGGAGGCGGTCATGCCCTTGCTGCGCCGGCGGCGGTGCTGCGTGATCGCGAACCGGTGGGCCTCGTCGCGGACGCGCTGCAGCAGGTACAGGCCCTCGCTGGAGCGCTGCAGGATCACCGGGTACTCCTCGCCGGGCAGCCACACCTCCTCCAGGCGCTTGGCCAGGCCGCAGAGCGCGACGTCGGTGATGCCGAGCTCGTCCATCGCCTTCTTGGCGGCGGCGACCTGGGGCGGCCCGCCGTCGACCACCACGAGGCTCGGCGGATAGGCGAACCGGGCCTTCTCCTCCGGCGCGTCGGCGGCGACCTCGCCGCCCGGCAGCGCGCCGGGCAGGGCGCCGGCGGGATCCTCGTCCGCGCGGTCCTCCCCCGCCGAGATCTCGACGTCGTTGGCCTTGAGCCGGTCGGTCAGGTACCGCTTGAAGCGGCGCGTGATGACCTCGTGCATGGCCTGCGTGTCGTCGCGGGCGCCGTCGCCGTCCGACCCGCGGATGCTGAACGAGCGGTACTCGCTCTTGCGGGGCAGCCCGTCCTCGAAGACCACCATGGACGCGGACTGGTAGGTGCCCTGGGTGTGCGAGATGTCGTAGCACTCGATACGCAGGGGCGCCGACTCCAGGTCGAGCGCCTCCTGGATCTCGCGCAGTGCCTGGCTGCGGGTCGTGAGGTCGCCCGCGCGGCGGGTGCGGTGCAGCACCAGCGCGTGCTCGGCGTTCTTGCGGACGGTCTCCGCGAGCTCCTTCTTGTCGCCACGCTGCGGCACGCGCACGTCCACGCGCGAGCCGCGCAGGCCCGTGAGCCACGCGCCCACCTGGTCCAGGTCGGGCGGCAGCACCGGGACGAGCACCTCCCGGGGCACGGCGTCGCGGGCCTCGGGACCGCTCAGGTCCTGGTCGGACCCGTACACCTGCTGCAGCAGGTGCTCCACGAGCTCGCCGTCGCTGATGTCCTCGACCTTCTCGACCACCCAGCCGCGCTGGCCGCGGATGCGGCCGCCGCGCACGTGGAAGACCTGGACGGCGGCCTCCAGCTCGTCGCCCACCAGCGCGAACACGTCGGCGTCCGTGGCGTCGCCCAGCACCACCGCGTTCTTCTCGGTGGCGCGCCGCAGCGCCTCGATGTCGTCGCGCAGGCGGGCCGCCTGCTCGTACTCCATCTCGGCGGCGGCCTCCTGCATGCGCTTGGTGAGCCGGCGCTCGAACTTGGCGGTGTCGCCCGCCATGAAGTCGCAGAAGTCCAGGACCAGCGCGCGGTGGTCGTCCACGCTGATGCGGCCCACGCACGGCGCCGAGCACTTGTCGATGTACCCGAGCAGGCACGGACGTCCCGACTGGCCCGCCCGCTTGTAGACCCCCGCGGAGCAGGTGCGGATGGGGAACACCCGCAGCAGCAGGTCGAGGGTCTCCCGGATGGCCCAGGCGTGCCCGTACGGCCCGAAGTACCGGGTGCCCTTGCGCTTGGCCCCGCGCATCACCTGGGCGCGTGGCACCTCCTCACCGAGGGTCACCGCGAGGTACGGGTACGACTTGTCGTCCCGGTACTTCACGTTGAACCGCGGGTCGTACTGCTGGATCCAGGTGAACTCCAGGGCGAGCGCCTCGACCTCGGTGCCCACCACCGTCCACTCGACCGACGCCGCGGTGGTCACCATCCGCTGCGTGCGCTCGTGCAGGTGCGCCACGTCCTGGAAGTAGTTCGCCAGGCGCTGGCGCAGGTTCTTCGCCTTGCCCACGTAGATGACCCGGCCGTGCTCGTCGCGGAACCGGTAGACACCGGGCGACGTCGGGATCTCTCCCGCCTTGGGTCGATAGGTTGCTGGATCCGCCATGGCACCAACCTATGCGCTGCCACTGACAACCTGGACCGATGACGCGGACGACGACCCGGGCCGACGACGCCCGTGGCGCGGCCGGCGCCGCCCCGGTCAGGCGGGGACGGCGAGCGGCACGGGCGCGACGTGTATCGGGAAGTTGACCGAGCGCGCGATGAAGCACATCGCGTGCGCCTTGTGGTGCAGGGCGGCCACGTGCTCGTCCGTCGCGAGCTCGCCCGCGTCCGCCACGACCCGCGGGTGCAGCGTCACGTCCGTGAACGCGCCCTCGCCCCGCGACTCGACGCGCATCGTGCCCGTCGCCGCGTCCGAGTACTCCCGCACGATCAGCCCCGACTCGGCCGCCAGGTGCAGGAACCACAGCATGTGGCACTGGCTCAGGCTGACGACGAACAGCTCCTCGGGGTTGTACCGGCCCGGGTCGCCCCGGAACGCCGGGTCGGCCGAGCCCAGGAGGGGCGGCTTGTGCGCCAGGTCGATCTCGTGGTCGCGCGAGTACGCGGTGTACGACGACGTACCCGTGTCCCCCGCGCCCGTCCACCGCACCGTCACGGCGTAGTCATGCGTGGCTCCGCTCATGCTGCTCACCCTAGCCGTGCGGGGTGACGAGGGCCACGCCTCTCGGGCGGCCGCGCCGGCCGGTCAGGCCGCCGGGACCTGGCGGACCGTGACCGCGCTCTGCTCCTTCGGCGTGCGCCCGCCCTCGACCCCGACGAGCTCCAGCGCGCCCTCGCCGAACAGGTCCACGCGGTCGCCGACGACGGCGTCGACCGTGGCCCGCCGCCCGTCGTCGGACCGCACCAGGAGGCGCGCCGTCGGCACGCCGTCGCGCGGCCCGGCGACCATGACGCCCACGCGCGTGGCGCCGAACCGCGCCTGCGCGCTCTGCTTCACCCGCACGACGGGACCCGCGCCCGCGCCCGGGCCCGTGTCGTCGGCCACGGCAGCCCCTCTCCCTCGCTCGACGGCGGTCACTTCATCGACTCGCCGTAGGTCACGGAGTCGAAGTTCTCATAGAACTCGTCCGCCGACATGGTGATGGTCCCCGGCTTGGTGTTGCCGTCCGAACCGGTACCGCCGTTCGGGCCCCACGGGTTGACCAGCGTGATCGTCTTGCCGTCGGACGAGACGCTGTCCACGACGTAGACGTGGTTGTTGACGACCTCCTTGTCCGGCGGGGGATCGCCGAACCAGCCGCCGCCGTCCGGGCTGGCGGCCACGACCGGCTCGCCGTTGCCCAGCCGGTCGCGGATCGACTCCAGGCTGGGCGGGTCCTCCCACGGCAGGACGGGGTCGAGCGACTCGCTGGACGTGTCCTTGCCCGTCATCATCTCCAGCGCCTTGGACGCGCTGTCGTACTCGATGTCGTCGTACTGGCCGCCCAGGTACTCGACGGCGGCCTTCTCATAGATGGAGATCCACGACGGGTCGCCGCTCGGGTCCCCGGCCGCGTTCTCGTACACCTGCGAGTCCACGGTGATCTGCACCGGCTCGCCGTCGTCGTAGAACGTCACCGTGTAGGTGCCGTCGTCGTTGGGCTTGATGTGCTCCCGGATCCAGTCCGGGTCCCGTTCGGCGATGGCGCCCGCCGAGGCGAGGAACCAGCAGTCCGCGAGGCTGCCCTGCTCGATCTGGCTCGCGTCGATCGCCTTGTCGTCGAGCGGCACCTTGCCGGCGTCCTCCAGCTTGCCGAGGTCGCCGGCCGCCTTGTCCTTGTCCCCCTGGCCGCCGGACGAGCTCTGGTCCGTGCCCTCCGGGCCGCGGCCGCCGCCGGTGACACCGCCGGCCGCGCCGTCGTACGTCTCGCTCGTGCGCTCCTGGGCGTCCGCGTTCGCGATGACCCGGCGGCCCACCTCCGCGAGGCCCAGCGCGACCGCGCGCAGGGCCCCGGAGTGCGTCGTGTGCCACTCGTCGAGGAAGCCCTCGTGGTCGGGTCCGGACCACGCCGTCGCGGAGACGGCCTGGTTGATCTGGCCGACGGCGGTCTCGAGCACGTCACCCTGCTGAACCATGGTGTTTCCGAGCGTGCGAAGCGCGCTGATGTCCGCGCCGTACATCTCCGACATACCAGGCCCCCTCGTCGTCGAGATCACTGTAGAGCACCGCCACGCGGCGCCGCCACGATACTGCCCGGGTACCTCTCCCCATCCCGCCGTCGCACGCAATGCCCGCAGGCACGCACGTCCGCGGCACGCGCGAGGGCCGGACCGGACCCACGTCAGGGTTCGATCCGGCCCTCGGGCGAGAGGAGTGCGCCGGTCCGCTCAGCCCGCGACGGCGGCCTTGCGCCGTGTACGGCTCGCCGCGGACCCGTTCGCCGTGGCCCCCTTGCCCTTGGCGGCCTTCGGCGCCCCGTTGGTCGGCGCGGCGTCCACGGGCGCGTGGCCGTCGAGGATCTCGGCGAGGTACGTGCCGGTGTGGCTCTCCGGGACCTGGGCCACGACCTCGGGCGTGCCCTGCGCGACGACCATGCCGCCGCCGCTGCCGCCCTCCGGACCCATGTCGATGACCCAGTCGGCGCTCTTGATGACGTCCAGGTTGTGCTCGATCACGATGACCGTGTTGCCCTTGTCCGCCAGCGACTGCAGCACGCCGAGCAGCCGGCGCACGTCCTCGAAGTGCAGGCCCGTGGTCGGCTCGTCCAGCACGTAGGCCGAGCGGCCCGACGACCGCTTCTGCAGCTCCGCCGCCAGCTTGACGCGCTGCGCCTCGCCGCCGGACAGCGTGGGGGCGGGCTGCCCGAGCCGCACGTACCCGAGGCCGACGTCGACCAGCGTGGACAGGTGCCGTGAGATGGCCGGGAACGCCTTGAAGAACTCCGCGGCCTCCTCGATCGGCATGTCGAGCACGTCGGCCACCGTCTTGCCCTTGAAGTGCACCTCGAGCGTCTCCCGGTTGTACCGGGCGCCGTGGCAGACCTCGCACGGCACGTAGACGTCGGGCAGGAAGTTCATCTCGATCTTGATGGTGCCGTCGCCCGCGCACGCCTCGCAGCGCCCGCCCTTGACGTTGAACGAGAAGCGGCCCGGCCCGTAGCCGCGCACCTTGGCCTCCTCGGTCTCCGCGAAGATCTTGCGGATCCGGTCCCACACGCCCGTGTAGGTGGCGGGGTTGGACCGCGGCGTGCGGCCGATCGGCCCCTGGTCCACGTGGACCACCTTGTCGAGCTGGTCCAGGCCCGTCACGCGCCTGTGCCGGCCGGCCACCCGCCGGGCGCCGTTGAGCTGGTTGGCCATGACCGTGTAGAGGATCGAGTTCACGAGCGTCGACTTGCCCGAGCCCGAGACGCCCGACACCACGGTCAGCACGCCGAGCGGGAAGGACACGTCGACGTCGCGCAGGTTGTTCTCGTGCGCGCCCACCACCGTGACCTGCCGGCCGGCGTCGACGGGCCGTCGCTGCGCCGGGAGGGGGATCGAGCGCCGGCCTGCGAGGTACGCGCCCGTGAGCGATTCCTGCTGCTCCAGCAGCCCGGCGTAGTCGCCCGAGTGGATGACGGCGCCGCCGTGCTCGCCCGCGCCCGGGCCGATGTCGACGATCCAGTCGGCCGCGCGGATCGTGTCCTCGTCGTGCTCGACGACGATCAGGGTGTTGCCCAGGTCCCGCAGCCGGGTGAGCGTGTCGATGAGCCGGCGGTTGTCGCGCTGGTGCAGGCCGATCGACGGCTCGTCCAGCACGTACAGCACGCCGACCAGGCCGGAGCCGATCTGGGTCGCGAGCCGGATGCGCTGCGCCTCGCCGCCCGACAGCGTGCCGGCCGGCCGCTCCAGCGTCAGGTAGTGCAGCCCGACGTCGAGCAGGAAGCCCAGGCGGGCGTGGATCTCCTTGAGGACCTCCGTCGCGATCTGCGCCTCGCGGACACCGAGCTCGATGCCCTTGAGGAACTCGGCGGCCTCTCCCACGGGCAGGCGGCAGACGTCGGCGATGGACAGGCCGTCCACCTTGACCGCGAGCACCTCCGGCTTGAGCCGCGCGCCACCGCAGGTCGGGCACGGGACCTCACGCATGTAGGCCTCGTACTTCTCCTTCGACCAGTCCGAGTCGGTCTCGCGGTGGCGCCGCTCCAGGAACGTCACCGCGCCCTCGAAGCCGGTCGAGTACTGCCGCTCGCGGCCCCACCGGTTCTTGTACTTGACGTGCACCTTGTGGTCGCGGCCGTGCAGGATCGCCTCCCGCGCCCGGGCCGGCAGCGCGCGCCACGGCACGTCCATGGAGAACTTCATCTCCTCGGCCAGCGCGGAGAGCACCCGCTCGAAGTACTCCGACGACGTCTGTGCCCAGGGGGCGACGGCGCCGCCGCGCAGCGTCTGCTCGTCGTCCGGCACGATGAGGTCCGGGTCGACCTCCAGGCGGAAGCCGATGCCGGTGCACTCGGGGCACGCGCCATAGGGCGCGTTGAAGGAGAAGGTCCGCGGCTCGATCTCGTCGAGCGCCAGGGGGTGCTCGTTGGGGCACGCCCGCTTCTCGGAGAACTTGCGGGTCCGGCCCAGGTCGTCGATGTCGGCGTCGACCAGCTCGATCATCACCAGGCCGTTCGCCAGGGCGAGCGCGGTCTCCACCGAGTCGGTGAGCCGGCGCTGCACGCCCTCGCGCGCCACGAGCCGGTCCACGACCACCTCGATGTCGTGCTTCAGCTTCTTCTCGAGCGTGGGCGGGTCGGTGAGCTGGACCACCTCGCCGTCGACCCGGGCGCGGGAGAAGCCCTTGGCCTGCAGCTCCTTGAACAGGTCCGCGTACTCGCCCTTGCGGCCGCGCACGACGGGCGCCAGCACCTGGTACCGGGTGTTCTCCGGCAGCTCCAGGATCTGGTCCACGATCTGCTGCGGCGTCTGCGACTGCACCTTCTCGCCGCACACCGGGCAGAACTGCGTGCCCGCCCGCGCGTAGAGCAGGCGCAGGTAGTCGTAGACCTCGGTGATGGTGCCGACGGTGGACCGCGGGTTGCGGTTGGTGGACTTCTGGTCGATCGACACCGCGGGCGACAGACCCTCGATGAAGTCGACGTCGGGCTTGTCCATCTGACCCAGGAACTGCCGCGCGTAGGCGGACAGGGACTCGACGTACCGGCGCTGACCCTCGGCGAAGATCGTGTCGAACGCGAGCGACGACTTGCCCGAGCCGGAGAGCCCCGTGAACACGATCAGCTGATCCCTGGGAAGGTCCAGATCGACGTTCTTGAGGTTGTGCTCACGGGCACCGGAGACGACGAGACGATTGCTCACAGAGGCATCCTAGGGCGGACCACCGACATTCGCACGGGTGTTCTACGAATCAACCTGGGAGACTCGTCACACCCGCGGGGTTCAGCGGATCGCGCGCCCGTCGACGGCGCCGGACCGGCGCACGCGGGCCTGCAGGTCCAGCGCCCGCAGGAGGTCCTGCTCGTGGGCGTAGGAGCCGTCGACGAGCCGGCGGCGCACGGTGACGACCTCCTGCGCGTACTCGGCCGCCGTGTCGGGCTTCCCGAGGTCGACGTGCACCGCGACGAGGTTGGTCAGCGCGGACGCCAGGCCCGGCAGGTGCACGTCGGGGCTGCGCCCGGCGAGCTCCCGGCGCAGGCGCACGGCCTCCGTCGTCGGCTCCACGCCCTCCTCGGCGCGGCCCGCGTCGAGGAGCGCGGCGCCGAGGTTGAGCAGGGCGTCGGCCAGCGGCGGCTCGAACCGGCCGGGATCCTCCACGGCGAGCTGCCGCAGCAGCCCCACCGCCTCCTGGGTGGGCGCCACGGCGTCGGCGGGCCGGCCGAGCTCGGCGTAGAGCACGCCCAGGTTGGAGAGCGAGTGCGCCAGGTGGTCCTCGCCGGGCTGGCCGTCCTTGGCCAGGGCACGCCGGATCGCGACCGCCTCCCGCTCGAGCGGCAGGGCCTCCTCCGGCTCGCCCGCCCGGGAGTGCGTGACCGCGAGGTTGGACAGGGACGCCGCCAGCATGCGCCGGTACCGCGCCGGGTGCTCCCGGGCGAGCCGGCGGCGCAGCAGCACCGCCTCCCGCTCCAGCGAGATCGCCTCGTCGAGGTCGCCGAGCCGCGAGCGCACCGCGCCGAGCGACGCGAGGCTGTAGGCGAGCGTCCAGGTGTGCGTGGCCGGGTTCTCGCGGACCAGCTCGCGCCGCACGGCGACCGCCTCGCCGAGCGGTTCGACCGCCTCGCGGTCCCGGCCCAGCGCGGCGTACGCGTTGGCCAGGTTCGTCAGCGCGAACCCGAGCTCGTTGCGGTGCCGCTTCGGTGCCTGCCGCACCATCTCGCGGCTGAGCGCCACCGCCTCCCGCGCGAACGGCACGGCCTCCTCCGGGCGGCTCTCGGTGAGCACCACCGACCGGTTGGACAGCGCCGTGGTCAGGAACACCGACCACTGCCGCGGGTCGCGCGCCACCAGGTTCCGCAGGATCGGGAGCTGCTCGGCGAAGGTCGCGTCCTCCTCCTGGGGCGCGCCGGCGTCGTTGAGCACCACGTTCAGGCTGATCAGGACGCGTGCCAGCTCGGCCTCGGCCCAGGCCCGGTCGCGCTCCGGGGCCGCCCGGCACAGCTCGACCGCCTCCTGGTGGGCGGCCAGCGACTCCCGGCTGTGCCCGGCCCGCCAGCGCGCGCTGCCCAGGGCGTTGATCGCCGAGACCAGCGCGGTGCGGTAGCGGTCCGGGTCTCCGGCGGCGATCTTGCGCCAGGCCTCGACCGCCGAGTCCAGCACCTCCAGCGACTCCGTCACCCGCGCCACGTCCCGCAGCGCCGTCCCGAGGTCGACCAGCGCCTCCGCCCGGCCCACGGCGTCCTTCGCCACCGCGACGGCCCGCTCGCCCCGGTACACGTCGTCGACCGAGGCGTCGACGACCGACCGCTGCTTGAGCAGGAACGCGGTCCGCAGCGCGCGCGGGTCGTCGCCGTAGGAGTCGGCGGCCCGGCGCAGGAGCTCGCCCGCCAGCGCGGTCGCCTCCGGCGCCTCGGACAGCTCGACCTCCAGCCGCCGGGCGACCCGCACCACCCGCAGCGCCGCCTTGCGGGACAGCCCCCAGGTGCACGACCCGACCAGCGAGACCGACCGGCCGAGCCGGTCCACGACCAGCAGGTCGCCGAGGCGGTCGGGCCCGGCGGGACTCGGCCCGAGCTCCGCGGTGGCGGCCGGCAGCCCGAGCAGCCAGCGCGCGCCCGCGCGCGCCGGCAGGCCCGGCACCACGCGGCGCAGCACGTCGCGCGCGCCCGCCGTGTCGTCCGCCCCGAGCAGGCAGGCCGCCGCGACGACGTCCTGGACCTCGTCGAGGCTCAGCTCCAGCCCGGCCTCCCGCGCCGACGCGGCCCACGAGACCGCGGCCACGTCCAGGAGCCCGCGCAACGGGTTCGGCTCGTCCGCCGGGACCGGCGCGCCGGCCACGGTGAGGGCGGCGAGCGCCGCGGCCGCGTGCAGGTCGACCACGCGGGTGCCATGGTCGGGCTCGTCGGTCGACAGGTCCCCGAGCTCGGGCGCCGTGACGCCGAGGTGCTCGGCGAACGCGGCGACCGCGGCCTCCAGCACCGCGACGTCCGTCAGGTCGGGGGCGAGCGAGACGTCCAGCGCCGTCTGCGTGGCGTCCCCCGGCCCGAGCTGCGTCCACAGCGTCGAGCCCCAGCGCAGCCGGCGCAGCCACTCCCCCGCGACCCGGGCGAGCATGAGCACCCGGGTGCGGCCGCGGGCGGGGCGGGCCAGGGCGTCGAGCATCGCGCCGAGGCCGCGCCGCGCCGCCGCGTCGTCGACGACGAACAGCACGTCGCCGACGGGGCGGGCGCGGACCGTGGCGGCCTCCTTGCCGCGCGGCACCAGGACGACGGTCCAGCCGGACCCGCCCAGCCGGCCGCCGAGCTCGCTCGCGAGCCGGGTCTTGCCGAAGCCGGCGGGGGCGACGACCAGGCGCAGGCTGATCGGCACGTCCGTCTCCGCCCAGGAGCGGAGCTCGCCGAGCTCCCGCTCACGGCCCAGGAACGGGACCACGGCACGGGCCGGGTCGAGCAGGACCGCCGGCCACCGGACGTCGTCGTGCGGGACGTCCGAGATCGCAGCGGGGAGCGGGCCGCGGCCCACCGCCGTACGGGCGGCCCGGACCGCGGCAGCCAGCCTGGTCGACACGTCCGAGACCACCACGAGGCCCAAGTCAACCGGACGAACGTCCAACACTCAAGAGGTAGCTGACGACTCATTCACCTCGGTAACAAAGCGGGTTCCGACAGATCGGCGCCACTCAGACAATGCGGGCAAAAGTTGCATACCGCCCCCGATCGCGACATCCTTCCCTCGGCCGGGTGAGAATCCGGCCGATCCACGACCGCACGGACGAAAGGCAGGCACGTGAGCCTGAACCTGAACAAGCTCGTCGACAAGGCCTACAAGGACCAGAGCATCGCCGCGATCCTCGCGGCGCCGCCGTCGGCGCTGCTCGGCCTCACGCCGAAGCACGACGAGATGCTCGCCGAGCTCAAGATCAAGACGGTCGCGGACCTGGGCAACTGGCAGCACGCCGTGCACGCCCAGGCGCTCGTGACCCTCGCGGACGCCGAGGTGCCCGCGATCGCCGGCGACAAGTAGACCTGCCGCACCGCCCGCTCAGCACGCCGAGGGCGCCCGTCCACCACACGGTGGGCGGGCGCCCTCGCCGTCCGCCCGGCCGGGTCCCGGGGCGCCGGGTCGCGGGGCGCCAGGTCCCGGGATCAGAGCCCGAACCGCTCCACGTCGCGCATCTTGTTCGTCGCGTCCAGCGCCGCGACCTTGTAGGCCTCCGCGAGCGTCGGGTAGTTGAAGACGGTGTCGACCAGGTGGTCCACGGTGCCGCCCGTGGTCATGATCGCCTGCCCGATGTGGATGATCTCCGTGGCGCCCGTCCCGAACACGTGCACCCCCAGCACCTTGCGGTCCTCGGTGGAGACCAGCAGCTTGAGCATCCCGTAGGAGTCGCCCACGATCTGCCCGCGCGCGAGCTCGCGGTAGCGCGCGACGCCCACCTCGTAGGGCACGCCCGCGGTGGTGAGCTGGTCCTCGGTGTCCCCGCAGTAGGAGATCTCCGGGATCGTGTAGATCCCGATGGGCTGCAGCTCCAGCACGGACGAGACGGGCTCGCCGAACGCGTGGTACGCCGCCAGGCGCCCCTGCTCCTGCGAGGTCGCCGCGAGCGCCGGGAAGCCGATGACGTCGCCGACGGCGTAGATGTGCTCGACGTCGGTGCGGAACTGCTTGTCGACCTGGAGGCGGCCGCGCTTGTCCGCCTCCAGGCCGGCCGCCGCGAGGTCGAGGCCGTCGGTGGACCCCTGGCGGCCGGCGGAGTACAGGACGCAGTCGGCGGGGATCCGCTTGCCGGAGGCCAGGGCGGTGACGGTGCCCTCCGCGCCGGCGGTGACCGACGCGACGGTCTCCCCCAGCCGGAACGTCACCGACAGGTCGCGGAGCTGGAACTTGAGGGCCTCGACCACCTCGGAGTCGCAGAAGTCGAGGATCCGGTCGCGCGCCTCGACGACGGTGACCCGCGTGCCGAGCGCGGCGAAGAGGGAGGCGTACTCGATGCCGATCACGCCGGCGCCGACCACGACCATGGTCCGGGGCACCTGGCTGACGTCGAGGATGCCGTCGGAGTCGACCACGCGGACGCCGTCGAACGCGATGTTGGCGGGCCGGGCGGGCGCGGTGCCGACCGCGATGACCACCTTGTCGGCGGTCAGCCGGCGCACGACGTCGCCCTCGGCGTCGGTCACCTCGATGTCGTGCGGGCCGGTGAACCGGGCGCTGCCCACGACGGTCTCGACGTGGTTGCGGGCGAGCTGGTTGCGCACCACCTCGATCTCCCGCCCGATGACGTGCTGCAGCCGGGCGAGCAGGTCGGGGACGGTGATGTGCTCCTTGAGCCGGTAGCTGGAGCCGTAGACGTCGCGCATCTGCAGGCCGGTCAGGTACAGCACCGCCTCGCGCAGGGTCTTGGACGGGATGGTGCCGGTGTGCAGGCTCACCCCGCCGACCTGGTCGCGCCGTTCCACCACCGCCACGCGCCTGCCGAGCTTGGCGGCGCCGATCGCGGCCTTCTGACCGCCGGGGCCGGAGCCGATCACGACGAGGTCGAAGTGGTTCTCACGTGCGTCCATGCTCCGAGTGTGGCGGCCGACGGCGGCCCGTGACGAGCGTCTTCATCAAGAATTAACCGGCTGCCCCGCGCGGATGGCAGGCTGCGCCCATGAGCATCTTCGCCGTCAGTTACACCTACTCCGACGACGTCGCGACCCGCGACGAGGTCCGCCCCAGCCACCGCGCCTTCCTGCGCGCCCTCAACACGGACGGCGTGGTGCGCGCCTCGGGCCCGGTCGACGGCGGGGTCGGCGCCCTGCTGATCCTCGAGGCGGAGTCGGCCGACGCGGCGCTGGCGATCCTGGACGAGGACCCGTTCGCGCTCCGCGGGCTGGTCGCCGAGCGGGGCGTGCGGCAGTGGGACGTGGTGATCGGTGGCCTCGCCGAGTAGCACCCGCCAATTCACCCTATACCCATCCATACAGAGGTTTTTACTTAATAGTCACGTTTCGAGCATGGCGTGGCGCGCTCCATGGTGCACATGATGCCTGTTCGAACACTGCTGACTAGGTTCGGGGAGGCACTGCATGACCTCTGTCGACGGTACATCGGTGGGATACGACCAGATCGGCCCGCGCATCTGCGTGACGCCGCCCTACTACGCACTCAGCGAGCTGACCAGCCCGGAACCCGGGCTCACCAGCGCACGGGTCCCGGTCCAGTCGCCGACGGGACGGCAGGCCACGCCGGTCAACATCGCGGAGGCCGGCCGGCACCTCGCCATCCTCGGCCTGTGCGCGGCGGCCACGACCAACCCGAGCTCCAGGCGGCACTACTACCTCGCGCACCGCGGCGTCGGCCGGATGTTTCCGGCCACCGGACCCCTGACCGCGCTCACCGGGACGGCGAGCGCGCAGATGACGGGCCGGCACCGTGCCGAGGCCCGGACCGAGCTGCGCGACGCCCACGGCAACCTCGTGGCACAGATGGACGTCGAGTACCTCGTCATGTCCGTGCCCGTCTTCCGCCGCATGATGGGCCCGCCCCGGGCACCCGACGCGGCGGAGCCGGCCAACCCCTACGGCCTGCCCGCCCCGCTCGTCGACGTCGCCACCGACGCCCGGAGCGCAACGGCCAAGCTGGCGGTCGAGGCGTCGATGTGCCGGGGACACTTCGACAGCTATCCGGCGCTGCCCGTGTCCGTGGCCGGCTACGCCGCGTTCGCGCTCTTCGACCACGTGCTGGAGGCGGCCGCCGGCCCCGACTCCCGCTGGCTGCCGGGGCTCTTCCGGCTGCGGGCGGACAACCTGGCCGCGGCCGGCGAGCTCTGCACGGTGGACGTCGAGCCCTCGGCCCCGGCCGAGCCCGCCGTCCACGGCCGGGCGTTCACCGGGACCATCCGGTCCGGGGACCGGGAGATCTTCTCGATCGAGGTCGACTACACGGTGGTCTGACCAGCACCGAGAGCGAACGGCCGGCGGCCGCGCCCCCTCGGGGACGCGGCCGCCGGCCTGCCGTGCTGCTGCCCGGAGTCGCTCAGGCGGTCACTTCGTAGCGTCCTCCGGCTCGGGCGCCGGCTGGGCCGCCTCGATCCGCGCGTCGTGCGCGGACTTGATCAGGCTCGCGACCGTGCCGACCGCGAGGGAGACCACGATCACCGTGAGCGAGAGCCAGATCGGGATCTCGGGCGCCCAGTGGAAACCCTCGCCGCCGTTGATCCAGGACAGCGAGTTGGTGTGCAACGCCTCGAGGATCAGCTTGACGCCGATGAAGCCGAGGACGGCCGAGAGCGCGTAGGGCAGGTACACCAGCCGGTCGAGCAGGCCGCCCAGCAGGAAGTAGAGCTGGCGCAGGCCCATCAGCGCGAACAGGTTGGTGGCGAACACGATGAACGGGTCCTTGGTGATCCCGAAGATCGCCGGGATCGAGTCGACCGCGAACAGCACGTCCGTCGAGCCGATCGCCAGGAAGACGATGATCAGCGGCGTGAACAGACGACGGCCGTCGACCGTGGTGGTCAGCCTGCCCTCGTTGTACTGGTGGTGCAGCGGCAGGACCCTGCGCATCACCCGGATGAGCGCGTTCTCCTTGTAGTCGTCGTGCTCGTCCTCCTTCTCCGGGATCGCCTGCTGGATCGCCGTGTAGATGAGGAACGCGCCGAAGAGGTAGAACAGCCAGGTGAACTGCTCGATCAGGGCGGCACCGGCGAGGATGAACGCGGCACGGAAGATCAGCGCCATGATGATGCCCACCATGAGCACCTTCTGCTGCTGGTCACGCGGCACCGCGAACCGGGCCATGATGATGACGAACACGAAGAGGTTGTCGACGCTCAGGGAGTACTCCATGAGCCAGCCTGCGTAGAACTCCGCCGCCGGGGTCACGCCGCCGACGGCCCAGACGATGACGCCGTAGACCAGGGCGAGGCCCACGTAGAAGCTCACCCAGACGGCGCTCTCCTTCATGGTCGGCACGTGCGGTCGCCGTCCGACGATGAGGAGGTCGGCGACCAGCAGCAGGACCATCGCGCCGAGCGAGATCAGTTCGAAGGTCACGGGCAGTTCGTGGACCATTGTTTCCTTCCGGAACAGGGAGGAACGCGCGATCGCATCGAGCCTCCGGTGAGCACAGCAGGGCACCGGAGGTCTTCCTCGCCCGCCCGTGCACCAGCCTGGCCGAGACCACACACCGGTGCACCACGAGCCGGCCAGGCCGAGCTGGCGTCATCGGCAGCTGTGATGACGACCGGGCCGTTCTGAGGTACTCCCCTCCAACGGAGGGAAAGCATACGGGACGTCAGGTTTGTTCCCGGACGTGATCTGCGGCACGTTCAGACGAGCGTGACCACGAGCTTGCCGCGCGCGTGGCCGTGCCCGGCCACCTGCCGGATCGCGTCCACCGCGCGCTCGAGCGGGTAGGTGGCGCTCACGATGGGCAGCAGCACGCCGTCGGCGACCATCCCGTCCAGCACGGCCAGGTCCTCGCCGCTCGTGGTCGCCGTGACGTTCACGATCCGGTACGGACGCAGCCGCGACAGCAGCGGCGCCACCACCAGCCCGGGCATCGGGCCGAGCAGACCCTCCCGGCTCCCGTCGTTGGCGAGCAGCAGCCCGCCCGGCACGAGCACGCGGCCGAGCGCCCGCAGCGGGTACCGGCCGGCGTTGGTGAAGACGACGTC
Organism: Promicromonospora sp. NPDC050262; assembly: GCF_040655935.1. NCBI lineage: Bacteria > Bacillati > Actinomycetota > Actinomycetes > Micrococcales > Promicromonosporaceae > Promicromonospora > Promicromonospora sp. NPDC050262. The sequence goes on along the minus strand of NZ_JBFAKX010000002.1, from coordinate 78,490 downwards.
GAAGCGGGGCTCGCCCGCCGTGACGTCGTCCTGCGTGTAGTCGACGACCTCGGACGCACCCAGCTCGCGCACCATCGCGGCGTTGCGCGGGCCGCACACCCCGGTCACGTGGGCGCCCCAGGCAGCCGCGATCTGCACCGCGAAGTGCCCGATCCCACCGCCCGCGCCCGTGATCGCGATGCGCTGCCCGGCCGTGAGCTCGGCGGCGCGCAGGAACTGCAGGGCCGTGACGGCGGCCATGGGCATCGCCGCCGCCTCGACGTGGGCGAGGTCGACCGGCCGGCGGGAGATGCTGTCGACGTCCGCGAGCGCCAGCTCCGCGAACGTGCCGCCCGTCCCGAAGCCGAACACCTCGTCGCCCGGCGCGAAAGCCGTGACGCCAGGTCCGGCCTCCACCACGACGCCCGAGAGGTCCGCGCCCCGCACCGCGGGCCGCGGCCCGCCCAGACCGCCGAGCGTCGGACGGGCGATCAGCGGCTGCCCGGCGGCGTAGTGCCAGTCGTAGGGGTTGACGCCGGCCGCGTGCACCTGGACCAGCACCTGGCCCTCGCCGGGCACCGGGTCGGGGACGTCGCGCACCGCGAGAGCGTCCCAGCCGTACTTGTCCTGCGTGAGTGCCCGCATCCGGCCCCGCCACTTCTCCCGACGTGCGCTGCCACCCTGCGCGATCAGGGTCCACCGGGCCCCGGGAGCGGGTCAAGGATGAACTCGGCGCCTCACTGCAGGCAGAACTCGTTGCCCTCGGGGTCGCGCAGCACGATCCAGAACTCACCGAGCTCGGTGGCCTCGTTGACGACGCCGGCCCCGAGCGCCGTGACCCGCTCCGCCTCGGCGCGGATCTTCGCGACCCGTTCGTCGCCGGTCAGGCCGGCGGCCACGTCGACGTCGAGGTGCACACGGTTCTTGGCCGTCCTGGGCTCGGGCACCTTCTGGATGAAGATGCGCGGGCCCACGCCGTCCGGATCGCTGACGGCGTTCTTGTCGTTCCACCGCTCCTCGGGCAGGCCCCAGGCGGTCAGGGCCTCCTCCCACGAGCCGAAGCCCGCGGGAGGCGCGTCGCGCACGTAGCCGAGTACCTCGCACCAGAAGTCGCCGAGCGCGCGGGGGTCGGCCGCGTCGAAGGTCACCTGGAACGTCAGGGCCATGGCGCTGCACTCCGTCCGAGTCGTGGGTCCGAGTCGTGGGTCCGTGTCGTCCTTGCTGTGCCGTCCGCCTTGCCGTCCTTGCCGTGCCGCCTGCCTGTCCCGCTCGCGGCCCGCGACGGCCTCAGGCCGTCGCCGCCTGCATCTGCCGCAGCTCCTTCTTGAGCCCCGAGATCTCGTCGCGCAGGCGCGCGGCGACCTCGAACTGCAGCTCCGCGGCCGCGGCGTGCATCTGGTCGGCGAGCTCCTGGATGAGTTCGGCCAGCTCGCTCGCGGCGGCACCCGCCAGCCGGTTGCCCGACGTCGCGGCCTCCTTGGGCGTGCCCGGCACGGGGGCCCGGCCCTCGCCCTTCGACTTGCGGCTGTTGCGGTACCCGCCGGCCAGCAGCTCGGCGGTGTCGAGGTCCTCGCGCGCGAGCATGTCCGTGACGTCGGCGATCTTCTTGCGCAGCGGCTGCGGGTCCAGGCCGCGCTCGGTGTTGTAGGCGATCTGCTTCTCGCGGCGCCGGTTCGTCTCGTCGAGGGCCATCTGCATGGCCGGCGTGATCTTGTCCGCGTACATGTGCACCTGACCCGACACGTTACGTGCCGCGCGGCCGATCGTCTGGATCAGCGACCGCCCGGACCGCAGGAAGCCCTCCTTGTCGGCGTCGAGGATCGCGACCAGCGACACCTCGGGCAGGTCGAGGCCCTCGCGCAGCAGGTTGATGCCCACGAGCACGTCGTACTCGCCGAGCCGCAGCTCGCGCAGCAGCTCGACGCGGCGCAGCGTGTCCACGTCGGAGTGCAGGTAGCGCACCCGGACGTTGCGCTCCAGGAAGTAGTCCGTGAGGTCCTCGGCCATCTTCTTCGTCAGCGTGGTCACCAGGACGCGCTCGTTGCGGTCCACCCGGTCGCGGATCTCGCCCAGCAGGTCGTCGATCTGGCCGGTCGTCGGCTTGACGACCACCTCGGGGTCGATCAGCCCGGTGGGGCGGATGACCTGCTCGACGACACCGTCGGACAGCGAGCGCTCGTAGTCGCCGGGCGTGGCCGAGAGGTACACGGTCTGCCCGATGCGCTCGGTGAACTCCTCCCACTTCAGGGGGCGGTTGTCCATCGCGCTCGGCAGGCGGAAGCCGTGGTCGACGAGCGCGCGCTTGCGGGACGCGTCGCCCTCGAACATCGCCCCGATCTGCGGCACCGTCTGGTGCGACTCGTCGATGACGAGCAGGAAGTCCTCGGGGAAGTAGTCGAGCAGCGTGTTGGGTGCGGTGCCCGGCTCGCGGCCGTCGATGTGCATCGAGTAGTTCTCGATGCCGGCGCAGGTGCCGATCGAGCGCATCATCTCGATGTCGTAGGTGGTGCGCATGCGCAGCCGCTGCGCCTCCAGCAGCTTGCCCTGCTTCTCCAGCTCGGCGAGCCGCTCCTCGAGCTCCTTCTCGATGCCGCCGATGGCGCGCTCCATGCGCTCCGGGCCCGCGACGTAGTGCGTGGCCGGGAACACGTAGATCGACTCCTCGTTGCGCACCACGTCGCCCGTGAGCGGGTGCAGCGTCTGGATCGACTCGATCTCGTCGCCGAACATCTCGATCCGGATCGCGAGCTCCTCGTACACCGGGATGATCTCCACGGTGTCGCCGCGCACCCGGAACGTGCCGCGCGTGAACGACATGTCGTTGCGCGTGTACTGCATGGTGACGAACTGGCGCAGCAGGTCGTCGCGGTCCACGACGTCCCCGACGTCGAGCCGGACCATGCGGTCCACGTACTCCTGCGGGGTGCCCAGGCCGTAGATGCAGGACACCGAGGCCACCACGACGACGTCCCGTCGGGTCAGCAGCGACGAGGTGGCCGAGTGCCGCAGGCGCTCCACCTCGTCGTTGATCGACGAGTCCTTCTCGATGTAGGTGTCCGTCTGCGCGATGTACGCCTCGGGCTGGTAGTAGTCGTAGTACGAGACGAAGTACTCGACCGCGTTGTTGGGCAGCAGCTCGCGGAACTCCGTGGCGAGCTGCGCGGCGAGCGTCTTGTTGGGCGCCATGACCAGGGTGGGCCGCTGGAGCTTCTCGACGAGCCAGGCCGTGGTCGCGGACTTGCCCGTACCCGTGGCGCCGAGCAGCACCACGTCCTTCTCGCCCGCCTGGACACGTTCGGTCAGCTCGGCGATGGCCGTCGGCTGGTCGCCGGCGGGCTGGTACTCGGAGATGACCTCGAACGGGGCCACCGTGCGCTGCAGATCGGTCACGGGTCGCATGCCACTACCGTACGGCGGACCACTGACACTCCGGTGCGCGGGGCCCGTCCGGGCCCCGTCAGTGCCCGCTCAGTGCCCGCTCAGTGCAGCGTCCCCGCCGCCACGGCCGGCTCCGTGACCTCGCCGCGGGCCGCCGCGAGCGCCGTGCGCACCACGATCTCCAGGGCCCGGGCGAGCTCGCCGACCGGGAGGTGCGCCTCGCCGCCGTCCACGAGGGCGGACGCCGACGCCTCCGCGCCGACCTCCTCCGTGGTGCGCGGCACGTGGACGAAGCCCGAGAGCACGCCGGGCCGCCCGGCCAGCGCGTGCTGGAGGGCGTAGAAGGTGGCGTTGCAGACGTACGTGCCGGCGCTGTACGTGACGCCGGCGGGGATGCCCGCCGCCCGGACGGCGTCGGCCGCCGCCTTGACGGGGAGCGTGGCGAACCGGGCGGCGGGGCCGCCCTCGACCACCGGGGCGTCGACGGGCTGGGCGCCGCCGTTGTCGGGGATGCGCGCGTCCATCAGGTTGATCGCCACCCGCTCGACCCGCACCTGGGTGACGCCGGCGGCCAGGCCCACGGCCACGACGACGTCGGGCACGTGCTCGTCCAGCAGGCTCAGCAGCGGGCCGTCCGCGCCGCGGACCTGGTCGAACTCGACCGGAAGGACGGCGGTGACCAGCTCCTCGGGTCCCGCCCAGCGCTCCGCGAGCGCCGCGACCGCCTCGGCGGAGGCGTTGACCGCGTCACCGCCGAACGGCTCGAACCCCGTGACCAGAACCTTCATCGTGGCTGCTCCTCCCCGGGGCGGCCCGGTTCACACGGTGTCCGCCTCCGCCTCCTGCGCGACCTCGCCGGCCACGCGCTGCCACAGCGTATCGACCTGGGAGCGCAGGTCGTCCTCGCTGCCCGAGCCGTCGAGGGTGACGTCCGCGGCGGCGAGCCGCTCGTCGTCGCCCGCCTGTGCCGCGATGCGGGCGCGGGCGGCGTCCTCGGTCAGGCCCCGGCCCTCCACGAGGCGGCGCACGCGCAGCTCCGCGGGGGTGTGCACCACGACGACGAGGTGGAAGTGCTCTGCCTGCCCGGTCTCGACCAGCAGGGGGATGTCGTGCACCACGACGGCGGCGGGGTCGGCGGCGCCCGCCATGGCCTCGCGCTCCGCCGAGAGCCGGCGCACCTCGGGGTGGACGATCTCGTTCAGGCGGCTGCGCGCGGCGGCGTCGGCGAACACGAGGGCCCCGAGGGCCGGCCGGTCGAGGCCGCCGTCCGGCGTCAGGACCCCCGGGCCGAACGCCTCGACGATCTCGGCCAGGCCGACCGAGCCGGGCGCGACGGCCTCCCGGGCCAGCAGGTCGTGGTCGACGACGACGGCGCCGAGCTCGGCCAGGCGCACGGCCGCGACCGACTTGCCGGCCGCGATCCCTCCGGTCAGTCCGATGCGGAACATGTGGTCCTCAGTGCCGGGATCGTTGGATTTCTGCCGCGGTCCCGGTCCGCGCGTACGGTGTGACCGCACGTCCCGCGACCCGGACGGGCACGGGACCACAGTACGCCAGGCAGAAGGGGCACGATGATCGTCGACAGGGGCCGGCCGGCATGGCTCACCTGGACCGTCCGGGCGGTCGCGGCCGCCGGGCTGCTCGTCGTGCTGTGGGCCTGCCTGACCGCGTGGGGCGCGGTGGTGCACGGGCATCCCGCCTACGCGGTGCTGCTGGGCCTGACCGTCCTGGGCTGCGGGTGGGCGCTGTGGCCGGGCCGCCGGCCGCGTCCGACCCGGCCGGCCGGACGCCGGGTCCTCGACGTGGCACTGGTCGTCGCGGGGCTCGTCTGGATCGCCGCCATGGCCTGGCTGCGCCCGTTCACGGCCGTGGAGCCGGCGCTGACCGCGATGTACTCGGACGAGTCCGTGACCGTCACCGAGTCCGCGACGCGCGTCGTGCTCGCGCCCGCCGGGGATTCGGACGGGGAAGCTGCGGAGGACACGGCCTCCGACGGGGACGCAGCCGGGACCGCCGTCTTCTTCCGCCCCGGGGCCAAGGTCGAGGCACGGGCGTACGCCGCGGTCCTGCGCCCGCTGGCCGAGGCGGGGCACACGGTGGTGATCGCCAAGCAGCCGCTCGCCGTCGCGTTCCTCGCCGGCGGGGCGTTCGACGCCGCCCGCGCCGAGGTGCCCGCAGCCGAGCGCTGGGTCGTGGGCGGGCACTCGCTGGGCGGCGTCGTCGCGTCCACGGACGCCGCCGGCGCGGCGGACGACGCCGGCGCGCCCGCCGTCGGCCTGCTCCTGTATGCGTCCTACCCGGCCGAGGACCTGAGCTCGCTGACGCCGGCGGTCGAGTCCGTCTCCGCCTCGCGGGACGGCCTCGCCACGCCCGCCACGATCGAGGCCTCGCGGGCGAACCTGCCGCCGTCCACCACGTACACCGTGGTGGGCGGCGCGGTCCACGCCTTCTTCGGCGACTACGGGCCGCAGCCCGGCGACGGCACCGCGACGATCACCCACGACGAGGCCCGGTCCCGGATCTCCGAGGTGAGCAGGGCGTTCGTCGACTCGCTGGGCCGGTAGGGCCGGGCGTCCCGGGTCCGCAGACCCGGGCCGGGTCACCGGGCTGTCGTGTCACAGAACCTGACCCCTGCCCGGTCGGTCGGTTGTGAGCGTGCCGTGCCGCGGCGCGCGAGACGAGAGGAACCTCGATGACCCCCATCCAGCATGCCCTCACCGACGTCCTCGACATCGCGTACGTCGAGGACGGGCCGGTCGGCGGCCCGGCAGTGGTTCTGCTCCACGGATATCCCTATGACGTCCACAGCTACGTGGACGTCGCACCCCGGCTGGCGGCGCTCGGCTACCGGGTCGTCGTGCCCTACCTCCGCGGCCACGGTCCGACCCGGTTCCGCGACGACCGGACGCCGCGCTCCGGCCAGCAGGCGGCGCTCGGCGCGGACGTCCTCGGCCTGCTCGACGCCCTCGAGATCCCCGAGGCCGTGCTCGCCGGCTACGACTGGGGCGGCCGCGCCGCGTGCGTGGTGGCGGCCCTGCGGCCCGAGCGGGTCACGGGACTCGTCAGCGTCAACGGCTACCTGATCCAGGACGTCGCCGCGTCGGCGCGACCCATCCGTCCTGACCTCGAGGCCGGCTTCTGGTACTTCTACTACTTCCTCACCGAGCGCGGACGGGCCGGCCTGACGGCCAACCGCCGTGAGATCGCCGAGGTGATCTGGCGCCGTAACTCGCCGGCGTGGGACTTCGACCAGGCGACGCTCGACCGAGCGGCGGCCGCGTTCGACAACCCCGACTACGTCGACGTCGTGCTGCACTCCTACCGGCACAGGCTGGGCGCGGCACCCGGCGCACCGGAGTACGACGCCTTCGAGCACGCCCTCGCACCGTTGCCCCCGGTCGGGGTCCCGACGGTGACCCTGGCCGGCCTCGCCGACGGCAACTTCCCCGTGATCGACGAGGTCCCCGACACCAGCCGCTTCACGGGCCCCCGCCTGCACCGTCGGGTACCGGACGCCGGGCACAACCTCCCCCAGGAGGCACCGGACGCGTTCGTCCAGGCGGTGCTCGACGTGACCCGGCTGGCGGCCGGCCGTAGCGCCCGTCGACCGACATCGGCGCGCTGATGCGCGACGTGCCGGTCGACGGGAGGTGGCCGGAGTGGGGGGCAGCCGCCGGAGCGCGCCGCCGGGCTCAGACCCGGGCCGGCGTCCGCGCGACCTTGCGCTCGGGCGTGAACGCCACCGGCAGCACGGCCGGGTAGCGCGACCACGGCGACGGCGCCCACGTGACCTGCGGGTCGGTCAGCCGCAGGTCCAGGCGCTCCATCAGGCTCTCCACGGCGATCTTCACCACGAGCCGCCCCGGCCGGCGGGCGGGGCACGCGTGCGGCCCGACGCCGAACGACAGGTGCGACCGGTTGCCGGCCTCGAACAGGTCGTCCTCGGTGCGTACGCGCGGGTCGTTGTTCGCCGCGGCCAGGCCCATCACGATCGCGTCGCCGGCCCGGATCTGCGCCCGGCCCAGCGTGCAGTCCGTGACGGCGTACCGGGCCGGCAGGTTGGCGACGGGCGGCTCGCCCCACAGCGTCTCGTCCATCGCGTCGTCCAGCCCGCGGCGCACGCCCGTGACGCGACCCGTGTACCGCGGGTCGGTGAGCATGCGGCGCAGCGTGGCCGCGATCCAGGTCACGAGCATCTCGTTGGCGGCGCAGATCGCCACCACCATCGAGTGCACGATCTCCGTGTCGTCCTCGAAGTTGGGGTGCGCGACGAACTTGGCGGTCAGGTTGGGCCCCGGGTTCTGCCGGGTGGCCTGCACGTGGTCCAGCACGATCTGGTCCATCGTGGTCAGCGCCGCCACCGCGTCGCCGCCGTGCCCGAACACGCCGTGGGCGCAGCGCAGCAGGGCGATCCCCTGCGGCTCGCTGAAGCCGAACATGCCCGAGACGGCCAGGAACGACACCGCGGCCGCGTACTCGCCGATCAGGTCCGCGTCGCCCCGCTCCGCGAACGAGTCGATGAGCCGGCCGCAGACGCCGCGCACCATGGCCGCCGTCTGCGCCTCGTCGATAGCGGCGAACGCCTCGTCCACCGGCAGCCGCAGGCGCCGGTGCTCCGCGCCGTCGGCGTAGTACAGGGCGCGCCGCCCGGCCGGGGAGAGGATCGCGTGCAGCGACGAGTCCATCGGCAGCCGCTCGGTCCAGTGCCGCGGGTCCCTGGCGAAGACGCTCTCCGTCCGCATCACCTCCATGACCTCGGCGTGCCCGAGCACGAGCCAGCCGGGGACACCCGGCTCCAGGTCCACGGGGGCCACGGGGCCCCACTGGTCCTGCAGCTCGCGCAGCGCCGCCGTCATGTCCTCGGCGCCGGTCAGCTCCACCAGCGCCATCCGGCCCCCGCTGCTTTGCGGCTCCAGGTCAGGCATGGCACTCCACCCGTCGTTGTTCATGGACTCATCCATCGATTCATGGGGCGACCTGCGTAGACGCCCGATCGAGGGTTTCTATCACGGCCGACCAGGAACGCGTAACACCCGTGTGGTCCGGATCACCCCCGGGTGCCCGCTACGGCCGGATCAGGTGTCCGCGCGAGGTGTCCGCGAGGCTCCGTGGCCGCCGCCGGCCCGTCCCCGTGGGACGATTCGACGGTGAGGACGATCCGACGGTGAGCATGCACGGAGGCGGCGGGAGCATGGGTGGGGGCCGCACCCTGCGCTCCTTCACGCAGGACGGTTCCGTCACCCGGCAGCGCCTCGGCTGGGCCACCCTGCGCCGCATCGTCTCGTTCGCGCGGCCGTACCGGGGCCGGCTCATCGCGTTCGTGCTGATCCTGGCCCTGGAGGCCGCGGCCGGGGCGGCCACGCCGCTGCTGTTCCAGCGGATCATCGACCGCGGGATCGTCGACGGCGACACCCGCCTGGTCGTGCTGCTGGCGGCTGCCGCCGGCCTGCTCGCGATCCTGGCCGCCGGGCTGTCCGTCGCGGACCGGCTCGTCTCGTCCCAGGTGGGCGAGGGTCTCATCCTCGACCTGCGGGTCGCGGTGTTCGACCACGTCCAGCGCATGCCGCTCGCGTTCTTCTCCCGGGCCCGCACCGGGGCGCTCGTCCAGCGCCTCAACGGCGACGTGCTGGGCGCGCAGCGCGCCTTCACCTCGACCCTGCAGACCGTCGTGTCCAACACGCTGACCATCACGTTCACGCTCGCGGCGATGTTCACCATGTCCTGGGAACTCACCCTCGGCGCGCTCGTGCTGGTCCCGCTGTTCGTGTTCCCGGCCCGCTGGTTCGGCCGGCGGCTCGCCGGCCTGACCCGCCGCGGCATGGAGGTCGACGCCGACCTGGGCCAGGTCATGAACGAGCGGTTCAACGTGGCCGGCGCCCACCTCGTCAAGGTGTTCGGCGACCCGGACGCCGAGTCCGAGCGGTTCGCCGGGCCCGCCCGCGAGCGCCGCGACCTCGGTGTGCGGACCGCGCTGTTCGGCACGTGGTTCCGGGTGGGCCTGTCCACCATCGCGTCCCTGGCGGTGGCGGGCGTCTACGGGTTCGGCGGCCTGCAGGCGATCGCGGGCGAGCTCACCGTGGGTACCGTCGTGGCGCTGGCCACGTACCTGACGCGGCTGTACGGGCCGCTCACGGCGATGGCGAACGTCCAGGTGGACGTGATGACGGCGCTCGTCTCGTTCGAGCGTGTGCTGGAGGTGCTGGACCTGGAGCCCTCGGTGGCCGAGCGGGAGGACGCCGCCGACCTGCGGGCCGCCGTCGCCGCCCGGGGCGCCTCGCTGTCGCTGACGAGCGTGACGTTCCGCTACCCGCGGGCCGAGGACGTGTCGCTGGCGTCCCTGGAGTCGGTGGCCGGGCCCCGCAAGGACCCGACGACGGACACGCTGCGCGACGTCTCCTTCGAGGTCCCCGCCGGCTCGATGGTCGCGCTGGTGGGCCCGTCGGGCGCGGGCAAGACGACGGTCTCGCAGCTCGTCAGCCGCATGTACGACCCGACCGCCGGGACCGTCCGCATCGCCGGCCACGACCTGCGGGACGTGACGTTCGCGTCGCTGCGGGCCACGGTCGGCGTCGTCTCGCAGGACGCGCACCTGTTCCACGACACCGTCGCGGCGAACCTGCGGTTCGTCCGCGCGGAGGCCACCGACGCCGACCTGGAGCGGGTGCTGCGCCAGGCGCGCATCTGGGACCTGGTCGACCGGCTGCCGGAGGGCCTGGAGACCGTCGTGGGCGACCGCGGGTACCGGCTGTCGGGCGGCGAGCGGCAGCGCCTGGCGATCGCGCGGCTGCTGCTGCGGGCGCCGGACATCGTGGTGCTCGACGAGGCGACGGCGCACCTCGACTCCGAGTCCGAGGCGGCCGTGCAGGTCGCGCTCGACCAGGCCCTGGCCGGGCGGACGTCGCTGGTCATCGCGCACCGGCTGTCCACGGTGCGCGCCGCCGACCGCATCGTGGTGCTCGACGACGGTCGGGTGGTCCAGTCCGGGACGCACGCCGAGCTCCTCGCCACGGGCGGCCTGTACGCCGACCTCTACCGGACGCAGTTCGCCGAGGCATCCTGAGCTTCCGGGCCACTGCCGGGCCGGGCGGACGGCACCGGCGGCTGGGAGGATGGACCGTGTGGACACGCACGACCACCAGCACCTGCCCGACGGCGGCCGCGGCCGGCTGACCGCCGCGTTCGGCATCACGGCCGCGGTCCTGGTCGCGCAGGTCGTCGGCGCGCTGCTGACGGGCAGCCTCGCGCTGCTCGTGGACACGGTGCACCTGCTGACCGACGCCGCCGGTCTCGCGATGGCCCTGTTCGCGGCCCGCCTGGCGCAGCGTCCGCCGTCGGCCCGCCGTACCTGGGGCTACCGGCGGGCGGAGGTGATCGCCGCGCTCGCCCAGGCGGGCGTGCTGCTGGTCGTGGGCGTGTACGTCCTCGTGGAGGGCGTGCTGCGGCTCGTGTCGCCGCCCGAGGTGCCCGGCCCCGAGCTCGTCGTCTTCGGTCTGGTCGGCCTGGCCGGGAACGTCGCGGCGATGGCCGTCCTGGCCGGGCGTCGGACGGCGAACCTGAACCTGCGCGCCGCGTTCCTGGAGGTCGTGAACGACGCGCTGGGCTCGCTCGCGGTCGTCGTCGCGGCCCTGGTCATCACGTTCACGGGCTGGCAGCGGGCCGACGTCGTGGCGGGGCTGCTGATCGGCGCGCTGATCCTCCCGCGGGCCCTGCGGCTGCTGCGCGAGACCGTCTCGGTGCTCCTGGAGTCCTCCCCGCCCGGGCTGGACCTCGACCAGGTGCGCGCCCACCTGCTGGAGCTCGACCACGTGGAGGACGTGCACGACATGCACGCGTCGCTGATCGCCACCGGCCTGCCCGTGCTCAGCGCCCACGTGGTGGTCCGCACCGACTGCTTCACCGACGGGCACGCGGCCCGCATCCTGGACCAGCTCCAGGAGTGCGTGGCGCAGCACTTCGACATCGCGGTGGAGCACTCCACGTTCCAGGTCGAGCCGCACACGCACGTCGCCCACGAGCGCCCGCAGCACGCCTGAGCGGCCGCCGGGCCCGCACCCGACGGGCGGCACGGGACGGACCCGCCTACCGGACCGTCGTCGGGTTCCGGATCGCCGCCTCGACCCGCGCGAGGACGGCACGGGACCGGTCCAGCTCGGCCCGGTAGCGCTCCGGCAGGTCCGCGGCGAGCCGGCGGCGCATCTCCACCGCCTCCCGCGCGAGGCCGAGGGCCGCCACGTTGTCCCCCGCGGCGCTCAGCGCACTGGCGAGGTTGGAGAGCGTGAGCGCCAGGTCCGGCCGGTGCTTGTCGGGGTTCTCCACGGCGAGCTGGCGCCGCATCGCGACCGCCTCGCGCATGGGCCGCAGCGCCTCGGTCGGCTTGTCCAGGTCGAGCAGCGTGGCCCCCAGGTTCGCCAGCGCCTCCGCGAGGCCGGTGCGGTACTTCTCCGGCTCGTCCAGCACGAGCCGGCGCAGCATGTCCACCGCCTCCTGCGTGGGCCGCAGCGCCTCCTCGAACCGGCCCAGGTCGGCGTACCGCACGCCCAGGTTGGACAGCGACTGCGCGAGGTACTTCAGCGACCGGGCGTTCCGGCGCGCGAGACCCCGGCGGATGCCCACGGCCTCCTCCTCGAGCAGCACGGCCTCGTCGTACCGGCCGCGCCGGGCGTAGGTGACGCCCAGGTTGGACAGCGAGTGCGCCAGGTAGTGCAGGTACCGCGCGGGGTGCTCACGGGCGAGCTCGCGCCGGATCTCCAGCGCCTCCCGCTCCAGCCGGAGCGACTCGTCGGCGCGGCCCGTGGTCGAGTACAGGGCGCCGAGCGCGGACAGCGCGCCGGACAGGTCCGCGCGCGTGCCCCGCGCGTTCTCCTCCGCGAGGCGCCGCTGGATCTGGAGCGCCTCGACCAGCACGGAGCCCGCCTCCTCGTATCGCCCGAGCGCCTCCAGGGTGGTGCCGAGCTGGCCGAGCGACCACGCCAGCTCCCCCAGGTGCTCGGGCCGGGCCGCGGCCAGCCGCCGCCGGATCGCCACGGCCTCCGCGTTCGCGGGCAGGGCGTCCTCGGGACGGCCGCTCTCCGTGAGGGCCTCGAAGTTGCCCAGCACGGCGGCGACACGGGGCTCGTACTGCACGGGGTCGCCCTCGGCGAGCCGGCGGTAGATGTCCAGCGACGCGCGCTGCGTAGCCTCGATCTCGCCGGTCCGGCCCAGCTCCGTGTAGGACACGCCGGCGTTCTGCAGGGCCCGCGCGTGCTCCGCGTCGGCCCACGGGGCGTCCCCCGGCCCGAGCCCGGCGCACAGGGTGATGACCTCCTCCTGGGCGGTGAGCGCGTCGGCGTGCCGGCCCACCGCCCAGTAGCCCATGCCGAGGTTGTTCAGCGCGGTGCACAGCGGCGGGCGGTAGCGCTGCTCGTCCGTCCGGGCGAGGCCGCGCCACAGCCCCACCGCCTCCTGCAGCACGGGCACCGCGGCGGCCGGCTCGCCCTCGGCGACGAGCACCACGCCGAGGTCGGTCAGAGCCTCGCCCTGCGTGGCGTCGTCGCCCACCACCCGCGCGAGCTCGGCGACCCGGTGCGTGAGGCGGTCCAGCACGGGCACCGCCAGCGGGCCCGACGAGCGCGGCAGCCGGCGCGTCACCCGCATGAGGCCGGCCAGGTCCGCCGGCCCCTCGTCCGGCAGGGCGGACGCCGCCGCCGCGATCAGCTCCCCGGGGACGTCCCGGCCCGTCGCCGGCCGGTCCAGGCTCATCGCCGTGGCGAACGCCAGCACGCCGAAAGCCTCCTGCCGCTCGAGGTCGCGCGTGCACGCCTCGATCAGCCGCTCCTGCTCCGCCAGCACGCGGGAGACGAGCAGCTCCGCCAGGCGCGGGACTGCGGGGACGTGCGCGCGGACCCAGGCGACGGCCTCCGCCGTCCGCCCGTCGTCCGGCTCCACGTTCGCGCGCCGCAGGGCGGCGCGCACGCCTGCTTCCGAGGTGTCCCCCACCAGCAGGGTGGTGGCCAGGGCAGCCTCGGCCGTCCCGCCCGGTCCCGCGACGAGCCCGGCCGCCGCGGCCGACGCCGCCCATCCGGCCCGCTCGTGCTCCAGCACGGCCTCGAGCCCGCGGGCCGGGTCGACGACCACCGGCGGTTGCTCGCCGGCGTCCGGATCCTGTGGCGCCAGCACCGCCGCCAGCGCGGCCGCCTGCAGGTCGAGGGCGCGCGGCCGGTGGTCCGGCGTGAGCTCGAACGAGACCTCGGGCACCGGCCGGTCCAGCGCCCGCGCGAAGCGCGTCACCGCCGTGCCCAGCAGCACGCGGTCGTCCTCCGAGCGGTCCACCTCCAGGCCGAGCGCGGGGTCCGGCCCCACCTCCACCGTCCGGTCGAGCGCCGGCGCCAGCGCCATCTGCGTGACCGACGGCGTGCGCCCCGCCCACAGCGTGCTGGTCCACCGCTGCCGCCGCCACCACTGGCCGCCGGTGCGGGCGGTGCACAGGACGCGCAGCCGGCCGCGGATCCGGTTATCCGCGACCGCGTCGAGCATCGCGGGCAGGTCGAGGCGGTGCCCGGCGTCGTCCACCACCAGCAGGACCCGGCGCGCCGCGGCGACCGCGGCCACCGCCGCCACTTCCTCGCCGGGCGGTACGTGGACCACGGTCCAGCCCGTGCGGCGCATCCGCCGGCCGAGCTCGAGCGCCAGGCGGGTCTTGCCGACGCCGCCGAGCCCGCACATCAGACGGAGCGCGACGGGTTCCCGGGACCGCACCCAGGCGCGCAGGTCGGCGAGCTCCCGCCCGCGGCCCGTGAACGGCACGACCTCCCGCTCGGGAGCGAGGAGGGCCGCCGCGCTCGTCTCGCGCACCACCGGGCTCCGCACCTCGTCGGGTCCGGGTCGGCTCATGAGCAGCCATCCAACAGCACTCCCGCGTTCCTGACCAGCGCACCCTGTGATACTCCGCGGCGCTGCCTCAGGCGGCGTCGTCGCAGGTGACAGCGCTGGACGGGGGTCGGCGCCGGCCCAGGCCACCGCATCCCGAAAAGAGCGTGCCCCTCCTGTGCCCCCGAAACGTGTGCCCCGGGACACAGCGACGGCCCGCCGCCCCCGGAGGGGCGACGGGCCGTCGGTGATCAGCTCAGGTCAGTTGCCCGTGAGCTTCTCGCGAAGCGCGGCGAGCGCCTCGTCCGAAGCCAGCGTGCCACCGGCCTCCTCGACCGGAGCCGAGGAGTAGCTGGTGCTGCCGCCACCGGCCGGAGCGGCCGGGGCCTCGGACGACGCCTCGGTGTCCGCGGTGAGCGCCTCGGCGACCTGCTTGCGGTGCGCGGTCCAGCGCTCGTGCGCCTTGGCGTACTCCGCCTCCCACGACTCGCGCTGGGTCTCGAAGCCCTCGAGCCACTCGTTGGTCTCCGGGTCGAAGCCCTCCGGGTACTTGTAGTTCCCGGCCTCGTCGTACTCGGCGGCCATGCCGTACAGCGCGGGGTCGAAGTCCTCGGACTCCGGGTCCACACCCTCGTTGGCCTGCTTGAGCGACAGCGAGATGCGGCGACGCTCCAGGTCGATGTCGATGACCTTGACGAACACCTCGGCACCGACGGTGACGACCTGCTCCGGCAGCTCGACGTGGCGCACGGCCAGCTCCGAGATGTGGACCAGGCCCTCGATGCCGTCCTCGACGCGCACGAACGCACCGAACGGAACCAGCTTGGTGACCTTACCCGGCACGACCTGACCGATGGCGTGCGTACGGGCGAAGGTCTGCCACGGGTCCTCCTGCGTCGCCTTCAGCGACAGGGAGACACGCTCGCGGTCGAAGTCGACGTCGAGCACCTCGACGGTGACCTCCTGGCCCACCTCGACGACCTCCGACGGGTGGTCGATGTGCTTCCAGGACAGCTCGGAGACGTGCACCAGACCGTCGACGCCGCCGAGGTCCACGAACGCACCGAAGTTGACGATCGAGGAGACGACACCCGGGCGCACCTGGCCCTTCTGCAGGGTCTGCAGGAAGGTCGAGCGAACCTCGGACTGCGTCTGCTCGAGCCAGGCACGGCGCGAGAGCACGACGTTGTTGCGGTTCTTGTCGAGCTCGATGATCTTGGCCTCGATCTCCTTGCCGACGTACGGCTGGAGGTCGCGGACACGACGCATCTCCACGAGGGAGGCGGGGAGGAAGCCGCGCAGGCCGATGTCGAGGATGAGGCCACCCTTGACGACCTCGATGACGGTGCCGGTGACGACGCCGTCCTCCTCCTTGATCTTCTCGATCGTGCCCCAGGCGCGCTCGTACTGTGCGCGCTTCTTGGACAGGATCAGACGGCCTTCCTTGTCCTCCTTCTGGAGGACCAGGGCCTCGACGGCGTCGCCGACGGCGACAACCTCGCCAGGGTCGACGTCGTGCTTGATCGAGAGCTCCCGGGACGGGATGACACCCTCGGTCTTGTAGCCGATGTCGAGAAGGACCTCGTCACGGTCCACCTTGACGATCGTGCCTTCGACGATGTCACCATCGTTGAAGTACTTGATGGTGGCGTCGATGGCAGCAAGGAAGTCCTCCTCGGTGCCGATGTCGTTGACGGCAACCTGGGGTGCGGACTTCGCAGGGGTGGAGATGGTCATTGAGTTCGATGCTCCGATGCGGACATGGCGTAGTACGGACAGGGTCTGTTTGAGCTCTGCTTGTGCGGTGCTCGTGAGGTGCCGGTAGGTCGCCGGAAGGCGCACGGCACCGCCAGTCATCCTAGTGGCGCGGCAGCACCCTGGTCAACGCGAGCCAGGGTGGCGCGAGCCGCACGGATCCGGTCCCCGACGCTCAGAGCGCGAGCTCCAGATCCTTGCCCGGGATGGCGTCCAGCAGCGCCCGGGTGTAGTCGGTGGCCGGCGAGTCGAAGACCGCGTCGACGGTGCCCTCCTCGACCACGCGACCCTGCTGCATGACGAGCACGCGGTCCGCGATCTGCCGCACGACGGCGAGGTCGTGCGTGATGAAGAGGTAGGTCAGCCCCAGCTCCTCCTGCAGGCCGGCGAGCAGCTGCAGGATCTGGGCCTGGACCACGACGTCGAGCGCCGAGACCGCCTCGTCGCACACCACGAGCTCGGGCGACAGCGCCAGCGCGCGGGCGATCGCCACTCGCTGCCGCTGGCCGCCGGACAGCTCGGAGGGGAACCGCCGCAGCTGGCCCTTGCTGAGCGCCACCTGCTCGGCGAGCTCCTCCACGCGGGCGTGGCGAGCCGCGGCGTCGCCGTAGTCGTGCGCGCGCAGCGGCTCCTCGATCGCCCGGAACACCGAGTAGAGCGGGTCCAGCGAGGAGTACGGGTCCTGGAACACGGGCTGCACCCGGCGCCGGTAGGCGATCTGCTCCTTGTGCTTCCCGGCGCCCACGAGCCCGCCGTCGAACGTGATGGAACCCGTGGTGGGCTTCTCGATGTCGAGGATCATCCGGGCCAGGGTCGACTTGCCCGAGCCGGACTCCCCCACCACGGCCACGGTGGAGCCGCGCGGGATGTCGAAGCTCACGCCGTCGACGGCGGTGAAGTCCTTGCTGCGGGACAGCAGGCCGCCGCCGCGGATCGTGAAGACCTTGCTCACGTCCTTGACGGAGACGAGCACGTCGGCCTCGGCCGCGCCGTCGGCGACCGCCTCCTCGCCGGGGGCGAGGAGCGCGTCGTCCAGCACGTCCTCCAGGCCGCGCTCCCGCGCGATCTCGATGCGGCGCGAGGCGAGCGACGGGGCCGCCGCCATGAGGCGCTTGGTGTAGTCGTGCTGCGGCGACGTGAGGACCTGGCGGGCCGGGCCCTGCTCCACGATCTCGCCGTGGTACATGACCACCACGATGTCGGCACGCTCGGCCGCGAGGCCGAGGTCGTGCGTGATGAGCAGCACCGCGGTGCCGAGCTCCTCGGTCAGGCCGGAGAGCTGGTCCAGGATGCCGCGCTGCACGGTCACGTCGAGGGCCGATGTCGGCTCGTCGGCGACGAGCAGGGCCGGACGGCCCGACAGGCCCATGGCGATGAGCGCCCGCTGGCGCATGCCGCCGGAGAACTCGTGCGGGTACTGGCCCGCGCGGCGGGCGGCGTCGGGCAGGCCCACCTCGTCGAGCAGCTCGACGGTGCGGGCGCGCGCGTCGCGGCGCGTCCGCAGGCCGTTGTCGATCAGGCCCTCGTCGATCTGCTGCCCGATCCGCAGGATCGGGTTGAGGTTGGTCATCGGGTCCTGCGGCACCAGGCCGAGCTCGGTGCCCCGCAGCTGCGCCATGCGCTGCGCGCTGATGTGGCCCAGGTCCTCGTCCTTGAACCAGATGTGGCCCTCGGCCACGGAGCCGTTGCTGGCCAGCAGGCCCAGCACCGCCATGGCGAGCGTGGTCTTGCCCGAGCCGGACTCCCCCACGATCGCGACGGTCTGGCCGCGCCGGACGGTCAGGTCGGCGTTCGCCACGGCGCGGGCGGGGCCGCCCTCGGTCCGGAAGTCGACGCTCAGGTTCTCGACCCGCAGCACGACGTCCTCGGCGGGGGCGTCCACGGGAGCGTCCACCGGGGCGTCCACCGGGGCGTCGGCCGTGTTGTCAGCGATGTCGGTCATCGTCGGGTCCTGTTCCGGGGGTCGAGGGCCTCGCGCAGGCTCTCGCCCACGAGGGTGAAGCCGAGGGCCGTGATGGCGATGCAGATACCGGGCAGGATCGCCAGGCGCGGGGCGACCGCGAGCTCCTGCTGCGCGGCCGTCAGCATGCGTCCCCACTCCGCGGTGGACGGCTCGCCGCCGCCCAGCCCCAGGAAGGAGAGCGCCGCGGCCTCGATCACTGCCGTGGCCAGGGTCAGCGTCGCCTGCACGATGACCGGGCCGACGCTGTTGGGCAGCACGTGGCTCATGGTCACCGAACGCCGGCTGAGGCCCAGCGCGGAGGCGGCCAGCACATAGTCCTGACCACGCTGCGCGAGCATCGAGCCGCGCAGCAGGCGGGCGAAGATCGGGATCTGCACCACACCGATGGCGATGATCACCGACATCGAGGACTGGCCGGCGATCGCCGCGATCGACACCGCCAGGAGCAGAGAGGGCACCGACAGCATGAGGTCCACCAGGCGCATCGCGCCGAAGTCGACCCACTTGCCGAACCAGCCGGCGAGCAGGCCCAGGAGCATGCCGCCGACGAGGCCGAACAGCGTGGACAGCACGCCGACCAGGAGCGAGGCCTGCGCGCCCCAGATCAGCTTGCTCAGCACGTCACCGCCGTAGCGGTCCAGGCCGAGCGGGTACTCGGCCGACGGCCCGGGGATCATGGTGGGCCGCACCTCGGCGCGGCCCGGCAGCTCGTCGGGTCCGTACGGGGCAAGCACCGGCGCGAGGATCGCCACCAGGACGAAGACCGCGACGATGACGAAGCCCGCGATCGCGACGGGGTTCTTGCGCAGCGTGCGCCAGGCACGCGCCCAGACGCCCTCGCCGGCGTGGTCGGCGCCGCCGGGGCCGTCGCCGTGGATGCTCTGGTGGAGCGGCGCGGCGGCCGCGCCGTCGGTCACAGGAAGCTCGTTGGCGCTCACTGCTGCCTCCTCAGCCGGGGGTCGATCAGCCCGTACGACACGTCGACGAGCAGGTTCACGAGGGCGTACACGATCGCGATCATCAGGACGAAGCCCTGCATGACCGGGTAGTCGGCGTTGAAGACGGCCTCGGCGAGGAACGAGCCGATGCCGCTGAACGCGAACACCGTCTCGGTCAGCACCGCACCCGAGAGCAGCAGGCCGACCTGCAGGCCGATGGTCGTCAGGACCGGCAGCATCGAGTTGCGCACGATGTGGTCCCCGCGCAGCCGGGCGGACTTGATCCCCTTGGCGCGGGCGGTGCGGACGTAGTCGGCGTTCTGCACCTCGGACACGGCGGCGCGCGTCATGCGGGCCACGATCGCGAGCGGGATGGTGCCGAGCGCGATGCCCGGCAGGATCAGGTGCACCAGCGCGTCCCACGCCGCGTCCCACTCACCCGTGAGCAGGCCGTCCAGCACGTAGAAGTTCGTCGGGTGCGTCGCGATCATCGTGGGGTCCTGCCTGCCCGTGGAGGGGAACCAGCCCAGCTCCACGGCGAAGACGTACTTCAGGATGAAGGCGAGGAAGAACACCGGCACCGTGACGCCGATCAGCGACACGACCACCGACGAGTGGTCGAGGAACGAGCCGGCGCGACGGGCAGCGACGTAGCCCAGCGGGATGCCGATGCCGATCGCGATGATCAGGGCCACGACCGTCAGCTCGATCGTCGCCGGGAACCGCGTCAGGAACTCGTCGAGCACCGGACGGCCGGTCCGGGTGGAGACGCCGAAGTCTCCCTGCAGCAGCCGGGACAGGTACTTGAAGTACTGGACGTGTACCGGCTGGTCGAACCCGTACAGGGTGTTGATCCGAGCGACGGCCTCGGGCGTGGCCCGCTCTCCCAGCAGGGCGGTGGCGGGGCCGCCGGGCAGCGCCCGGACCCACGCGAACAACAGCACCGACAGCCCTAGCAGCAGCGGTATCAGGAGCAGCAGCCGCTGCACGATGAGGCGGAGCATACCTATCCTCGTGAAGTTCCTCGAATGGCACGGACAGCGGTCGGGGCGCGGCAGGCGCCGCGCCCCGACCTGAGCAATTCACCCTAAGGCGTGATGCGCCCTAGGTATGTCATCAGGTTCTGGTCACTCCGTGAACGTGATGACGTTGTAGACCTCGTCCTGCACCGGCGAGACCGGGTAGCCCTGGACCTGCTCGGTGAACGCGAGCGAGGGCACGGGGCTGGCCAGCGGCACGCCGGGCAGGAACTCCATCACGGCCTCGTTCGCGGCCTTGTAGAGGTCCTCCTGCTCGTCGATCGGGGCGTAGCGGGCATCGCCGAGGCTCTTGAAGAGCGCCTCGTCGTTGAAGCCCCACTCCGCCGACTCGGCGCCGAAGAAGGTGCCGATGAAGTTGTAGGTGTCGTTGTAGTCACCCGTCCAGCCCAGCAGGTGCAGCCCGTGCTTGTCGCTGCCCTGGATGGTGTCGAGGTAGGTGGGGCTCCACGGCTCCGGGGTCGCCGTCACCGTGATGCCGACCTCCTCGAGGTCGGCCGAGATGGCCTCGTAGATCGCCGCGGCGTCCGGCATGTACGGACGCGAGACGTCGGTCGGGTAGTTGAACTCGATCTCGAGGTTCTCCTGCCCGGCCTCCTTGAGGAGCTCCTTGGCCTTCTCCTGGTCGAACTCGTACGTGGCGACGTCGTCGCTGTAGCCCGAGACGATCGAGGGGACGAACTGCGTGGCGACCTCGGTGCCCTCGGGGAGCGCGGCGGCGACCAGCGCCTCCTTGTCGATCGCGTGGGCGATCGCCTGACGCACCAGCGGGTCGTCCAGCGGCTTCTGCTTCTGGTTCATGCCCAGGTACAGGATGTTGAACGGGTCACGGTTCAGGACCTGGTAGCCGGCACCCTTGAGGGCGTCGACGTCGGCCGGGGCGACCAGGTCGTAGCCGTCGATGTCGCCGGCCTCGAGCGCCTGGCGGCGCGCGGTGCCCTCGGCGATCACGGTGAAGACGATGTTCTTGACGTCACCGAACTCGCCCCAGTAGTCGTCGAACGCGCTGAGCGTGATCGACTCGCCGGCCTTCCACTCACCGAACGTGTACGGGCCGGTGCCCACCGGGTGACCGGTCGCGTACTCGGAGAGCTCGGGTGCGTCCTCGGCGCCACCGACCTCGTCGGCACCGAACTCCTCCAGCGCCGTGGGCGACTGCATGGAGAACGACGGCAGCGACAGTGCCGGGATCAGCTCGGGCAGCGGGCTCTTCAGCGTCACGACAGCGGTCGCGGCGTCGGACGCCTCGCACGAGTCGTACTTGCCGTTCTCGCCCTGCCCGCCGAACACGTGCGTGTAGTAGTAGGACAGCGACTCGGACGCGGCCAGGCCGGTCCAGTTGGCCCACCGGTCGAAGTTGAAGCACACGGCCTCGGCGTCGAAGTCCGTGTCGTCGTGGAACTTGACACCTTCCTTCAGGTGGAAGGTGTACTCGAGGCCGTCCTCGCTGATGTCCCAGCTCTCGGCCAGCAGCGGTGCGGGGTCGGCCGTACCCGGCTCGACCCCGACGAGGCCCTCGAAGATCTGGCGCGCGACCCGGAACGACTCGCCGTCACTGGCGAAGGCCGGGTCGAGCGAGCCCGGGTCGGCAGAGGCGGCGAACACGAACGTGTCCTTGCCGCTGGCCTCGCCGCTGCCCTCGCCATCCCGCTCGCTCGCGACACAACCACTCAGCGCGACTGCGGCCGCGGTCACCAGGGTGACGCCGCCCGCAAGGCGCGTAGCGCGTCGACGCATGGCACTCTCCTTCCTCGAGCGCATCGGCAGGCCCGGGTTCGGGCACGACGACGCGCAGACGTTTGCGCCTGACCTTAGGAGCCCTTTCGTTGCTTCCGTATTTCGCTACGGCACTCGCAATCCAATCGTGACCCTTTTGTTACCGCTATGAATGTGGTAGTTGGCCCGGGCTTCACCGGTGCGTGCGGGCGCGCGCCGAACGGGGATGATGGCACCGTGACCTCTGACGAGCCGGTGTCCTTCGGCTACCGCGACCTGCCCGACGACCGCGGCGTCGCCCGGAGCTGGTGGGACGCCAACGCGGGTGAGTACCTCGACGAGCACCGCGACTTCCTCGGCGACGCCGGGTTCCGCTGGGGCCCGGAGGGCCTGACCGAGGCGGAGGCGGGCCTGCTGGGCGACGTCGCCGGGCGGGACGTGCTGGAGGTCGGGGCCGGGGCCGCGCACTGCTCGCGCTGGCTCGCGTCCCGCGGCGCGCGGGCGGTCGCCACCGACTTCTCGGCGGGGATGCTCGCGGGGGCGGTGCGGCTCGACGCCGCGACCGGCGTCGTCGTGCCGCGGGTGCAGGCCGACGCGCGGGCGCTGCCGTTCGCGGACGGCTCGTTCGACGTCGTCTTCACGTCGTTCGGCGCTCTGCCCTTCGTGCCCGACCCCGTCCGGGTGCACCGCGAGGCGGCCCGAGTGCTGCGCCCCGGTGGCCGCTGGGTGTTCTCGGTGACCCACCCCCTGCGCTGGGCGTTCCCGGACGACCCGAGCCTGCACGGCCTCACGGCGAACCGGTCGTACTTCGACCGCCGCCCCTACGTGGAGGCCGACGCCGCCGGGCGGGTCGTGTACGCGGAGTACCACCGCACCGTCGGCGACCACGTGCGTGACGTGGTCGCCGCCGGGCTGCGCCTGGTCGACCTGGTCGAGCCGGAGTGGCCGGACTGGAACGACCAGGTCTGGGGCGGCTGGGGCCCGGAGCGCGGCCGCTACCTCCCGGGCACGGCGGTCTTCGTGACGACCCGCCCGTAGAGCCCGCTAGTGGCCCGCCTCGTGCCAGGTGGCGCCCGTGCCGACCGAGACGTCCAGCGGCACGTTGAGCTCGAACG
Source organism: Promicromonospora sp. NPDC050262 (assembly GCF_040655935.1). Taxonomy (NCBI): domain Bacteria; kingdom Bacillati; phylum Actinomycetota; class Actinomycetes; order Micrococcales; family Promicromonosporaceae; genus Promicromonospora; species Promicromonospora sp. NPDC050262. The sequence continues at coordinate 55,764 of NZ_JBFAKX010000002.1, read as the reverse complement.
CCGCGCCCATCTCGGTGCGCAGCACCTCCTCGGCCACGTCCCGCTCCCCGGGCGACACCTCGAGCACGAGCTCGTCGTGCACCTGCAGCAGCAGGCGTGAGGCGAGACCGCGCTCGTCGAGCGCGCGCTGCACGCGGAGCATCGCGAGCTTGATGATGTCGGCCGCGCTGCCCTGGATGGGCGCGTTGAGCGCCATGCGCTCCGCCATCTGCCGGCGCTGCCGGTTGTCGCTCGTCAGGTCGGGCAGGTAGCGGCGCCGGCCGAGGATCGTGGCGGTGTAGCCCGTCGCGCGGGCCTCCTCGACCACGCCGGACAGGTAGTCCCGCACGCCGCCGAACCGCTCGAAGTAGTCGTCCATCAGCGTCTGCGCCTCGCTCGTGGCGATGTTCAGCTGCTGCGACAGGCCGAACGCGCTCAGGCCGTAGGCCAGGCCGTACGACATGGCCTTGATCTTGGAGCGCATCTCGGGGGTCACGTCGCCGGGGTCGACCTCGAACACGCGCGAGCCCACGTAGCGGTGCAGGTCCTCCCCCGAGTTGAACGCCGCGATCAGGCCCTCGTCGCCCGACAGGTGCGCCATGATCCGCATCTCGATCTGGCTGTAGTCGGCCGTCAGCAGGGACTCGTAGCCCTCGCCCACCCGGAACGCCCGGCGGATCTGCCGGCCCGCCTCGGTGCGGATCGGGATGTTCTGCAGGTTCGGGTCCGTCGAGCTCAGGCGGCCCGTGGCGGCGATCGTCTGCTGGAACGTCGTGTGGATCCGCCCGTCCGGGGCCACGGACTTGAGCAGCCCCTCGACCGTGACCCGGAGGCGGGAGACATCGCGGTGCGCCAGCAGGTGCGCCAGGAACGGGTGCTCCGTCTTGACGAACAGGTCCTGCAGGCTCGCCGCGTCGGTGGTGTAACCGGTCTTGATCTTCTTGGTCTTGGGCATGCCGAGCTGGTCGAACAGGACCTCCTGCAGCTGCTTGGGGCTGCCGAGGTTCACCTCGCGGTCGATCACGGCGTAGGCGTCGGCCGCGGCGTCGGCCACCCCCTGGGCGAACTGCTTCTCCAGGCCCGTCAGGTACTCGGTGTCCGCCGCGATGCCGATGCGCTCCATCCGGGCGAGCACCCCCGACAACGGCAGCTCGACGTCGTCCAGCAGGTGCGTGGCCCCGCGGTCGGCGAGCTCGCCCTCCAGGGCGGTCGCGAGGTCGGCGACGCCCTGGGCGCGCACCGCCTCCGCCTGGCCCTCGGTGTCGCCCTCCAGCGACAGGTCCAGCGCGCCCTGCGCGCCCTCGGGCTCGACGACCTTGAGCTCCCGGCCCAGGTGCCGTACGGCAAGGTCACCCAGGTCGTAGCCACGCTGGTCGGGATAGCAGAGGTAGGCCGCGAGCTCGGTGTCGAACACGACGCCGTCAAGCTCCATGCCGCGCGCCGCGAGCATGTGCGCCGCGGCCTTCGCCCCGTGCAGCACCTTGGGCGCGTCGGCGTCGGCGAGCCAGGCCGCGAGTGCCTTCTCGTCGTCGGGCCCGAGCTGCGTGAGGTCGAGGTAGGCGGCCTCGCCGCCGGGCTGCGCCACGGCGACGGCCCAGGCGTCGCCGCCGCCGGGCGTGGTCTTGCCGGACACCTCGACGCCCACGCGCCCGGTGCGGGCGGCGAGCCAGGCGCCGAGGGCGCCCGGGTCGACGTCGGCCAGGTCGAGCTCGACGGACGCGCCGGCGGGCGCCTCCTCCTCGGCCGCGCCCGCGGGGTCGACGGCGAGCAGGCGGTCGCGGAGCTGGCCGAACTGCAGCGTGTCGGAGACGAGGTGCACGGCCTCGCGGTCGAAGCCCTCCAGGGCGAGGTCGGTCACGGCGAGCGGCAGCTCGACGTCGGTCAGCAGGGCGTTCAGCTCGCGGTTGACCCGCACCTGGTCGAGGTGCGCGCGCAGGTTCTCCCCCGCCTTGCCCTTGACCTCGTCGGCGGCGTCCAGCAGCGCGGCGAGGCCGCCGTGCGCGGTGATCCACTTGGCGGCGGTCTTGGGCCCGACGCCGGGTACGCCCGGCAGGTTGTCGCTGGTCTCGCCCACGAGCGCCGCGAGGTCCGGGTAGCGCTCGGGCGGCACGCCGTACTTCGCCTCGACCGCCTCGGGGTCCATCCGGGCCAGCTCGGACACGCCCTTCTTGGGGTACAGGACGGTGACGTCGCCGTTGACGAGCTGCAGCGTGTCGCGGTCGCCCGAGCAGACCAGCACCTCCATGCCCGCGGCCCTGGCCTGCGTGGACAGGGTCGCCAGGATGTCGTCGGCCTCGATGCCGGCGAGCTCGATCGAGCTGATCCGGAGGGTGTCGAGCACCTCCTTGATCAGGGGCACCTGTCCCTTGAACGCGTCCGGCGTGGCGTCGCGTGTGCCCTTGTAGTCGGGGAAGCGCTCCGTGCGGAACGTGACCCGGCCCGCGTCGAACGCCACCGCCATGTGGGTGGGCTGCTCGTCGCGGAGCAGGTTCGTCAGCATCGACGTGAAGCCGTAGACGGCGTTGGTGATCTGTCCTGAGCTGGTCGCGAGGGTGTCGGGCAGCGCGTAGAACGCCCGATAGGCCATGGAATGGCCGTCGATCAGCAGGAGACGGGGGCGGCCTGAGGACGGCGTACCCGGAGTACGGCTTGGCGCGGTGGAGGTCACGCCTGACAACATAGCTCGCATGACTGACACGAGCGCTTCCGCGACGCCCTCCGACGCGGGTTCCGACGCCGGTTCCGGCACCGGCTCCGGCACCGAGATCGACTGGAAGGGCATGTACGCCGGTGCGGACAGCGCGGGCACGCTGTTCGAGCGCATGGAGATGGAGCTCCTGGAGCTCGCCCCGGACCGCGCCGTCGGGCGCATCCCGGTGAAGGGCAACACCCAGCCCGCGGGCCTGCTGCACGGGGGTGCCTCCGTGGTGCTCGCCGAGACCCTCGGCTCGCTCGCCGCGCAGGCGCACGCCGGACCGGGCAAGAAGACGGTGGGCATCGAGGTGAGCGCCACGCACCACCGGGGCGCGCGCGAGGGCTACGTCACGGGGACGGCGACGGCGATCCACCTGGGCCGGTCGACGGCGTCCTACGAGATCGTGATCACCGACGACGCCGGCAAGCGGGTGTGCACGGCACGCCTCACCTGCATGATCCTCGGGTGAGTGCGCCCGGGCCGGGCTGGCTCAGCCGGCCTTCGCCGGGTGGCGGCGCGACGGTGCGCCGCCACCCACCGCGCGCATGTCGATGGGCCCGGACTCCATGACGGAGCGGGCACGACGGCGGCGGGCGATGAGGTCCTCGATGCCGCCGCGGGCGAACCGCCGGCCGTGCGCGCCGTCGCGAGCCGTGGCCTCGGCGGCGAGACGGCGCTGCAGCGCGGCGACGGACGCCACGCGGTGCCCCGCGGCCGGGGCGAACCCGAGCCGGGCGAGAAAGCGCTGGACGCCCCGGTTGCCGGGCACGGGCGCGGAGTAGATGTCGTGGCACTCGTGCTCGGCCGCGAGGTCGGCGGCGGCGCGCAGCAGCGCGTGCCCCACACCGTGGCGGCGGGCCTGCGGCGCGACGAACAGCATGTCCAGGTAGAGGCTGGCGCTCTCCGCGAAGAGGTACGCCGCCACGACCCGGCCGAGGACGACACCGACGACCTGGCCGTCCTGCTCCGCGACCAGCACGTGGCCGCCCGCCGCCAGCAGCACGCTGAGATGCTCCAGCAGCCGGTCGGCCTCCTGGGCGCCGAGCTGGGCCCCGGTGGGCGAGTCGTCGCGCGCGGTGGCGGCCAGCGCCGCGACGGCGGGCAGGTCGGCCTCGCGCGCGAGGTGGATGTCCAGCACGGTGCGCACGCTCATCTCCTCCCGGGTGTCCGAGGCCCGGACGTCACGTCCGGCTCCGCGCAGACACTAGTCCCGACCGGGCGGGCAGAAAACAGGCAGTCCTGAATTTCACCCGCTCCGGGACGACGGGTCCGGATCGTGCGTTCCACCGCTCGCTCAGGCCCCGACCTGCTCGATGACGGCGTCGGCGACCTCGCGCATCGTGAGGCGGCGGTCCATCGACGTCTTCTGGATCCAGCGGAACGACTCCGGCTCCGACAGGCCCATCTTGGTCATGAGCAGGCCCTTGGCGCGGTCCACGCGCTTGCGGGTCTCGAAGCGCTCGGTCAGGTCGGCGACCTCGGCCTCCAGCGCGCCGATCTGCGAGTACCGCGAGATCGCGATCTCCACGGCAGGCAACAGGTCGGCCGGGGTGAACGGCTTGACCACGTAGGCCATGGCGCCGGCGTCACGCGCGCGCTCGACGAGCTCCGTCTGCGAGAACGCCGTGAGCAGCACCACGGGTGCGGCGTGGGCCTTGCCGATGCGCTCGGCGGCGGAGATACCGTCCAGCTCGGGCATCTTGACGTCCATCACGACGACGTCGGGCTTGAGCTCGATGGCCAGGTTGACGGCCGTCTCGCCGTCACCCGCCTCACCCACGACGTCGAAACCCGCCTCGCGCAGGGTCTCCACCACGTCCATGCGGATGAGTGCCTCGTCCTCCGCCACGACGGCGCGACGGGAGGGGTTGGCGGGAGCTGCCTCGGGCTCGGCGTCGACCAGCGGGGGCAGATCCAGGGAAAGCTTCTCGGTGTTCTCGTCGGTCACGAAGGACATCCTACGTTGCGCACCTGGGCTTGGGACCCAGCCCGGCGGTGTGGTTCGATGTGCGCCGGGACATAGTTCGTGTCCTGGCAGGCCGGGTTGGCGGAACAGGCAGACGCGGCGCTCTCAAAAAGCGCTGCCCGCGAGGGCGTGTGGGTTCGAGTCCCACACCCGGCACCAGCAGGCTCAGTGCCCGTGGACGAGCTCCGGCGTCCGGGCCACCTCGTACCGCACGACCTCCAGCCCGAACTCCGCCAGGATCTCGGGCAGCAGCCGCACCACGTCGCGATCCTTCTCCCGGTTCGACTCGGGCAGCTCCGACCACGGCACGCCGATCATCGGGTGCACCCGGGCGGCGTCGTCCCGCACCGGGCCGCTGCGCCAGCCCTGGGCGACCCGCACGGACTCCCACAGCTCGTGCTCGGCCTCGGCGAGCCGGTCGAGCTCGGCGCCGTCGAACACGACGTCCGGGGCGCCGTCGCGCGGCGCGATCGTCGCGCCCATCCGCGACAGGCGCGCGGGCAGCCCGACCACCCAGCCGCGGTTGGACGCCCGCAGGTCGTCCGGCAGGTCCTCCCAGCGCACCATCGCGGGGACCTCGCCCCAGCCGACGCCGCGCTCGAGCTGGTTGCGCAGGTACACGTGGTGCACGGAGCGCGCGATGCGCTCGTACATGTCGGCGTGCGCCCGGGCCTCGGCGCGCTCGACGTCGGCGAGCAGGTCGCGCGTGGTCACGGTCCGCAGCCGGCCGTCCAGGTTGTCGAGCACGCGCGACGCCTCGGTGCCGAACGCGCCCGTCAGGCCCGCCAGGCCGTCGAGCAGGAGCACGAGCGACCCGGGGCCGCCGTGCCACAGCCGAGTTGCCGTCAGCGCGACCCGCAGGGACACCCCGTCCGACGCGTGGCACACGTACACGGTGTCCGGGGCGGCGCCGCCCGTGCCGAGCACCGGCACCGCCCGCAGCTCGATCCGCTGGGCCACGGGCGACCAGCGCGCCCGCAGCTCGCCGGCCACGTGGTCGGCGTCGTCCGCCGTCAGGTCCACGACCAGCCGCAGCCCGTCCCCCGCGAGCTCCCACTCCCGGGCCAGCCCCACCACGAGGGCCTTGGCGAACTCGCCCGAGCCGACCACCACCAGGTGGGTCACGAGAGCCGGACCGCCCGGGGCGTCCAGGATGCGCCGCACCTCGCGGACGGCGAGGGCCTGCGCGGCGATCACGTCCAGCGTGAAGAAGTCCACGCCGGGCTCGGCGCAGCTCAGGTGCCGCGCCTGCAGCGCCACACCGAGGTCGGGGTCGCTGACGTGGGCATACAGCCGCTCGGGGCCGCCGCCGGCGCGGCGGACCGCTGCCTCCGCCTCGGCGACGGTGAGCACGTTCGCGGTCGCGTCGGTGGTGTCGTCGCCGCAGGCGTACAGGACGGTCGCGCCGGTCAGGCCGACGCCGGGCAGGCCCGCGGCGTCCGGGGTGCGCAGCACCCGGTGCCCGGCCGCCTCCAGCGCGGCGGTGACGGTGTCGGCGGCGTCGGTCTCCCCGACGACGATCGCGTGGCCGCGGGCGCGCCGCTCCCTGAACCGGCGGATCTCGCCGGTGAACAGGGCGCGCGCCGCCTCGAACAGGGCGTAGACGGCGGTGCCGGGGGCGAGGAACCGCGCGACCTGGAGCTGCCAGGACAGCGGGCCGCCGTCGCTCGCGGGGTCGGCGCCCATCACGAAGAGCTGCAGGTCGTGGTAGACGACGTCGTACCAGGTGCGGCCCGGCACGTGCGTGGTGTCGAGGATCAGGCCCCAGCAGCCGAGGCCGAGCGAGACCACGACGAGGGCGGCGAAGCCGATGCGGGACCAGGGGAAGGAGGCGCGGTTCACGCCCGGAACAATAGCGACATCTCCCCCAACTTGAACCGCGGGAGTGAGAACGACGACGCCGAGTCAGCGTCCTGGTCCGCCTCTTGCCGGGTGACACCCGGGAGCGGTCGGACCAGGACGCTGACTCGGCGTCGTGGTTCTCGTCGTTCTACGTGTGACGTCAGCCCTTGCTGCGGCCGTCCGTGTGCGAGCCGATGCGGTGCACCAGGATCGAGTTGGTCGTACCCGGCACGCCGACCGGCGCACCCGAGACCACCACGACCGTGTCGCCCTTCTCGGCCAGGCCCTGGTCCTGCAGGGTCAGGTCCACCTGGGCGACCATGGCGTCGACCGTGTCGACCTTGGGCACGAGGTACTCGGAGGTACCCCACGTCAGGGCGAGGGTGTTCGCGACGTCCTGCTCCGGGGTGAACGCGAGCAGCGGGATGGACGAGCGCAGGCGGGACATCCGGCGCGCGGAGTCGCCCGACTGCGTGAACGTGACGAGGTACTTGACCCCGAGCGTCTCGCCGATCTCGGCGGCGGCGCGCGTGATGGCGCCACCGCGGGTGTGCGGCGTGGAGCCGAGCGGCGCGATGCGCTCCCGGCCCGCCTCCTCCGTGGCCTCGATGATCCGGGCCATGGTCTGCACCGTGATGATCGGGTAGTCGCCCACCGAGGTCTCGCCCGAGAGCATGACCGCGTCGGCGCCGTCGAGCACCGCGTTGGCGCAGTCGGACGCCTCGGCGCGCGTCGGCGTGGGCGAGGTGGTCATCGACTCGAGCACCTGCGTGGCGACGATGACCGGCTTGGCGTTGCGCCGCGCCATCTCGACGATGCGCTTCTGCACGAGCGGCACCTGCTCCAGCGGCATCTCGACCGCGAGGTCACCACGCGCCACCATGACGCCGTCGAACGCCGCGATGACCTCGGCGAGGTTCTCCACGGCCTGCGGCTTCTCGATCTTGGCGATGACGGGGACCGTGCGGCCCTCCTCCTCCATCACGCGGCGGACGTCCTCGTAGTCCTTGGCGGACCGCACGAACGACAGCGCGATGAAGTCGGCACCGAGCTGGAGCGCCCAGCGCAGGTCCGACTCGTCCTTGTCGGACAGGGCCGGCACGGACACGGCGACGCCGGGCAGGTTGATGCCCTTGTTGTTCGAGACCGGTCCGGGGACCTCGACCTCGGTGACGACGCGCGGGCCGTCGACGGCGGTGACGCGCACGCGCACCTTGCCGTCGTCGATCAGCAGCGGGTCGCCCACCTGGGCGTCCTGGGCCAGACCCTTGTGGGTGGTCGAGACGATCTCACGGTTGCCGAGGATGTCCTCGGTCGTGATGGTGAACGTGTCGCCCTTGTTCAAGAAATGCTTTTCGTCTCCCGCGAACCGGCCGAGCCGGATCTTGGGTCCCTGCAGGTCGACCAGTACGGCGACCGACTTTCCTGCCGCCTTCGCGGCCTCTCGCACGTTGCGGTAAACCGCCGCATGAGCCTCCTGCTCGCCGTGGCTGCGGTTGATCCGCGCCACGTTCATGCCGGCGTCAACGAGCTCCCGGAGTTTTTCCGGGCTCTCCGTGGCGGGTCCGATGGTGCACACGATCTTGGCTCTGCGCATGTCTCCAGCCTAGGCATGGTGGGCGCCTCGGCGCCCTGTGGGGGTGTACAACTCCCGGACGGGTTCTCGGGTCACGATCGCAGAGCGAGCGTGCGCGGGCGCACCGGGGCGGGCAGCTCGGTGCTGCCCTGGAGGTAGGTGTCGGCCGCGGCGGCCGCGGCGCGGCCCTCGGCGATCGCCCACACGATGAGGGACTGTCCACGGCCGGCGTCGCCGGCGACGAACACGCCCGGCAGGCTCGCGGCGTAGTCGTCGCCACGCGCCACCAGGCCGCGCTCGGTGACCTCGATGCCGGTCTGCTCCTCGAGCACACCGGTCTCGGGGCCGGTGAAGCCCATGGCGACGAGCACCAGGTCCGCGGGGATCTCGCGCTCGGTGCCCGGCGTGGCCGCGCGGCGGCCGTCGGGCAGGTACTGGGTCTCCGCGACCTTGAGGGCCCTGACGGACCCGGCGGCGGCCCCGGACTCGTGCGCCACAAACTCGACCGTGGAGGCCAGGTAGGTGCGCTCGCCGCCCTCCTCGTGCGAGGTTGAGACCTCGAACAGGATCGGGTCGGTGGGCCACGGCTGGTGCGCCGGGCGCTCGACCGGCGGCTTCTTGCCGATGGCGAGCGTGGTGACGCTGGCGGCGCCCTGGCGCAGCGCGGTGCCGAGGCAGTCCGACCCGGTGTCGCCGCCGCCGATGATGACGACGTGCTTGCCGGCCGCCGTCGGCGCGCCCTCGGGCAGGTCGTCGGGCGTACCGGCCGCGACCGCCTTGTTGGCGGGCGTCAGGTAGTCCATCGCGTAGTGGATGCCTGCCAGGTCCCGCCCCGGCAGGGGCAGCTCGCGCGGCACGGTGGCGCCCGTGGCGACCACGACGGCGTCGAACCGGCGGCGCAGGGCGTCCCAGCTGATGTCCTCGCCGATCGTCACGCCGGCGCGGAAGCGGGTGCCCTCGGCCTCCATCTGCGCCAGACGGCGGTCGATGTGCAGCTTCTCGAGCTTGAAGTCCGGGATGCCGTAGCGCAGCAGGCCGCCGATGGCGTCGTCCCGCTCGTAGACGACCACGGTGTGGCCGGCGCGCGTGAGCTGCTGCGCGGCGGCCAGGCCCGCGGGGCCCGAGCCGACGACGGCCACCGTGGAACCGGTGAGCCGCTCCGGGACGTGCGGCGTGACCAGGCCGCGCGCGAACGCCTCGTCGATGATCGAGACCTCGACGTTCTTGATCGTCACCGCGGGCTGGTTGATGCTCAGCACGCAGGACGACTCGCACGGCGCCGGGCACACCCGCCCGGTGAACTCCGGGAAGTTGTTCGTGGCGTGCAGGCGGTCGATCGCGTCGGCCCACTGGCCGCGCCAGACCAGGTCGTTCCAGTCGGGGATCAGGTTGCCCAGCGGGCAGCCCTGGTGGCAGAACGGCACGCCGCAGTCCATGCAGCGCCCGGCCTGCTCCTTCAGGAACGCCTGCCCCTCCTCGCGGTGCGCGTGCGTGTCCTTCCAGTCACGCAGCCGCACCTCGACGGGCCGGTTCGGCGGGAGCTCCCGCTCCCGGACCTTCAGAAATCCTCGGGGGTCAGCCACGTGCCACCTCCATGATCTGGTTCCACACGGACGGGTCCCACTGGGTCTTGCCCGAGATGTCGGTGCCGTCGGCCTCGGCCTCGGCGAGGGCGAGGCGCACGCGCGCCCAGCCCGGGGGCAGCAGCCGGCTGAACCGGCCCCGCGCGGCGGCGGGGTCCGCCAGCAGCTCGGCCGCGATGGTCGAGCCGGTCTCGGCCAGGTGCCGCTCCAGGAGCCCCTGCACGGTCTCCCAGTCGGCGTCGTCCAGGACGCCGACGGCGAGCTCGCCCGCCTCCAGCGCCGCCTGGTTGACGCGGGAGACCCGCAGGTCCAGGAAGAACGCGGTGCCGCCGGACATGCCGGCGCCGACGTTGCGGCCCGTGGGGCCGAGCACCAGCACGGTGCCGCCGGTCATGTACTCGCAGGCGTGGTCGCCCACGCCCTCGGCGATCAGCGTCGCGCCGGAGTTGCGCACCCCGAACCGCTCCCCCACGCGTCCGCGCAGGTACACCTCGCCGGAGGTGGCGCCGTAGCCGATGACGTTGCCCGCGATGACGTTGGCGCCGTCGAGCACCGAGGCACGGTCGGGCCGCACCGCCACGCGGCCGCCCGACAGGCCCTTGCCGACGTAGTCGTTGGCGTCGCCGAACAGGCGCAGCGTGATGCCGCGCGGCAGGAAGGCGCCGAGCGACTGGCCGGCGGACCCGGTCAGCGTCACCTCGATCGTGTCGTCGGGCAGGCCCGCGCCCCGGTACCGCTTGGTCACCTCGTGGCCGAGCATGGTGCCGACCGTGCGGTTGACGTTGCGCACCGGCAGCTCGATCTTGACGGCCTCCCCGCGCTCCAGCGCCGGGGCGGCGGCCGCGATGAGCTGGTTGTCCAGCGCCCGCGCGAGGCCGTGGTCCTGCACCCGGGTGTGGCGCAGCGACGAGCCCTCCTTGAGCTGCGGCCGGGCGAGCACCGGCGTCAGGTCGAGGCCCTGCGCCTTCCAGTGGTCGACCGCCTTGCGGGTGTCGAGCACCTGCACCTGGCCCACGGCCTCCTCGAGGCTGCGGAACCCGAGCGCCGCGAGGTGCTCGCGCACCTCCTGGGCGATGAACTCGAAGAAGTTCACGACGAACTCCGGCTTGCCGGTGAACCGGCTGCGCAGCTCGGGGTTCTGCGTGGCGACGCCGACGGGACACGTGTCCAGGTGACAGACGCGCATCATGACGCAGCCCGAGACCACCATCGGCGCCGTCGCGAAGCCGAACTCCTCGGCACCGAGCAGCGCCGCGACGATGACGTCGCGACCCGTCTTCATCTGGCCGTCGACCTGCACCACGATGCGGTCGCGCAGGTCGTTGAGCACGAGCGTCTGCTGGGTCTCGGCCAGGCCGATCTCCCAGGGCGTGCCGGCGTGCTTGAGCGACGTGAGCGGCGAGGCGCCCGTACCGCCGTCGTGCCCCGAGATGAGGACGACGTCCGCGTGCGCCTTGGACACACCCGTGGCCACGGTGCCCACGCCGAACTCGCTGACCAGCTTCACGTGCACGCGCGCCGACGGGTTGGCGTTCTTCGCGTCGTGGATGAGCTGGGCCAGGTCCTCGATCGAGTAGATGTCGTGGTGCGGCGGCGGCGAGATGAGGCCGACGCCGGGGGTCGAGTGCCGGGTGGCGGCGACCCACGGGTACACCTTGTTCCCGGGCAGCTGGCCACCCTCGCCGGGCTTGGCGCCCTGGGCGAGCTTGAGCTGGATGTCGGTGGCCTGCGTGAGGTACTCCGACGTCACGCCGAACCGGCCCGACGCGATCTGCTTGACGCGCGAGCGGCGCTCGTCGTCGTACAGGCGCTCCGGGTCCTCGCCGCCCTCGCCCGTGTTGGAGCGGCCGCCGAGGCGGTTCATCGCGATCGCCAGGGTCTCGTGCGCCTCGGCCGAGATCGAGCCGTAGGACATGGCGCCCGTGTTGAACAGCCTGACGATCTCGCTGACCGGCTGGACCTCGTCGATCGGCACCGGCTCGCGGTCGGGGCTGAAGCGCAGCAGGCCGCGCAAGGTCATGAGGCGGTTCGACTGCTCGTCGACGCGCCGCGTGTACTGCCGGAAGATGTCCATCCGGCCGGACCGCGTGGCGTGCTGCAGGCGGAACACCGTCTCGGGGTCGAACAGGTGGTCCTCGCCGTCGCGGCGCCACTGGTACTCGCCGCCCGTGGTGAGGCGCTCGCCCGGCTTCTTGTTGCCCGACGGCGGGTAGGCCTCGGCGTGCCGCGCCGCGACCTCGGCCGCGATGACGTCCAGGCCGATGCCACCGAGCCGCGAGGTGGTGCCGGTGAAGTAGTCCTCGACCAGGTCGTGGGACAGACCCACGGCCTCGAAGATCTGGGCGCCGCGGTAGGACATGATCGTGGAGATGCCCATCTTGGACATCACCTTGAGCACGCCCTTGCCGAGGGCCTTGATGAGGTTGGCGACCGCCTGCTCCGGCGTGACGTCCAGGTACCCGCGGCGGGCGAGGTCCTCGACCGTCTCCATCGCGAGGTAGGGGTTCACGGCGGCCGCGCCGTAGCCGATGAGCAGCGCGACGTGGTGCACCTCGCGCACGTCGCCGGCCTCGACCACGAGGGAGACCCGGTTGCGGGTGTGCTTGCGCACCAGGTGGTGGTGCACGGCGCTGGTCAGGAGCAGCGACGGGATCGGGGCGAGCTCGGAGTTGGCGTCGCGGTCCGAGAGCACGAGGAAGCTCGCGCCCTCCTCCACGTACCGGTCGACGTCGGCGAAGATCGCCTCCAGCCGGGCCAGCAGCGCGCCGCCGCCGCCCGAGACGTCGTACAGGCCCTGGATCGTCTCGGCCTGGAACAGGCCCTCCAGCTCGCGGTCGCGCTCGACGTGCACGACCTTGGCGAGCTGGTCGTTGTCCAGCACCGGGAAGCCCAGCACGAGCTTGCGCGCGTGCTCCGGCAGGTCCTCCAGGAGGTTGGGCTCCGGCCCGATGGCGCTGCCGATCGCCGTGACCAGCTCCTCGCGGATCGCGTCCAGCGGCGGGTTGGTCACCTGCGCGAACATCTGCGTGAAGTAGTCGAACAGCAGCCGCGGCCGCTGCGAGAGCACCGCGACGGGCGTGTCGGAGCCCATGGCGCCGAGCGGCTCACCGCCGGTGGTCGCCATCGGCGACAGGATGATCTTGAGCTCTTCCTCGGTGTACCCGAAGGCCCGCTGGCGACGACGCACCGAGGCCGGGCTGTGCGCCACGTGCTCGCGGTCGGGCAGCTCGTCGAGGTAGACCGAGTGCTCGCGGATCCAGTCCCCGTAGGGGTGCATCGACCCGAGGCCGGACTTGATCTCCTCGTCCTCGACGATCCGGCCGGAGCCGGTGTCCACGAGGAACATCTTGCCGGGCTCCAGGCGGCCCTTGCGGACCACGGTGGCGGGGTCGATGTCGAGCACGCCGGCCTCGGAGGCCAGCACGACCAGGCCGTCCTCGGTGACCCACCAGCGCCCGGGGCGCAGGCCGTTGCGGTCGAGCACGGCGCCGATCAGGGTGCCGTCGGTGAACGTGAGGGAGGCGGGGCCGTCCCACGGCTCGATGAGGTTCGCGTTGTACTGGTAGAAGGAGCGCAGCGCGGGGTCCATGCCCGCGTTGTTCTCCCAGGCCTCCGGCACCATCATCAGCACGGAGTGCGGCAGGGACCGCCCCGACAGGTGCAGCAGCTCGAGCACCTCGTCGAAGCTCGCCGAGTCGCTCGCACCGGGCGAGCAGACGGGCTGGAGCGGCGCGAGGTCGCCGAGCAGGTCGGACTCCATGGTGCCCTCGCGCGCCGCGACCCAGTTGCGGTTACCGCGCACGGTGTTGATCTCGCCGTTGTGGGCCAGCAGCCGGAACGGCTGGGCCAGCGGCCACGACGGGAACGTGTTGGTGGAGAACCGCGAGTGGACCAGTGCGAGCTCGGTGGCGTACCGCGGGTCCGACAGGTCGGGGAAGAACGGCTCGAGCTGCGCCGTCGTCAGCATGCCCTTGTACGTCAGGGTGCGGGCGCTGAGCGAGGCGAAGTACAGCCCGACCTCGTTCTCCGCCCGCTTGCGCAGGCGGTAGCAGCGGCGGTCCAGGTCGATCCCGGACAGGCTCCGCGAGGGGTCGGCCACCACGATCTGACGGAACACCGGCATCGAGGCGCGCGCCGTCGGGCCCACGATCCCGGCGTCGACCGGGACGTCGCGCCACGCGAGCACGTCGAGCTTCTCCTCGGCGGCCAGGGACTCGACGCGGCGCACCATGGCGTCGCGCTCGGCCTCGTCGGTCGGCAGGAACGCCGTACCGATCGCGTACATCCCGGCGGGCGGCAGGTCGACCCCCACGACGTCACGGACGAACGCGTCGGGGATCTGGGTGAGGATGCCGGCGCCGTCGCCGCTGTCCTCCTCCGCTCCCACCGCGCCGCGGTGGTCGAGGTTCAGCAGGGCGGTCAGCCCGGCATCGACGATGTCGCGCCCGGGCGTGCCACGCAGGGTCGCCACGAAGGCGACGCCGCACGCGTCATGCTCGGCTGCGGGGTCGTACAGGCCGCCTTCAAACGTCTGCGTGGGCAGCCCAACCCTCTGTGTCGGCAACGGCTTGGTCATGGGTCCTCACAGGCACCCGGCCGTAGCCGGGCGCAGTTCCTTGCGGTGGTCCGGGACGACGGCGGCCCGGTCGGTCAGGGGGCTCGTCGTCCGGTGGTCCCGGCGGTCGTGCCCCTCAGGTGCGCACGGAGGCGTCCGCGTCGGACTCCTCCTGTGCAGCTGTCTTTACTTCCTCCGGCTCGGCCGCGGCCTCGCCGGTCCCTTCGACTCCTGGGTCAGGCTCCGGCTCGGCCCGTGGGCCCGCCGGCGGTTCGTCGTCCTCTGGTCGCAGCCGCACCGACTCTTCCCTGGTGGGGAACCTTCGAGCCAGCACGATCGAGACCACCAGGGCCGCAAGGCCCAGCAGGATCGAGGTCCAGACGTTGAGGCGGAGCCCCAGCACCTGCTCCGCATCGTCGATGCGGAGCATCTCGATCCAGACCCGTCCGAGAGTGTAGAGCAGGACGTACGCCCAGAATACCCGCCCATGACCCAACCTGAACCGACGGTCGAGAAACAGCAGAACTCCGGCCATCAGGAGATTCCACAGGAGTTCGTACAGGAAGGTCGGGTGGAAGAGCGTGCCCTCGGGGTACGCCACGCCCGTGGCCGGGTTGGACACCAGGTACTCGGCGTCGATGTGCAGGCCCCAGGGCAGCTCCGTGGGCCGTCCGTACAGCTCCTGGTTGAACCAGTTGCCGAGGCGGCCGACGGCCTGCGCGATCAGCAGGCCCGGCGCCACGGCGTCGGCGAACGACGACAGCCGCACACCCTGCCTGCGGCAGCCGATCCAGGCACCCACGGCGCCGAGCGCCACGGCGCCCCAGATGCCGAGACCGCCCTCCCAGACGTAGAGCGCCTTGACGGGGTCGCCCCCGCCCGCGAAGTTCTCGCCGAAGTACCGGTCGGGCGACGAGAGCACGTGGTAGATCCGGCCCCCGACGATGCCGAACGGCACCGCCCAGAAGGTGATCTCCAGGACGTCGTCCGGGCTGCCCCCGCGCGCCTTCCACCGCCTGGCGGTCAGCCAGACGGCGAGCACGATGCCCGCGAGGATCGCCAGCGCGTAGGCGCGCAGCGGGAAGATCCCGAGGTACCAGGTGTGCTGGGACGGGCTGGGGATCTGGGTGGCGGCGGGAGCTCCGGGGAGCGCGGCGGACAACGCGGCAGGCAGCTCGACGGTCAGAGCGGCCGGCAGTGCGGTCAGCAGCGTCACAGGGCCTCTCCGGAGGTGGTCGCACCGCCAGGCGTGGCGGCAGGTGGGTCGGTGGGCGCGGGAGCGCGAGCCGACCGTACCCCGGCGGCGAGGTCCTCCGTGACCCCGGCCAGATTCGTGAGACGGACCGCCCACTCGTCGTCCGGCAGCGGGCCGTCCGACAGGAGCGGGCGGACCAGCGCCGAGCCCACGATGACGCCGTCGGCGAAGCGGCCGACCTCGGCGGCCTGCGCCCCCGTGGAGACACCCAGGCCCACGCAGACGTTCGGCGCGCCGGCGGCGCGCGTGTCGGCCACGAGCTGCTCGGCGCGCGAGCCCACCTGGTTCCGCTCCCCCGTGACACCCATGAGCGACGCGGCGTACACGAAGCCGCGGGACTGGCCCACGGTCAGCCGCAGCCGCTCCGGCGTCGAGCTGGGGGCCACGAGGAACACGCGGTCCAGGCCGTGCGCCTCGCTCGCCGCGATCCAGTCGGCGCCCTCGTCCGGGATGAGGTCGGGGGTGATGAGCCCGGCGCCGCCCGCGGCGGCCAGGTCGCGCGCGAACGCGTCCGGGCCGTACTTGAGCACCGGGTTCCAGTAGGTCATGACCAGCACGGGCACGTGCGGCGCGTACTCGGTCAGCTCCCGCACCACGCGGAACACGTCCCGCACCCGCGCGCCCGCGTCGAGCGCGCCCTGTGCGGCCGCCTGGATCACCGGGCCGTCGAGGACGGGGTCGGTGTAAGGGATGCCGAGCTCGATGATGTCGACGCCGTGGTCCACGAGGGTCTTCAGGGCCTCGATCGACCGGTCGACCGTCGGGTAGCCCACCGGCAGGTAGCCCACCAGGGCGGGCCGGTTCTCCTGCTCGCGCAGGCGGGCGATCAGGTCGGCGGTGCCGGAGTGCGTGTCCGGCCCCGTGGCCTGCTGCGTCACCGTGCTCATCCCCGGCCCTCCTGTCGTTCCAGCTCCTCGGCCGCGACGTTGTTGTCCGCGCCGTCCAGCAGCCCGAACCAGCGGGCCGCCGTCGCCACGTCCTTGTCACCGCGACCGGACAGGTTCACCAGCAGCACGAGCGGCTCGCCGTCGGGGCCGGTGCGGCCCTCGGCCGCCGCGGCCTGGCCCACGCGCAGCGCGCCCGCGAGGGCGTGCGCCGACTCGATGGCCGGGATGATGCCCTCGGTGCGGCACAGCAGGCGGAACGCCTCCATGGCCTCGTCGTCGGTCACGGGCTCGTAGGTGGCCCGGCCCAGGTCGTGCAGCCACGCGTGCGCCGGGCCGACGCTCGGGTAGTCCAGACCCGCGGAGACCGAGTGGCTGGGCAGGGTCTGGCCGTCGTCGTCCTGCAGCAGGTACGAGCGCGCGCCGTGCAGCACGCCCAGCGCGCCGCCGCTGAAGCGGGCCGCGTGCCGGCCCGACTCGATGCCCTCGCCGCCGGCCTCGAAGCCGCGCAGCTCCACGTCCTTGTCGTCGAGGAACGCGTTGAAGATGCCGAGCGCGTTGGATCCGCCGCCCACGCACGCCGCGACGACGTCGGGCAGGCGGCCGGTGCGCTCCAGGATCTGCTCGCGCGCCTCCTCGCCGATGATGCGGTGGAACTGGCGCACCATCTCGGGGAACGGGTGCGGGCCCGTGACGGTGCCCAGCAGGTAGTGCGTCGTCTCGACGTTGGCGACCCAGTCGCGCAGCGCCTCGTTGATCGCGTCCTTGAGCGTGCGCGAACCGATCTTCACCGGCACGACCTCGGCGCCGAGCAGGCGCATCCGCGCCACGTTCAGCGCCTGCCGCCGGGTGTCCTCCTCGCCCATGTAGACCACGCACTCGAGGTCCATCAGGGCCGCCGCGGTGGCGGTGGCGACACCGTGCTGGCCCGCCCCCGTCTCGGCGATGAGGCGCTTCTTGCCCATGCGCTTGACGAGCAGGGCCTGGCCCAGCACGTTGTTGATCTTGTGCGAACCGGTGTGGTTGAGGTCCTCGCGCTTCAGGAACACCCGCACCCCACCCGACTCGCCGCTCGCGTGCGCGGCGAACCGCGGCACCTCGGTCAGCGGGCTGGGCCGGCCGGTGTACTCCCGGTGCAGGCGCTGCAGCTCGGCCGCGAACGCGGGGTCGTCGGCCGCCTTGCGGAACTCCGTGTCGAGCTCCTCGAGCGCGGCGATCAGCGCCTCGGGCACGAAGCGCCCGCCGTACTGGCCGAAGTACGGGCCGGAGACGTCGGCAAGCTTCACATCGGTCACCTCGGATCCCTTCAGGCCGGACGGACGGAGCGCAGCGACGGGTGCGAGCCCGCGGCGACGAGGTCGGCCACCGAGGCACGCGGGGCGCCGTCGGTCACGAGCGCCTCGCCCACCAGGACGCCGTCCGCCCCGGCCCGGGCCATCTCCATCACGTCGTGCGGGCCACGGATGCCGGACTCCGCGATCTTGACCACGTCGTCCGGGATGTACTCGGCGAGGCTGCGGAACAGGCCGCGGTCCAGCTCGAGAGTCTTCAGGTTGCGGGCGTTGACGCCCACGACGCGCGCCCCGGCGTCGACCGCCCGGCGCACCTCCTCGAGGTTGTGCGTCTCCACCAGGGCGGTCATGCCCAGGGAGTGCACCCGCTCGACGAGCGACTCGAGCACCGTCTGCTCCAGGGCCGCCACGATGATCAGGACCAGGTCCGCCCCGTGCGCGCGGGCCTCCCAGACCTGGTAGGGCGTCACGACGAAGTCCTTGCGCAGCACCGGGACGTCCACCCGGCCGCGCACCGCGTCCAGGTCCGCCAGCGAGCCGTGGAACCGGCGCTGCTCGGTGAGCACCGAGATCGCCGAGGCCCCGCCGGTCTCGTACTCGACCGCGAGCGCCGCCGGGTCGGCGATCGGGGCCAGCGAGCCCTTGCTGGGGCTCGAGCGCTTCACCTCGGCGATCACCGAGACGGCGTCCGCCTGCTTGAGGCGGCCGAGGCACTCGAGGGCCCCGGGCACCGCGTTGGCGCGCTCCTTGAGCGCGTCGAGAGGCACGCGTGCCTCACGCTCCGCGAGGTCCTCACGTACCCCCGCGACGATGTCCTCCAGGACCGACATGTAATGAGCCTCCCCGTGCCCTCGCTCTGCCCTTGGCATGCGGCCTCGTGCGCCTGATCACGCCCCTACCACTGCCGGGACGTGTGCCCCATGGCCATGGTAGGCGGATCCAGGGTGTGGTCCTGACCACTCCCGGACCGTGAGACGACGGCCCGTCAGATCCCGGACGGGCGCCGTCCGCCTCGTTTCCCTGGAGATCGCCTGATCAGGGCCGGGATCAGATCCAGGGGGTCAGGTACTGCTGCAGCCCCGGCAGGTTGCGTGCCACGAAGAACGTGAGCGCGACCCCGAGCGTGACCCAGCCCGCCGTGCTCGACAGGCCGCGGAACGGGCGGCCGCGGACTGCGGCCACGAGCCAGGCCAGCCAGACGACCACGACCACCGGGGCGGTGACCGTCCACAGCGCGTTGGCCGACCAGGCGCCGGCCAGGTCGAGGTGCGCCAGGTCGTGCGTGGCGCGCAGCCCGCCGCAGAGCGGGCAGGCCAGGCCGGTCAGCTCCAGCAGCGGGCAGAACCCGTAGGAGCCGGGCACGTGCGGGTCGCGGAGCGCCACCAGCAGGGTGGCCGCACCGACGGCCGCACCGGCCAGGAGCGGCGCCCGCAGGGCGGGCGCCGCCGGCCGGACGGCGGCGTCAGGAATTCGGCCCACCCGCCAGGAAGCGGACGACGACCAGCCCGATTACGAACACGAGGATCGCGAGCGAGAGCCAGCCCAGCACGACGCCGGTCAGCGCCATTCCCTCGTTGTTCGCCTCGCCGGCGCGCACGGCGCGGCGGCCCTGGTTGCCGACGATGATGGCGGGGATCCCCGTGAGGATGCCCAGCGCCAGCACGATCGACACGATGCCCAGCACGAGCGACCAGACCCCCAGGCTGTTGCGGGGGTACGCGGCGGACGGCGCGGCCATCTCCAGGGCGGTCATGGTGTGGCTACCGTCCGACCGGCTTCTGGCCCAGGCCGAGGTTGCGGAGCACCAGACCGATGATGAGCGAGGCCCCGATGACGACGAAGCCGAGCACGAACAGGACCAGCCAGGCCGACCACGACTGGGCCACGATGACGCCCCACGAGGAGATCAGCACACCCAGCGTGATCCCGACCATCGTGACCCACGCGGCGACCGTGTGGCCGTGGTTGGTCGGCGGGACGCCCGGCGGGAGGTAGGCGATCTCAGGCTTGTTCTCGGTCATCGCAGGTTTGATGCCTTTCGTGTCGTGCGGTACGCGCCCAGCCTAACCGCTCGCGGCCGGGTCAGCGGCCCGTCGGGTCGTCGCCCCGGGACAGGGCGTCCCAGGCGTCGTGGGGGTCGATCTCGTCGTCGTCGGCGCCGGGCTCCTCGGGCGCGGGTCCGGTGCCGCCGCCGCCCGCGGGCCTGCCCGCGGCGCCGTCGGCGGGGGCCGTTCCCGCGGCCGTGGCGGGGGCGCCGGCGGTGGTCGCCGTGCCGGCGGCCGGGCCCTGACCCGCGCGCTCGTGCCGGCCCGACGTCGCCGTCCAGCCGCGGGCCGCGACGGCGCCCCAGACGGCGACGGCCACGGCGAGCACGCCCGTGGCGACCGCCGCCCAGGGCCACGCGGTCAGCGTGACGGGCGAGGTGAGCTCGGTGACGCCGCTCGTGGCGGACGCGGCGTTGGTCGCGGCGGGCGTCGGGTCGCCGATGACGACGAGCGTGCTGGCCACCACGAGCACGCCGGCCGCGGCGGCGACCACGAGCGCCACGTACCGGGCCACACGGCCGGTCAGCGCGCAGGCGATGCCCGCGGCCAGCAGCACGAGCGCTCCGGCCCCGACGCCCGGTGCGGCCGAGGTGCCGGAGGCGGCGACCGCCACCTCGGGCTCCAGCGCCGTGGCCACCGTGGTGGTGATCCAGGTGGGCGAGCCCGTGCCGAACGTCAGCGCGCCCAGCACGAGGAGGGCGAGGACGGTGCGGGTGCGGGTCACCGGTCGCCCCCCGCCGTGCGCAGCGGCGTCAGGCGCGACGCGAGCTGGATGGCGCGGACCGCAGCCGCGGCCTTGTTGCGCGACTCCTGGTACTCGGACGCGGGCACGGAGTCGGCCACGATGCCGCCGCCCGCCTGGACGCTGGCTCGGCCGTCCGCGATGTACGCGGTGCGGATGGCGATGGCCATGTCCATGTTGCCGCCGAAGTCGAAGTAGCCGCACACCCCGCCGTAGATGCCGCGCGAGGCGGGCTCCAGCTCGTCGATCAGCGCGATCGCCCGGGGCTTGGGCGCCCCGGACAGGGTGCCGGCCGGGAAGGTCGCCCGCAGGGCGTCCAGGGCGCCGAAGCCCGGCCGCAGCCGGCCCACGACGGTGGAGCACATGTGCATGATGTGGCTGAACCGCCGCACCTTCATGAACTCGACCACCTCGACGCTGGTGGGCTCGCAGACCTTGACCATGTCGTTGCGGGACAGGTCGACGAGCATGATGTGCTCGGCCCGCTCCTTGGGGTCGGCCAGGAGCTCCTCGCCCAGCTCGGCGTCCTCCTCCGGGTGCGCGCCGCGCGGGCGGGAGCCGGCGATCGGGTAGGTGGTGACGTGGCCGTCGTCCACCTTGACCAGCGTCTCCGGGCTGGAGCCGACCACGGCGAACTCGGCGCCGTCGGGCTTGGCCAGGTGGAAGTAGTACATGTACGGGCTCGGGTTGATCGTGCGCAGCGCCCGGTACACGTCCAGGGGGTCGGCCGCGCACTCCAGGTCCAGGCGCTGCGAGAGCACCACCTGGAACACCTCGCCGTCGCGGATGGCCTCCTTGCCCGCGAGGACCGCGTTCTCGAACTCCTCGCGCGTGGACCGGAACTCGAGCTGCGGCTCGGGCACGTCCTCGGCCACCACGGACGTGACGCGCGGCCCGCCGGCCGCGAGCTGCGCCTGCATGGCGTCGAGCCGCGCGACGGCGTCCGCGTAGGCCTCGTCGACGCGCTCGTCCGTGGCGTCCGCGTTGATCGCGTTGGCGACCAGCCAGACCGTGCCCTCGCGGTGGTCCACCACCGCGAGGTCGGTGGCGAGGCACAGGGCGAGCTCGGGCGCGCCCGTCTCGTCCGGGGCCGTCGCCGGGAGCGTCGGCTCCCAGTGCCGCACGATGTCCCAGCCCAGCACGCCGGCCAGTCCGCCGGTCAGGGGCGGCAGGTTCTCGACGCCGGGCGTGCGCAGGGCGGTGAGCGCCGCCTCGACCACGTCGACGACGTCGCCGCGCGTCGGGATGCCCACGGGCACGTCGCCGGTCCACACGGCCTGGCCGCCGTCACTGGTCAGGGTCGCGCGCGACGCGACGCCGACGAACGACCAGCGCGCCCACACGCCGTCGGACTCCGCCGACTCCAGGATGAACGTGCCCGGCCGGCCCTGCGCCAGGGTCCGGTAGAGGCCGACGGGCGTGGCGTCGTCGGCCAGCAGGGGGCGGACCACGGGGATCACCCGGCGGTCGGCGGCCATCCCCCGGAACTCGGGCAGGCTCGGCCAGGTGCGGCCCCAGGGCAGGTCGGCCGGTGCGGTCGCCGCGCGGGCCTCGTGGGTGCCGGGCTGGCTGTCGAGCTGGGTCACCGGATCTCCTCGTCGTGCTGGTTGCGGTCGCCGACCACGGCGCCCAGGTCGCCCCCGGCGACGAAGCAGGTGCGCGCGCCCGTGTGGCACGCGGCACCCACCTGGTCCACCTGGACCAGCAGGGCGTCGCCGTCGCAGTCGATGCTCACCGCCTTGACGTACTGGGCGTGGCCGGACGTGTCGCCCTTGCGCCAGTACTCCTCCCGGCTGCGGGACCAGAACGTCACCCGCCCCTGTGTGAGGGTGCGGCGCAGGGCCTCGTCGTCCATCCAGCCGACCATGAGCACCTCGCCCGTGTCGTGCTGCTGGATCACGGCGGCGACCAGGCCGGCGTCGTCGCGCTTGAGGCGGGCGGAGATCGTGGGGTCGAGAACTTCGGGCACCTGAGAATCCTGCCACGTCGTGGGCCGACGGCGGTGTGATGTCCGCCGCCGGCCCGCGATCCGGTCCGAGAGCCGACCGGACCTACCGGGTCTGGGCCACCCAGCTCTCGTACATCTGGGCGTAGACACCGTCCGCCGCGACCAGCTCCGCGTGGGCGCCGACCTCGGCGACGTGGCCCTGGTCCACCACGACCACCAGGTCGGACGCCTCGGCCGTGGACAGCCGGTGCGCGATCGTGATCGTGGAGCGGCCGGCGGTCAGGGAGTCCAGGGCCCGCGCGATCCGCACCTCGGTCGCGGGGTCCACGGCCGACGTCGCCTCGTCGAGCACCAGCAGGTCCGGCTGCGCGAGGTAGGCGCGCGCGATCGCGACGAGCTGCCGCTCCCCCGCGGACAGCGCCTCGCCCCGCTGGCCGACGGCCGTCTCGAGCCCGTCGGGCAGGTCCGCCACCCAGTCGGCCAGGCCGAGCTCGGCGAAGGCGCGCTCCACCGCCACGCGGTGCCCGGCGGCGGGCTCGCCGTCGTCCTCGGCTGAGGCAGCGGTGGGCGCCTCCAGCGGCGCCCGCAGCCCGTAGGCCGCGTTCTGGAGCACCGTGCCGTCGAACAGGAAGCCCTCCTGCGGCACCAGCACCACGCGCTCGCGCAGCGAGGCGAACGTCAGCTCGCGCAGGTCCGTGCCGTCGAGCTCCACGACGCCCGCCGTCGGGTCCATGAGCCGGGTGACGAGCTTGGCGACGGTCGTCTTGCCGGAGCCGGTCTGCCCGACCACGGCCACCTTGGTGCGCGGCGGCAGGTCCAGCGTCACGCCGTGCAGCACCTCGGGGCCGCCCGGGTAGGCGAACCGGACGTCGCGCAGCGTCACGTGCGCCGGCCCGCGCTCCTGGGTCACGGCGCCGGGCTTCTCGGCCACCTGGACCGGCGTCTCGATGACCGCGATGACGCGCCGCCAGCCGGCCACGGCGTTCTGCAGCTCGTTGAGGATCTCCGTGGCCATCTGCACCGGCCCGGTGAAGAGCTGCACCAGGAACAGGAAGGCCACGAGCTGGCCCGCCGTCAGGCCGCCGCCCACGCCGAGGAACGTGCCCACGACCACCACGACGGCGAGCACCAGGTTGGAGATCAGCACGCCCGACGAGAACGTCGCCGCGACCAGCACCTGGGACCGGGCCTGGGCACTGCGGGTCGCCTCGACGGCGCCGCCGATGCGGCGCCCCGTGCGCTCGGACACGCCGTAGGCGCGCACCGTCTCGGCGCCCACCACGGACTCGGAGATGGCGCCGAGCATCGCGCCGACCCGCTCGCGCACCAGGGTGTACGCGCGGTTCACGTACTTCTGTCCGTACCGGATCACGAGGAACATCGGCACGAAGGCGATCCACACCACGGCGGTCAGGATCGGCGAGTAGACCAGCATCAGCCCGGTCGCCACGAGCACCTGCAGCACGTTGACGAGCAGCATGATGCCGCCCCACTGCACGAACAGGGAGACCGTGTCGACGTCGTTGGTCACGCGCGAGACCAGCGCGCCGCGGCGCTCGGTGTTCTGCGTGAGGGTCGACAGGTCGTGCACGTGCCGGAACGCCTTGACGCGCAGCGTCGCCAGCCCGGCCTCGGCCGAGCGGAACAGGCGCACGTTGACGAGCGCGGCGCACAGCGCGGCCAGCGCGAGCGCCCCCGCCGCCAGCGACGCGAGCAGCGCCACCTGGCCGACGTCCGGCCCGCCGTCGGCCAGGATGCCGACGTCGATCGTCTGCTGCACCGCGAGCGGCACCACCACGCGGCCCGCGGCCGCGAGGGACGCGAGGCCGAGCGTGACCCACAGCCCCCGGGTGATCTCGGGGCTGATCTCGATCCCGCGGCGCAGGGTCGCGAACACGCCCAGGCTGCTCGCCGACTCGATGCGGGCGCCGTCGGCGTCGAGCAGGTCCTCGGGCACGTCGGTCACGTCGGGCTCGTCCGTCACCGCGGTCATCGGGCCACCTCCTCCAGCTCGTCGTCCAGCGTCCCGGCGGCCGCCTCGTCCGCCCGTTCCTGCTCACGGCGCTCGGTCTCGGCCTCGTAGGCCGTGGCCAGCGCGCGGTAGCCGGGGTCGCGCGCCATGAGCTCGTCGTGCGTCCCGACGTCGACCACGCGGCCACCCTCGACGTGCACCACGCGGTCCGCGAGCGCCACCGACGACATGCGGTAGGCGACCATGATCACGGTGGTGCCCGGGGCCTCGGCACCGGGCGCGCCGGCGCCGGGCGTGGTGTCGCCGTCGGTCCGGGCGGCCAGGCCGCGCAGGATCTCCTGCTCCACGCGGGGGTCGACGGCGCTGGTCGCGTCGTCGAGCACGAGCAGGCGCGGGGCGCGCACCAGGGCACGCGCGATGGCGAGGCGCTGTCGCTGCCCGCCGGACAGGTTGGCACCGCGCTCGCCCAGCGGGGCGTCGAGGCCGCCGGGCATCTCACCGACGGTCTCGTCGAGACGGGCGAGCCGGAGGGCGTCCCACACCTCGTCGTCCGACGGCGCCCCGGGGGCGCCCGCGTCGGCGAGCGTCACGTTGCCGCGCACG
Source organism: Promicromonospora sp. NPDC050262 (assembly GCF_040655935.1). Taxonomy (NCBI): domain Bacteria; kingdom Bacillati; phylum Actinomycetota; class Actinomycetes; order Micrococcales; family Promicromonosporaceae; genus Promicromonospora; species Promicromonospora sp. NPDC050262. Next base: position 30,827 of record NZ_JBFAKX010000002.1, on the reverse strand, counting down.
GTGTCCTCGAAGATGAAGGTGGACTGCGTGACGAGCGCGACGTGGGCGGGGATCTCGCCGTCGGCCAGGGTGCGGGCGTCCACGCCGTCGAGCAGCACCTGCCCGCGCGTCGGGTCGGAGAGCCGCGCCAGGAGGCTCACGAGGGTGGTCTTGCCGGCCCCCGTCGTGCCGACGACGGCGACCGTGGCGCCCGGCCGGACGTCGACGTCCACGCCGTCGAGCAGGGTGATCGAGCGGCCGACCGCCCCGCTGATCGCGGGGACGTCGACGCCCACGTCCGTCAGGCGTACCGCCATCCCGGTCGGGCGAGCGGCGCGCGGCAGGCTGGCGTCGCCGTGGGCCAGCGCGCCGGTCGCGCCGGCGACCTGGGCGATGCGCTCGTAGCCGACCAGGGCGCGCGGCAGCTCGCCGAGCACCCAGCCGAACGCCTGCACGGGCACGGTCATCATGGTGAGCAGGTAGGCGGCGGTGACGAGGTCGCCCGGTTCAACGGCGCCCGCGGAGATGCGCCAGGTGCCGACACCGAGCACCAGCAGGGTGCCGATCGACGGCAGGGTCTGGATCACGGGGTCGAAGAGCGAGCGGACGATGCCGACCCGCACGTTCGCGGCGCGCAGCTCCTGCGTGCGGGCGCCGAACCGGCTCTCCTCGCGGTCCTCGGTGCCGAGCGCCTTGACGAGCAGGGCGGCCTCGAAGCTCTCGTGCGCGACGTCGGCCACGTCGCCCCGCAGGCGCTGCGCCCGGGTCACGGCCGGGGACATGTGCCGCTGGTAGACGGCGTTCACGGCCACGGTGACGGGGATGACGGCGAGCGCCGCAAGCGCCAGCCACGGGTCGATCGTCACGAGCATCACCACGGAGACGCCGATCATGACCACGACGCCGAGGGCGAACGGCAGCGGGTTGAAGACGCCGGTGGCGGCCTCGGTGTCCGAGGTGGTGTGGTTCAGGAGCTGGCCGGCGGGGTGCGAGCGGTGCCAGGAGCCGGGCAGCCGCAGGTACTGCCGGGTCAGGGCGGTGCGGTGGTCGGCCTGGATGCGGACGACGCCGTAACCCGCCCAGATGCGGCGGCCGGCGACGGACAGGGCGAGCATGAGCGCGACGGCCGCGAGCACGAGGCCGGCGAGCCAGACCCGGTCACGGGCGGCCTCGTCGCCCGCGATGGCCGGGACGACGACGGAGTCGGTGGCCCAGCCGACCGCGCGGCTCACGCCCACGGTCAGGGCGCCGAAGATTCCGGACGCCCCCACGGCGAGCAGGTAGATGCCGGGGTGCGAGCGCATCCCGCGCCACATCAACGAGATCGAGCGGCGCACACGAGAGCCCGTGAGGGCCATCGGGGTGGGTCGCGGGGCTTCTGGGGGCACGGCAAGACCTCGCTTCCTGGGGGGACCCCGTAATTTTCTCACGGCGCGGGAATCGATTCGACGGATTTACGCCCTCGGCATCGCCGACGCTATGACCTCAACGACGGTTGAGGTCAAGGAAGTCCCGGAGGACGGCTCAGCGGACGTCGAGACCCGCGGCGCGCATCGCGTCCTTGACCTGGCCCACCGTCAGCGCGCCGAAGTGGAAGACCGACGCCGCGAGGACGGCGTCCGCGCCCGCCCGGGCCGCCTCGACGAAGTGCTCCGGCGTGCCCGCGCCGCCCGACGCGACGAGCGGCACGTGCACCCGCTCGCGCACGGCGCGCAGCATCTCCAGGTCGAACCCCGCGGTGGTGCCGTCGGCGTCCATCGAGTTGAGCAGGATCTCGCCCGCGCCCAGCTTCGCGGCGCGCTCGGCCCACTCCACGGCGTCGATCCCCGTGCCGCGCCGCCCTCCGTGCGTGGTCACCTCGTACCCCGACGGCGTCGTGACGTCGCCGGTGACGCGGCGCGCGTCGACGCTCAGGGTCAGCACCTGGGAGCCGAACCGCTGCGCGATCTCGGAGATCAGCTCCGGGCGCGCGATGGCTGCGGTGTTCACGCCCACCTTGTCGGCTCCGGCGCGCAGCAGCCGGTCGACGTCGTCCGTGGAGCGCACGCCGCCGCCCACCGTGAGCGGCACGAACACCTGCTCGGCGGTGCGCCGCACCACGTCGACCATGGTCTCGCGGTCGCCCGACGAGGCCGACACGTCCAGGAACGTCAGCTCGTCGGCGCCCTCGGCGTCGTACCGGCCCGCGAGCTCGACCGGGTCCCCGGCGTCGCGCAGGTCCGCGAAGTTGACGCCCTTGACCACTCGGCCCGCGTCGACGTCCAGGCACGGGATCACTCGGATCGCGACGGACATCAGCCCTCCTTCTTCTTCGGCTCCTCGTCGTCACCCGCGACGGCCTTGTGCGCGTCGAGGATGTCGACCACGTACACCATGGTCTCGCCCGCCAGCTCGCTGGCGGTGTTCGCGTACCCGCTGTCCGGCGGCACGACCAGCATCACCTGCGACCCGACGGTCTGCTCCAGGAGGCCCTGGTCCCAGCCCTCGACGAGGCGGCCGATGCCGATCTCGGCGGACTGGGGCGGGGCGTCCTCGGTCCAGGTCGTGTCGACCACCTTGCCGTCGCTCCAGCGGACGGCGGTGAACTCCACGGTCAGGATCTGGCCGGCCCGCACCTGCGGGCCCGTGCCGCGCAGCAGCGGGTGCACCACCAGGTCGGACGGCGGGTCGACGCCTCGCGGGACGCGCACGGTCGGGGCCCCGAGGTCGTCGAGGCGCACCTGCGGCAGGTCCTTGCCCGGCGGCACGCCCTCCGTACCCGCCGCGCGGGTCGGCAGCACGTCCACCACCAGCAGCACCGGGACGCCGTCCTGCTCCTCCATGAGCGCCAGGCGCGTGCCGACCCTGCGGCCCTCCAGCGCGGCGAAGAGGTGGTTGCCGAGCGACTGCTCGGTCATCGTGTACCCGGCGGGCGCGGTGCGGAAGGTGTTCTGCAGCTCCGTGCCGTCGCGGCCGTCCTGCGCGTAGAGGTTCAGCAGCACCGGGTCGTCGCGCTCCAGCAGGTCGCCCGTACCGGGCCAGATCATCCGCGAGCCGGACTGCACGACCTCGAACGGCTTCTCGTACTCGAGCGTCGGCGGGGTGCCACTCGCGCCCGTGACCTGCAGCGGCTCCTGCGACGCCGACGACGTCGGCGCGGGGCCCACCTCCACCGGGAGCGAGGCCGGCGAGCACGCGGCGGTCACGGTCACCGTCGCCGCCGCCAGCGCACCGACCAGGACGCGTACCCAGGAACTCACCCGCAGAGTCTCCCATGCCGCGGCGGCGGTCCCGGGACGGCGCCGCCCTGGTACCGGCCGACGGGCCGGTACCAGGGCGACGCCGAGAACGTCACATGCTCTCGATGAGCCGCTCGACGCGGTCGTCCACGCTCTTGAACGGGTCCTTGCACAGCACGGTGCGCTGCGCCTGGTCGTTCAGCTTGAGGTGCACCCAGTCGACCGTGTAGTCGCGTCGCGCCTCCTGCGCCGCGCGCACGAAGTCGCCGCGCAGCTTGGCCCGGGTGGTCTGCGGCGGCAGCGCCGTCGACTCGAAGACCTCCAGGTCGGTGGTGACCCGCTCGACCATGCCGCGCGCCGCGAGCAGGTTGTACAGGCCCTCGGTGCGCGAGATGTCGTGGTAGGCCAGGTCGAGACGGGCGATCCGCGGGTCGTCGAGCCCCAGGTCGTGCTTCTCCTGGTAGCGCCGGATCAGCTTGAGCTTGATGACCCAGTCCAGCTCCCGGTCCACGAGCGACAGGTTCTCCGCCTGCAGCGCGCGCAGCCCGCGCTCCCACAGGTCGAGCACCTGCTTGACCACCGGCGTGACCTCGAGGTTGGCCTCCACGAGCTCTCGCGCGCGCTCGTAGTACTCCGACTGGATCTCGATCGCCGTCATGGTCCGGCCGTTGGCCAGCGTCACGGCGTGCTTGCCCGTGCGGTCGTGGCTGATCTCCCGGATGGCCCGGATCGGGTTCTCCAGCGTGAGGTCCCGCATGGGGACGCCGGCCTCGACCAGGCGCAGCACCAGGTCGGTCGTGCCCACCTTGAGCATCGTGGTGGGCTCCGCCATCGACGAGTCGCCCACGATGACGTGCAGCCTGCGGTACAGCTCGGCGTCCGCGTGCGGCTCGTCGCGCGTGTTGATGATCGGGCGGGACCGGGTCGTGGCGCTGGAGACTGCCTCCCAGATGTGGTCGGCGCGCTGCGAGAGGCAGAACACCGCACCCCGAGGGGTCGAGAGCACCTTGCCCGCCCCGACCAGGATCTGCCGGGTGATGAGGAACGGCACGAGCACGTCGGACAGGCGCGAGAAGTCGCCCGACCGCCGCACCAGGTAGTTCTCGTGGCACCCGTAGGAGTTGCCCGCCGAGTCGGTGTTGTTCTTGAACAGGTGGATGCGTCCTGGCAGGTCCTCGTGCTCCAGACGCTGCTGCGCGTCGGCCACGAGGCCCTCCAGGATGCGTTCGCCGCCCCGGTCGTACGAGACGAGCTGGCGCACGTCGTCGCACTCCGCCGTCGCGTACTCCGGGTGGGAGCCGACGTCGAGGTAGAGGCGGGAACCGTTCCTCAGGAACACGTTCGAGGAACGGCCCCACGCCACCACCTTCCGGAACAGGTAGCGGGCGACCTCGTCTGCCGACAGGCCACGCCCGTCGTCGGCCGCGCACGTGACCCCGTACTCGGTCTCGAGACCGAAGATCCTGCGGTCCATGGAATCCCCTCCCTGTTCGCGGAACCTGGTGCTATCGGTCGGCGCCGGGCGTGGTGCCGGAGGCGTCCGGCCCCTCGCCCGGCTTCTCCTCCGTCGGGGAGTCCTCGGTGGGCTCGTCGGCGGGTGTCTCGGGTGGAACCGTGTCCGCCGTGCCCAGGCCCGGCGTCGCCGCCCCGACCGCGACGTCACCCGCGGGCGGGAGGTCGTCGGCGGGGGTCTCGCCCGACGGCGTCGGCGCGCCCTCGGCCAGCAGGTCGGCCAGGACCTGCCGGTTCAGCCTGCGGAACGCCCGGCGCGGGCGGTCCCGTTCCAGGACCGCCACCTCGAGCTGGGCCGCCTCGATCGTGCGCGGCGTCGAGCCCTCGCCCGAACCGAGCGCCGCCACGGCGAGCCGCAGCGCCTCCCCCAGCGAGAGGTCGGCACGCCAGCCCTCCTTGACCCGGCGGCCGAGCTGCTCGGCCTGCCCGCCCATGACGACGAAGCCGTGCTCGTCGGCCACGGTCCCGTCGTAGGTGAGCCGGTAGATCTGGTCGTCCGCGGCCTCGGCGCCCACCTCGGCGACGACGATCTCCACCTCGAGCGGCTTGGACTCGGTGATGAAGACGGTGCCGAGCGTCTGGGCGTACGCGTTCGCCAGGCCGCGCGCCGTCACGTCGGAGCGGTCGTAGGAGTACCCGCGCATGTCGGCGTACCGCACGCCGGCCACCCGCAGGTTCTCGAACTCGTTGTACTTGCCGACGGCCGCGAAGGCGATGCGGTCGTAGATCTCCGAGATCTTGTGCAGCGCCCGCGAGGGGTTCTCCGTGGCGAAGGCGATCCCGCCGTCATAGGCGAGCACCACCACGGACCGGCCGCGGGCGATGCCCTTCCGGGCGAAGTCCGCCCGGTCCTTCATCAGCTGCTCGGGCGAGACGTAGAACGGCATGTTCATGCGATCGACCCCCTCTCGCGGCGCTGTGCCACGATCTGCTCCGCCACGCGGGCGATCTCTGCGTCCTCGATGCGCTGGTACCCGTCCACGGTCACGGTGGCGACCACCGGGAAGATGCCGCGCACGGTGTCCGGCCCGCCGGTCGCCGAGTCGTCGTCCGCCGCGTCGTACAGCGCCTCGACAGCGACCTCGACCGCGGCGTCCGCGTCCATCCCCCGGCGCCACAGCTTCTTGAGCGAGCCGCGCGCGAAGAGCGAGCCGGAGCCCACGCCGTGGTGCTCGTGCTCCTCGTACCGGCCGCCGGTGGCGTCGTAGCTGAAGATCCGGCCCGTGTCCTTGTCCAGGTCGTAGCCCGCGAACAGGGGCACGACCGCCAGCCCCTGCATCGCCATGGCCAGGTTGCCGCGCAGCATCGTGGCCAGGCGGTTCGCCTTGCCCGTGAGCGACAGCAGCGAGCCCTCGATCTTCTCGTAGTGCTCCAGCTCGAGCTGGAACAGGCGGACCAGCTCCAGCCCGATGCCCGCCGAGCCGGCGATGCCGACCGCCGAGTACTCGTCGGCCGGGAACACCTTCTCGATGCTGCGGCTGGCGATCATCGGGCCGGCGGTGGCGCGCCGGTCACCGGCCAGCAGGACGCCGCCGTCGAAGGTCAGCGCCACGATCGTGGTGGCGTGGGGGGACAGGGTCGCCGGGTCGGTCATGCCCGCGGGCAGGGTCCGGTTCCCGGGCAGGCGGTCGGGGGCGTGCTCGGCCAGGAAGTCCACGAAGGACGACGATCCCGGACGCAGGAAAGCGTCCGGGAGTCGTCCTGCGGTGCGGTCTGCGTTCAGGTTCACTGCCCACCCTTCTGGACGAATCCGCGCACGAACGACTCGGCGTTGGTCTCCAGCACCTCGTCGATCTCCTCGAGCAGGGCGTCGACCTCGTCGTCGTCCTTCTGCGCTGCCGCCGCGGCGGGCGCCGGCGTCCCGGCGTCGTCGTCGGGAGTGCGGTCCTCGTGCGACGGGTTGATTCTTTCCTGACCGGCCATGATCGCCTCCTGGTGATTCTCTGACGTAGTGCTGGTCTTGAAGCCTAGGCCCTGAGGCTTGGTGTTGACCCTAGGGACTGACCCTAGGCGGTGACACCGACATGGAGGGTCACCTTCGCCCGGAGAGTCCGGCGAGCAGCGCCGCCGCGTCCGGGCTCGCGTCGAGGAGCGCGCCGATGTGGCGCCGCGTCCCCCGGGTCGGGTCGAGCATCGGCACGCGCTGCAGCGCCTGGGCGCCGTCGACGTCGAAGATCACCGAGTCCCAGCTCGCGGCGGAGATCTGGCTGCCGTAGCGCGCCATCACCTCGCCCCGGAAGTAGGCCCGGGTGTCCGTCGGCGGGTGCTGGACCGCCCGCGCGACGCTCTCCTCGTCGACGATCCGGTCCACCGCGCCCTTGGCGAGCAGCCGGTGGTAGATGCCGCGCTCGGGGCGCACGTCCGACCACTGCAGGTCCATCGCGTGCAACCGCGGGTGGTCCCAGTCAAGGTTGTCGCGCGAGCGCAGGCGCTCCAGCAGGCGCAGCTTCGCGACCCACTCCACCTCGCGCGCGCACCCGGCCAGGTCGGTGCCCAGCCGGTCGACCAGGGACGCCCAGCGGTCCAGCACGGCGTCCGACTCGGGGTCGGTGCCCAGCACCTTGAGCGAGCGCCGCACGACGTCGACCACCTCGCCCTGGATCTGGAGCGCCGTCATGGTGCGGCCGTCCGCGAGCTCGAGCGCGGCGGTCAGGTCGAGGTCCCGCGAGACCTTCTGCACGTCGCTCACGGGCGCCGCCAGCCGCAGGGCACCCAGCTCGCCGCGCGCGTCCACCCCGGCGTCGGCCAGCTCGTCCAGGTGCTCCAGCACCCACAGGACCAGCGACGTCGTGCCGGTCTTGAGGTAGGTGGGCACCTCCATCAGGTTGGCGTCCCCGAGGATCAGGTGCAGGCGGCGCCACCGTTGCCGGTCGGCGTGCGGCTCGTCGCGGGTGTTGACGATCGGCCGGCGCAGCGTCGTCTCCAGGCCGATCTCGGCCTCGATGTAGTCGGCGCGCTGCGAGATCTGGAACCCGGCCGTGCCGCTCGTCGCACCCAGGCCCACCCGGCCGGAGCCGGTGAACACCTGGCGCGTGACGAGGAACGACGTGATGAGCTCGGCCAGCGTGGTGAACGGCAGCGCGCGGTCCACGAGGTAGTTCTCGTGGGTGCCGTAGCTGGCGCCCTTGCCGTCCACGTTGTTCTTGTAGAGCACCACCTCGCTGCCGGGGAAGCCGGCGAGCTCCCGCAGGGCGGCGAGCATGACCCGTTCGCCGGCGACGTCCCAGCGCACGATGTCCTCGGGCGTCATGACCTCGGGCGAGGAGTACTCGGGGTGGGCGTGGTCGACGTACAGCCGCGCGCCGTTGGTGAGGATCACGTTGGCGGCACTCGGGTCGTCGTACTCGTCGGCGGCCGGCCGCTCGACCTCCTGGGTCGAACCGGGCCGGCGCCGGCCACGGCCCGGCAGGCCGGGCTCCACGACGGGCACCTGGCCCGTGACGGGTCCGGACGGCGCGGGCCGCGCGGGGTCGTCGGTCAGCATCGACGGCTGCGCGGAGGCGCGGTCGAGGTGGAACCCGCGCGCGTCCTGCAGCGGGTCCTCGTCGTCGTAGTCCCACCGGGCCTTGCCACCCGACCCCTCGGCGCGGGTGGAGATGGCCCGGTAGGTGGTCACCACCTGGCTCGACAGCAGCATGGGGTTGGCCAGGGGCCGGCCAGGCTGCAGCACTCCGTACTCGGTCTCGATGCCCATCACACGACGCACGCTCACGTCCACCACCCTATGCCGGAGTAGTCCCGTTGGTCGGGCAGGTCCGCGCCCGGTCGACGGACGCGGACCTGCCCGGTTGTGGTCAGAGGTACTGGCCGGTGTTCTGGACGGTGTCGATGGTGCGGGGCGTGGCGCCCTCGCCCTTCTTCTGGACGATGGTGCGGATGAAGACGATGCGCTCGCCCTTCTTGCCGCTGATGCGCGCCCAGTCGTCGGGGTTGGTCGTGTTCGGGAGGTCCTCGTTCTCCTTGAACTCGTCGACGCACGCGGTCAGCAGGTGCTCCACGCGGATGCCCTTCTGGCCGGAGGCCAGGAAGTCCTTGATCGCGTTCTTCTTGGCCCGGTCCACCACGTTCTGGATCATGGCGCCCGAGTTGAAGTCCTTGAAGAAGAGGGTCTCCTTGTCCCCGGAGGCGTAGGTGACCTCGAGGAACTGGTTCTCCTCGTCCTCGGAGTACATGCGCTCCACCACCGAGGTGATCATGCCGTCCAGCGCCTCGGAGACGTTGCCGCCGTACTCCGCCAGGTCGTCCGCGTGGATCGGCAGCTCCTTGGTGAGGTACTTGCCGAAGACCTCCTTGGCGCCCTCGGCGTCGGGCCGCTCGATCTTGATCTTCACGTCGAGGCGCCCCGGGCGCAGGATGGCCGGGTCGATCATGTCCTCGCGGTTGGAGGCGCCGATGACGATGACGTTGTCGAGCCGTTCCACGCCGTCGATCTCGGCGAGGAGCTGCGGCACGATGGTGGTCTCCACGTCGGAGGAGAGGCCGGTGCCGCGGGTGCGGAACAGCGACTCCATCTCGTCGAAGAAGACGACGACCGGCATGCCCTGGCTGGCCTTCTCCCGCGCCCGGGCGAAGATCAGCCGGATGTGCCGCTCGGTCTCACCGACGTACTTGTTGAGCAGCTCCGGGCCCTTGACGTTCAGGAAGAAGCTCTTCACCTCGGGGTTGCCCCCGTTGGCACGCGCCACCATCCCGGCCAGGGAATGGGCGACGGCCTTGGCGATGAGCGTCTTGCCGCAGCCGGGCGGGCCGTACAGGAGCACGCCCTTGGGCGGGCGCAGCCCGTGCTCCCGGAACAGGTCGGGGTGCGCGAAGGGCAGCTCCACCGCGTCCCGGATGGCCTCGATCTGCGGGCCGAGGCCGCCGATGTCCTCGTACTCGATGTCCGGGACCTCTTCGAGGACCAGCTCCTCGACCTCGGACTTGGGCACGATCTCGAACACGAAGCCGCTGCGCGTGTCGACCGTGAGCGAGTCACCGACCCGGAGCGGGGCGTCCATCACCGAGCCGGCGAGGCGCACCACGCGCTCCTCGTCGGCACGGCCCACCACGAGCACGCGGTCGCCGCCCAGCATCTCCTTGACGGTCACCAGCTCGCCGGTGCGCTCGTAGTCGCCCGCACCGACCACGGTCATGGCCTCGTTGAGCTTGACCTCCTGGCCGGGACTCAGCCGGGTCACGTCCAGGCTGGGGCTCGCGGAGACATGCATCTTGCGACCGGCGGACGAGATGTCCACCGAGCCGTCGGCATGGGCCCCCAGGAACACGGCGTAGGTGCCCGGTGGCTTGGCCAGGTCGTCGAGCTGTTTCTTCAGCTCGACTATCTGATCACGCGCCGCACGGAGTGCTTCCGCGAGACGCTCGTTCTTTGCTGAGAGGAGGGCGATCTGGCGCTCGTAGTCGCGGCTTGGCAAAGGCTCGTGCTCGGGATGGTTGTATCCTGACGTGTTCTCGGTCATGACATCCCCTCTCGTAGTGCCCGAGAGGCGACCATATGACGCAATCGCCTCCGAGAACAGCACTCTAAGCACAGTCACTGACACACCGGGAGTGAGAACACCCGTTTGAGACGTCCGGGGTACCCGATCGTTACAGCCCGTTCACGCGGACGGGGTGTTTCCCGCCTCGGGCGCAACCCCGAGGTCACGTCGCACCTTTCGAATCTTCTTGTCCGATATGGCGCGCTCCCCCAGCTCCTCCGGCGACCACTCCGCCTCGGCCGTCACGGGGTACGCACCCTTGGCAGGACGCCGTTTCCGCTCGGGCGGGACCACTCCGTCGGCCAGTCGGCGGGTCGTGATGAGGAAGCCCGTGTGCCCGATCATCCGGTGCTCGGGACGGACCGCCAGCCCCTCCAGGTGCCACCCCCGGACCATCGTCTCGAAGGCGGCCGGCTCGGCGAACCGGCCGTCCGCGCGAAGATCTTCTGCTGTGCGCGAAAGTTGGGTCGTGGTGGCCACATAGCAGACGAGCACGCCGCCGGGCGCGAGCGCGGACGCGACGGCGTCGACGTTCTCCCACGGCGCGAGCATGTCCAGGACCACGCGGTCCACGGTGCCGGGCTCGGCCACCTCGGGCAGCACGTCGGCGAGGTCGCCCACGGACAGGTCCCACGCGGGGTGCGGCCCGCCGAAGAACGTCTCGACGTTGCCCTGCGCGATCGCGGCGAAGTCCTCGCGCCGCTCGATCGAGTGCACGTGCCCGGCGTCGCCGACGGCGCGCAGCAGGGACATGGTCAGCGCCCCCGAGCCCACGCCGGCCTCGACCACCCGAGCGCCCGGGTAGATGTCGGCCATGGCGATGATCTGCCCGGCGTCCTTCGGGTAGACGACGGCGGCGCCGCGCGGCATCGACAGCACGTAGTCGGCCAGCAGCGGGCGCAGCGCGAGGTACTCGATCTCGGCCGTGTTCACGACCACCGAGCCCTCCGGCTGCCCGATGATCTGCTCGTGCTTGAAGTAGCCCTTGTGCGTGTGGAAGGTGCCGCCCGGCTGCAGGGTGATGGTGTGCAGGCGGCCCTTGGGGTCGGTCAGCTGGACCTTGTCGCCCACTCGGAACGGGCCGCGGCGCAGCTCGGCGCCGGTGGCGGTAGGGGCATCGGTGGGTGTGGTCACGACCGACCAGTCTAGGTGCCGCGCACCGCCCGGGCGACGTCGGCGAGATCGAGCACGCCGGTGACCCGGTCCCCCTCGACCACCGGGACCAGCCGGGCACCACCGGACCGCGTGGCCAGGTGGTTGAGCAGGTCCGTGCCCGACGTCGCCGGGTGGACGGCGCTGCCCGGCACGAACGGGACCGCCACGGCGTCCAGCGGGGTCAGGTGGTGCGCGGAGGCCGGCACCGCGGCGACGGCGTCGTCGTCGAGCACGGCGACCGGGGCACCGCCCTGCCCCACCACGACCAGGCGGTACGACGCCGCCTCCGGGACGCCCGCGGCGACCGCCGCCGTCCGGGCGGACAGCGCCTCGGCGACCGTGGAGCCCAGCGAGACCGAGAGCGCCGGGACCGCGAGCCGGCTCGCGGACAGTGCGGCGATCGCCTCACGGCGACGGCCGTTGGTGATCGCCGCCCCCGCGCCCGCCCAGAGGAACGCGCCGATCAGCGCCGACCACAGCACGGTGGTGAGGTTGGGTGTGGTGCCCTGCGCGAACGGCACCACCAGGGCCCACAGCAGCACGCCGACGGCGACGACGCGCCCCACCCAGCCGGCCGCGATGGTGCCCGTCGAACGCTTGCCGGTGACGGCCCAGACCAGCGACTCGAGGATCTGGCCGCCGTCCAGCGGCAGGCCGGGGAGCAGGTTGAACGCGCCGACGAAGGCGTTGGAGATCGCGCCCGCGTACAGCAGGAGCGTGGGCACGTCCTGCACCGGCGCGGCGGTGTACGCGAGCCAGAAGCCGGCGGCGAGGACCAGGTTGGTGAGCGGCCCGACGACGGCCACGAGGAAGCCGTCGAGCGGCTTGCCGAGCCCACCCGTGTAGGCGGTGTGGCCGCCCCAGATCGTGACGGCGAGTTCGGTCACCTGCTGCCCGCGCGCCCTGGCCACGAGGGCGTGTGCGGTCTCGTGCAGGAACACCGAGCCGAACAGCAGCAGCACGAACACGAACGCGACGAGGTAGGCGCCCGCCCCGAGGTGCGGCGCGATCACCTGCACGTTCGGCACGAACAGGATGGTCAGGACGAGGGCCGCGAGGAACCACGACCGCGTGATGATCACGGGCGCGCCGGCGACGCGGCCGACCACGATCCCCTTCGAGCGTTCCGGGGCGGGTGGGGGCGTGGAGGCGGGCTCCGAGGTGGTCACCGGACAAACCTAACCGGCCGCCGGGCATGCGGGTGACGGCACGCTGTGGACAACTACCGGGGGATGTCAGTGCCCGCCCCTAGGGTTGGGGCATGACGACGACGGAGCTGACCGAAGGGCTGGGGCAGGGCGTGGCGACGGAGGCGGCCGACGCCGCGCCGGCCGTGCGCGCGCCCTCACGACCGCCGGCCCTGTCCCCGTCGCGCGCCAACGACTTCATGCAGTGCCCGCTGCTGTTCCGGTTCCGCACGGTGGACCGGCTCCCCGAACCGCCGTCGGCCGCCGCGGCGCGCGGCACGCTGGTGCACGCGGTGCTGGAGCGGCTCTACGACGCCCCGCTGGGCGAGCGGACGCTGGCCGCGGCGCACGACCTGCTGCCCGGCGAGTGGGACCGGCTGCTGGAGGCGGACGAGCGGTACACCTCGCTGTTCACCGACGGGATCGGCCCGGACGGACAGGACCGCGCGGGCTGGCTCGCCGGGGCGGGCTCGCTGCTGGGCACGTACTTCACGCTGGAGAACCCGAACCGGCTGGAGCCGGCCGAGCGGGAGCTCCTGGTGGAGTCGCAGCTCGACGGCGGGCCGCTGCTGCGCGGCATCGTGGACCGGCTGGACGTGGCGCCCGACGGCGCGCTGCGGGTGGTCGACTACAAGACGGGGAAGTCGCCGCGGCCCGGCTACGAGACGTCGGCCGTCTTCCAGATGCGCTTCTACGGCCTGGTGCTGTGGCGCGAGCGCGGGGTGCTGCCCAAGATGCTGCAGCTCGTGTACCTGGGTGACGGCCAGGTCCTGCGCGGCGAGCCGACGACCGAGCACCTGGAGCACACGGAGCAGAAGATCCGCGCGATCTGGTCCGGCATCGAGGAGTCCGCGCGGACCGGCGAGTGGAAGCCCCGCCGGTCCAAGCTGTGCGGCTGGTGCGCCCACCAGGCGATGTGCCCCGAGTTCGGGGGCACGCCGCCTCAGGTCCCGGAGGGCGCGGTCGCGCTGCGGCTGGGCATCACGGGCTGACCCGCCGCCCGTCGGCTCAGCCGGCCAGGTCCCCGGCGCCGAGCAGGTCGACGACCTCGCCGGACGCGATCCGGCCGAGCAGGTCGAGGTCGACCTGCTTGAGCGACGCGGCCCGGCTGAGGCCGGGACGCGGCGGCACCGGCACCTCGGCCGGCACGCCGAGGGTGCGGGCGCCCGACGCGAGCGCGGACGTGATGCCGGGGCCCGAGTCCTCGATCGCCACGCAGTCCTCGGCCCGCACGCCGAACAGGCCGGCAGCCACCAGGTACGGCTCCGGGTGCGGCTTGCCGTGCGTCACCTCGTCGCCCGTGACCAGGTGGGTGAAGGTGCCCGCGGGAGCGCCGTCGGCCACGACCTGGGCCTGGCTGCGGTAGGACATGGTGACGATGGCGCACGGCACGTCGGCGGCGCGCAGGTCCTCCAGCAGCTCCAGGACGCCCGCGCGCCACGGCACGGCCTCGCGGAGCTGCTCGTTGACCCGGGCCACGAGCCAGGTCACGATCTCGGCCGGCTCCAGCGGGACGCCGGCGTCGTGCAGCATGCCGCCCGTCGTGAGCAGCGCCTGCCCGACGGCGCCGAGCGCGTCCTCGTGCGTCCACGTGGCCCCGTGCGCGACGACGATCTCGTGCTCGGCGCGCATCCAGTAGGCCTCGGAGTCGACGAGGGTGCCGTCCATGTCGAACAGGACGGCGGCGGGCAGGGCTGACGATTCGCGGGGCACCGACACATGCTAGGTGCCGACATGGAACGGCCGGTAACGGGCGTGCGACGGGCCGGATGCCGGACGATAGCGCCATGACGCACACCGCCGCCTCCGGCATCGCCGCCTTCACCTTCGAGATGGGCGTGCTCAAGCGCCTGCGCCGATCGGGCTGGTGGCAGGTCGGGGTGCGTGACCCGGAGTCGGTGGCCGAGCACAGCCTGCGCGTCGCCCAGCTCGCCGCCCTGCTGGCCGCCGAGGAGGGCGCCGACCCGGCGCGCGCCGCCTACCTCGCGCTGTGGCACGACTCGCAGGAGACCCGCATCACGGACCTGCCGCACACGGCCCGGCCGTACCTCACCAAGCCGGACAACGTCGCGGTCACGCGGGACCAGGTCGCCCGGCTGCCCGAGGCCGCGGCGGCCACCGTGCTCGGCGCGGTGACCGAGTTCGAGGCGCAGGAGACGCCGGAGGCGCGGTGCGCCCGCGACGCGGACAAGCTGGAGTGCCTCGTCCAGGCCGTCGAGTACCGGCACGGCGGCCAGGACGGCGTGCAGGAGTGGATCGACTCGTCCTACGCGGCGCTGGGCACCGACGCCGCGAAGCGGGTGGCGGACGCCGCGCTCACGCAGTCCCCGATGAGCTGGCGCGACTGAGCCGGCGGGCCGGGCGGCCGCGCCGGCTCGGCTCCGGTGAGCGGGACGGCAAGCGGGACCGGTCAGTCCGCGAGCAGCTCCTCGGCCCGCTCCTCCTGGCCGGCGTCGAGGTCGGTCCGCTCGAACGCGGCGACGGCCTTGTCGAACGTGCGGTTCACCCGCGGCTCGATCTCGACGACGCTCGCCGGGGTGACGATCGCCCGCTCGTACTCCGCGATCCAGGCGTCCATGTGCGCCACGTAGGCATCGCGGGCCAGGTCGAGCCTGCTGCCGTCGGACAGCGGCACCGCCTGGGCGTCCTCCTTGGCGGACAGGACGCCGGACCGGGCCTCCTCGGCCAGGTCGGGCACGTCGGTCATGAGCGCGGCGGCGAGCTCCTCCTTCTTGTCGACGTCGGACGTGGCCTCGATCTCGCCGAACCGTCCGCTCACCTCGTCGATGTAGTCACGCATCGTGGACTCGCTGTGCTCCACGGCGTCGAGCAGCACGTCAGCGGGCTCGCTGGTGCCCTCGGCCTGGGACCAGGCGATGCCGCTTCCGGCGCCGGCGACGACGAGCGCACCGACGGCGGAGAGCAGGACCCGGTGATTTCGCAGGTTGAGCATTAGTTCATCGTCACCCGGACGTGGGGCGCTCCGCGCGCTGACGAGTGTGATCCGCGACGGAACTAACGGTCATATCACCCTATTCCGGTCACCAATTGTCGCTCGCTGTCACTCACGGGTGCGCCGCAGGTGCTCCAGCCGCTCGGCGGCCAGGGCCGCGCGGTTCATCCCGGCACGGATGTACGGCGCGTCCGTACCGGCGCTCTTCGGGTAGAAGATGCCCAGGTTGATGAGGCTGACGAACGACGCGTAGACCAGCTCGTCCTGCACCAGCCCCAGGGACAGGAGCGTGCCGATGCCGATGATCGGCACCAGGTACACGGCCACGGTGGGCTGCCAGGCCGCGAGCCGGCCGAGCGTCGCGATCTCGCCCCGCGGCACGGACGAGAGCCCGGCCGCCCGGGCGCGCGCGTTCGTGTCCCACGCGAACCACAGGCAGGCCTGGACCACGACGGCGAACGTGACGTGACCGACGAGGGTGCCCAGCGGCCACCAGTCCCGCTGCACCAACGTGGGCAGCACCACGTAGATCACCGGCAGCACCGCCAGCGAGCGCAGGCCGACCTCCGCGGTCACCGCCCGCACGCGTGGTCCCCGGCCGGCGGGCAGGGCCCAGACGGTGCTCAGCTCGGCGAAGACGTTGAGGTACAGCCGCGCGGTGACCAGCGCGAACGTCAGCGTGACCAGGCGCACCGGCAGGTTGCCCCACGGGTCCGGGATCGGGTAGTCGTCCGCGCGGACGTCGTCCAGGAAGACCAGGCCGACCCCCGACCGGCCGAACACCTCGTCCGCCATCTCGAACCACTTGGCCTGCCAGGACAGCCCGAGGTCGCGGGACCACCACGTCACGACCAGCGCGGTGGCGGACCACACCAGCACGGCGAAGAGCCACGCCCAGCGCTGGAGCCGGCGGGCCTGCCGCAGGTGCGCCGCCCCCGTCGCGTCCCGGACCTGGCCGGTGCGCACCTGCAGCATGCGGCGCTGGCGGGCCACCGTCCCGGCCCCCGGCGAGAGGTCGCGCAGCCGCTGCCACGCGGTGCGCGGCCGTTCCCTGCCGTCCTGCTCGAGGATCGCCACCTCGTCGGCGAACACCCGGCCGATCTGCTCGAACCGGGGGCGGGCCGGGTCGACCGGCGTGACCAGCAGGCGGCGTCGCGGGTCGGCGTCCGTCAGGTCCTCCAGGAGCCGGGCCAGGCCGACCGACACCACGTAGAACTGGTCGGGCACCGTGCCGTCGGGGTTGTGCGGTATCCCGGCGATCGCGACGAGGAGCGCGCCCAGCGAGTACACGTCGGCCAGGGGGTGCCCGACGCCGTCGCGGCGCACCTCGGGCGCCGTGAACACCCCCTCACCCTGCCCCTGGCCCGTGATCGACCGGGCGTGGAGGTGGTTGACCCCCAGGTCGACGAACCGCAGCCGGATCCGTCCGGGCTGCTCGTCCTGGACGATGATGTTGGACGGTGTGAGGTCGTCGTGCCGCCGCCCGTCGCGCTCGATATCCGCGAGCGCGCCCAGCAGCGCCCCGCCGAGGTCGCGCAGCGCCGGGGTGTCCACCGGTCGCAGGATCTCGCGCGGGGGCGGCGCCGGCTGCTCGGCGGCACGTCCGGCCAGGTACTCCCCCATCGTCCGGCCCCGCACCAGGTCCATGAGGATCCAGCTGTCGTGGCTCGCCCAGACGGGCACCGCCGGGGACGGCTCGTCGGCGTCGGGGCGGCCGTGCTCGGTCAGGTACCCGCGGGTCGCGGCCACGATCGTCGGGATGGTCAGGTACGGGTGGATGACGCACTTGAGCACGAAGGCCGCCGTCCGGCCCCGGGACGGCTGCGCGAGCCGCCCGGTGAGGATGATCGACGTCGTGCCGTGCCGGTAGAACTCCAGGCTGGTGAGGTCGAGCGCCGCCCATTCCGCCAGCGCCCGTGCAGACCCGGTCGTCCCGGCGTCCGCCGCGCCGGAGCCGGAGCCCGCGCCGGAACCGGGGCCGTCCGCCCGGCCCGGGTCGTGGAGCGCGGCGAGGGCGCGCCGAACGTCGGGGTCCCCGACGAGCGCGCCGCTGACCTCGGCCGCGAGGCACCCGGCGACCGTGACGTCCCACGGGGCATCGCCGTGGAACCGCATCCGGTCCGAGCTGTGCATGGCGACGAGCGTGAGCAGGTAGTACCCCAGATAGCCGGTGGTGCGCGGCTCCACCGGTCGGGCCCGCCCCGACCACCAGGCCCACAGCAGCTCGATCTCCTGCTCGCGGGTGACCTGGAACCGGTCCGCGTACGCCCGCTCGTCGAGCGGGACGTCGAGGAGCGCGGCATGCCAGTCCTGGACGCGCCAGCCGTCCAGGCCGGTGCCGCGGCGTCCCGGCGCGCCGCCGCGCCCGGTCAGCTCGCGCACGACACCGGTCAGGTGCTCGAGGCTCCCGCGCGTCCCGTCCCCCTGCCGCCCCCTGGTCACGGTTCGCGACGATAGCGAAGTCCCGGGCCCGTGCGCTGGGAAAACACCCCGATCGTGCGAACCGCCGGGAGGCGGGCCGCGCGGGCGCACCCACCACGCCCCCGCCGCGCGCGTCGCGTCGTCCTGCGCGATGCTGGCCCTCGATCGACGGTTTCGGCCGACGAGTCCCGGCAGCGACCGAAGGGAAGACAGACCGTGTTCGGACCCGATTTCTTCGAGCGACTCTCGCAGCGGATGTACTACGACCTCGACGGTCACCCGATCACCCAGGACCAGTGGTCGGTGCTGCGGCTCGGGGCCGGGGCCGCGCACATCGCCCGCGACCACCTCGGGATCTACCACGTGTCCACCGTGTGGACGGGTATCGACACCGCCGCGCCGCTCGAGGACGACGACGACCACACCCCGCTCATCTACGAGACGATGGTCTTCGTCGAACGGCTCGACCCGGACGGTGTGCTCTCCGAGGACGAGCGCCTCGACTGCACGGAGCAGTACGCCGAGATGCACGCCACGCGGGAGGACGCACTGGCCGGGCACCGGCGCGCGACGGCGCTGGTGCGCGAGTGGATCGCGAAGGGCCGCCCGGAGCGCTGAGTACCGCGGCTCGGAGGAACGCAGCTCGGAGGAACGCAGCTCTGACGACGACGCAGGGGGAGCCATGATGCACACCAGCACGCCTTCTCTGACCGCCCTCTTCATCGGGCGACGTGCCGCACGCCGCGCCGTCCACGGCCCCCCGGCCTACGGTGAACCGATGCACGGAACCACCCCGCGGGACCTCGGTCCCGCAGGTGCAAGAGCACTGCTGGCCGAGGTCTTCGAGCCCAGCACCGACCGCCTGGCCCACTCGCTCGGGGTCGGCCGGCGGGCCGAGCGCGTCGCCCGCGTGCTGGGCCGGTCCGACCTGCTCGTGTCCGCGGCGTACCTGCACGACATCGGCTACGCCGCCGCGGCCCGCGACACCGGGCTGCACCAGCTCGACGGCGCCCGCTACCTGCGCCGGCTGGGCGCACCGGACGAGCTGACGAGCCTCGTCGCGCACCACACGTCGGCCCTGGTCGAGGCCGGTGAACGCCACCTCGACGCGCACCTGCGGGGCGAGTTCCCGGTGCCGACGGACAGCGACCTGCTGGACCTGCTCACCTACTGCGACATGACCACCTCGGCCCAGGGCCGCCCCGTCACCGTGGACGAGCGGCTGGACTGCATCTACGACCGCTACGCACCGGGCCACCTCGTGTCGCGCAGCATCCACCGCGCGGAGCCGCAGCTACGGCGGCTCGTGTCCGCCGTCGACGAGCGCCTCCGGCGCGGCTGAGCCCCCGGCCCGCCGCCCGGGCCCGGAAACCGCTCAGGTCAGAACGGCTCAGGTCAGGAACGGCTCGGTGCGCGACAGGTCCACCGCGTGGTCGATGCGCAGCCGCATCGACGGGTGGATCTCCAGCTCACCGAGCCGGTCCACCGGCTGCCACACCACCTCGCTGGACTCGTGCGAGGTCCGGACGGCGCCGCCCGTGACCGTGGCGCGCATGCAGATCGAGAACTGCGCCCGGACCTCGCCGTCCGAGTAGACGATCACGTGCCGGGGGTCGGTGTAGATCCCGACCAGGCCCGTGATCCGCACGCGGTAGCCCGTCTCCTCCTCGGTCTCGCGGACGCCGGCCTGCCGCACGGTCTCCCCCGGGTCGATGCCGCCGCCCGGCAGGGCCCAGAGGTCGTTGTCGGTGCGGTGGATGAGCAGCAGGCGGCCACCGCCGTCGCGCACCGCCACCGTGACCGAGGGGACCACGGAGTTCACCGCCGGCGCGGTCGGATCGTCGAAGTAGTCGAGCCGGGTCATCACGACACCTCGCCCAGGTCCTCCGTCCGCGGCCAGACCGTCAGCGGCGTCGCGGCGTTCCAGACCCGCTCGAAGCCCGCCTGGTAGGCGGGCGCCATCGACGCCTCGGGGCCGTCCTTGAGGTGCAACAGCGGGTTCGCTCCGGCGGGCGAGCCCCAGACGTGGGTGTTGACCAGCAGGTCGTCGTCGAACCGGAAGGTCGTGGCGTACAGCGTGCGGTCGTGCAGCCGCACCTCGACGCCCGGCGTGCCGAGCGCGGGGGCCAGGTAGGCCAGCACCAGCGCGATGCGCCCGGCGAGGCCCGTGCCGCCCTCCTCCTCGGTGCGCACGGTGACCGCGCTGCCGTCCGGGTCGCCCAGCAGCAGCCGTACCTGGACGCCCCGCTCCGCCATGGTGACGATCTCGGTGGTCAGGTCCAGGGTCTGGTCCGGCAGGAACGTCGCCGCGAACGCGTGCAGCTCGAACCGCTGCTCCACGCCGGCGAGGAAGGCCCGCCAGGTCCCGGACGGCACGGCGCGCCGCGCCGGGTAGACGCCGACGATCTCCTGGGCGGCGGCCTCCGCCCGGTCGACGTCGCCCCACAGCGCCGCGACGTCACAGCCCAGCGCCTCGGAGACCGCGACGCGATGGCGCGGGTGCGGCGTGCGCCCCTGGGCCACCCAGCGCTCCACGGTCTTCGGGTCGACGCCGACGGCGGCCGCGAGCCGGACCTGGCTCAGGCCGGCCTGGTTCATCGCCGCGACCAGTCGTTGGTTTCTCACGTGTCATCTCACCCCCTCAGGGACGTATCTATCACCGAAACGTCCCGTGCGCTGCCGATGGCACGTCCCATGTGCCCGGCGCACAGTGGTATCAGCCAGTCCACCTGTCCGACCCGTGTCCCGGAGAGCCTCGTGAACCCCATTGCCTCGCAGTCGGTCACAGAACGTCTCGGCGATGTCATCGACCTGCTGCGGCATGTCCGCGCGGACTGGATCGAGGTCCTGACGGTCACGCCCGAGCGCGTGTGCCTGCAGCCCTGGCACCTGGACGACGGCGAGAGCATCGCGCGGGCGCTGGGCCTG
This sequence comes from Promicromonospora sp. NPDC050262, assembly GCF_040655935.1. Classification (NCBI taxonomy): domain Bacteria; kingdom Bacillati; phylum Actinomycetota; class Actinomycetes; order Micrococcales; family Promicromonosporaceae; genus Promicromonospora; species Promicromonospora sp. NPDC050262. The sequence goes on along the minus strand of NZ_JBFAKX010000002.1, from coordinate 9,997 downwards.
GACCACGCCATCGACCAGCGCATGCTGAACCCCGGGTACACGCTGTGGTCGGGCGAGTGGCGCGGTGTCGAGGTGCAGGTGCGCGGCGCGCTGCGTGCCGGCGTGCCGGTCTTCTGAGCCGACGGCCCGGCTCCGACACGCCGTCACGGCATGGATTCGCCCGTCCGCGAACGCGGCCGTGCCCCTGGTCACGCCGAGCGCCGCACACCCTAGGGTGGGGGGATGACCGACGCGCATCACGAGCAGCCGGAGCAGGCCTCGCCTCGCCAGACCGTGCTCCTCGCTGCCTTCGAAGGTTGGAACGACGCGGGTAGCGCCGCCACGACGGCGCTCACGCACCTGGCCGAGGTGTGGGGCGCCGAGAAGGTGACCGAGCTCGACCCCGAGGAGTTCCACGACTTCCAGGTCAACCGCCCGTACATCTCGCTGGACGACGACGGGAAACGCTCCATCACCTGGCCCACGACCACGATCTCGGTGGCGCAGGTGGGCGAGCGCAAGGTCGTGCTGGTGCACGGCGTCGAGCCGTCGATGCGCTGGCGCAAGTACTGCGAGGAGCTGCTGCGCGTGGCGGACGAGCTGGGGGTCCGCACCGTGATCACGCTCGGCGCGCTCCTGGCGGACGTCCCGCACACGCGGCCCATCCCCATGACCGCCACCTCGGACAGCGTGGGCCTGCAGTCCGTGCTGGACATCGAGGCCAACACCTACCAGGGCCCCACGGGCATCGTCGGGGTGCTGCAGCACGAGGCCGCGGAGCGCGGCCTGCAGTCCGTCAGCCTGTGGGCGGCCGTGCCGCACTACGTGGCCAATCCCCCGTCGCCCAAGGCGACGCTGGCGATCCTCACGCGCGTGGAGGAGATCCTGGGCGAGACGGTCCCGATGGGTGAGCTGCCCGACGACGCCGCGGCCTGGCAGCACGGCGTGGACGAGCTGGCGTCCGAGGACTCGGAGATCTCCGAGTACGTGGCCCAGCTCGAGGAGGCCAAGGACACCGCCGAGCTGCCCGAGGCGTCCGGCGACGCCATCGCGCGCGAGTTCGAGCGCTACCTGCGCCGGCGCGACGGCGGCGGCAAGGACAGCGGGCCCGAACGGCTCTGAGCCCGCATCCGGCCGCCCGGTCCGGAACAGGGCGACGAAGCACAGAGGCCTGAGTCCCCCGTGGGGCTCAGGCCTCTGACGTGTTGTCCGGCGTGACGGTCACGCGCTGCTGGAGATGGGCTCGATCCGCACACCTGCGTCCGGCCCGTGGAAGCCCACCCATGTCTCAAGACACCGTGCGGCGTCCTCGACGCGGTCGTAGACCGGTGCGTATCCCGGTCCGTTACGTACCACTCGGTATCGCGTGCTGCACCTGGGCGCCGTCGTGACGGTGACCCGGGTCTCACCCGTGAAGTCTTCCTCGTACTCCGTCATGCTCCCCATCCTGCCCCGGGTTAAATGCAAACGGAAGCAGGGGCCAAAACTAACCTGTCGGGCGCCCGGCGCGGTTCTGGCCTACCTCGCCGAAACCGGGTCGGAATGCGGCGCCCGAGGGGTCAAAGACGCACTCCGAGCAGGGCGTTTACCGTTCGCGCGATGATCCCGGGGGCGCCCTCCTCGTCGGCGGAGGTGTCCCGGGACGGGTCCAGGGAGCTCTCGGCCCACGCGTCGACGGCGGCCAGCGCGGCCGGTGCGTCGAGGTCGTCCGCGAGTGCCGCGCGGACCGCCGCCAGGGTCGAGTCGGCCGACGGTCCGCCGTTCCCTGAGACCGCGTCGCGCCACCGGACGAGCCGCGCCTCGCCCTCCGGCAGCGAGCTCTCGTCCCACTCCCACTCGGTGCGGTAGTGGTGGGCCAGGAGCGCCAGGCGGATCGCCATCGGGTCGTGCCCCTCGTCCCGCAGCCGCGAGACCAGCACGAGGTTGCCGAGCGACTTGCTCATCTTCTCGCCCTGGTAGGCGACCAGGCCGGCGTGGACGTGCGTGCGGGCGCCGGCCGGCTCGCCGTCGCCGGCGGCCGGACACAGCACACGCAGGTGCGACGTCGACATCTCGTGGTGCGGGAACAGCAGGTCCGAGCCACCGCCCTGCACGTCGAACCGCTCCCCCGCCGCCACGTCCAGCCCGTCGCGCGCGATCACCGCGCACTCGATGTGCCAGCCCGGGCGGCCGGTGCCGAGCGGCCCGCCGTCCCACGCGGGCTCGCCCGCTCGCTCACGGCGCCACAGCAGCGGGTCCAACGGGTCCTTCTTGCCCTCACGGTCCGGGTCGCCGCCGCGCTCCGCGAAGGTGGCCAGCGCCTGCTCGCGGTCGAGGTGCGCGACCGCCCCGAAGCGCGGGTCGGCGGTGAGGTCCGCGTAGACGTCGCCCAGCTCCGGCGTGGAACCGCCGGCGCCCGGCTCCAGCGACACGCGGTAGGCCGCGCCGGACTCCAGCATGGCCGCCACGGCCCGCGCGACGTCCGGGGCCGACTCCACGGCTCCGGTCCACGTCGCGGGCGGGATAACACCCAGCGCCGTCATGTCCTCGCGGAAGAGCGCGATCTGCGAGGCCGCGAGCTCGCGCCAGTCCATGCCGGTCGCCTCGGCGCGCTCCAGCAGCGGGTCGTCGACGTCGGTCACGTTCGAGGCGTAGGTGACGTCCTTGCCGGCGTCGCGCCAGGCGCGCACCAGCAGGTCGAACGTCACGTACGTGTTCGCGTGCCCGATGTGGGTGGCGTCGTACGGCGTGATGCCGCACGCGTACAGCCGCGCCTGCGGGCCCGGCGCCGCCTCCACGAGCTCACCCGTCGACGAGTCGTGGACCCGCACCGGGGCGGGCGCGGGAGAGCCGGGGAGCAGCGGGACTTGGGGTGTGGGCCAGGCGTGCACGCGACCAACGATAACCGCCGCCTGTGACACTCCCTGACCATGTCAGGGGCCCGGGGCGTGTGTTCTACGCGACGCCGCCGGTCGCGTCGATCGTGCCCGACATCAGCAGCCACACGACCACGCCGGCGAGCACGAACCGGTAGTACACGAACGGCTTGTAGGAGTAGTTGCCGATGATCTTGAGGAACCCGATGATCACCGCGTAGCCCACGCCGAACGCAATGATGGTGGCGATGATCGTGGCGCCCCATCCGGGCGCCCCCTCGGGGATCGGCTCCCCCACGGTCTTGACGAGCTGGTAGAAGCCCGAGCCGAGCACGGCGGGGAGGGCGAGCAGGAACGAGTAGTCTGCCGCCGCCTTCCGCGTGAAGCCCATGGTCATGCCGGCGGTGATCGTGCCGCCGGAGCGGGACACACCCGGCACCAGCGCCAGCGCCTGGGCCAGGCCGAAGCCGATGGCCGTGGACCCCGTGAGCGACGTCAGCTCGCGCTCCTGGCGACCGAACACGTCGGCCAGGAGCAGCAGGATCCCGAAGAACGTGAGCGTGAAGACCGTGAGCCAGAGGTTTCGGAACGTGGACTCGATCTGCTCTTCGAACAGCAGGCCCAGCACCACGATCGGGATCGAGCCGAGGATGATGTACCAGCCCATCGCGGCGTCGTGGTTCGCGGTGACACCGGGGCGGCCGTGCCGCACGTCGACGGAACCAGGGCGCGGCCCCAGGCCCGTGCGGGCACGCCAGCCCTTGCCGTAGGCGCCCGTCAGGGCCTTGGACCAGGCGACGAGGATGACGCCGATCTTCTTGCGGTAGTAGATGATCACCGCGAGCTCGGTACCGATCTGCGTGATGGCGGTGAACGCCGCGCCGGGGTCACCCGACCCGATCAGCTCACCGACGATCCGCAGGTGCGCCGACGAGGAGATCGGGAGGAACTCGGTCAGGCCCTGGACCAGGCCCAGAAGGATGGCTTCCCACGCAGTCACGGGCCGTGACACTACCCCACGGCGCGCCGCCTGACGCACCCGCGGCGGCCGCGGGTAGCCTGCCGCACATGGAACGACGCCGGGTGGGCAGGTCGGGCCTGCGGGTCTCCGAACTCGGGCTCGGCACCATGACATGGGGCCGCGACACCGACGAGATCGACGCGGCCGAGCAGGTACGGGACTTCCTCGACGCCGGCGGCACCCTCGTGGACACCGCGGCCAGCTACGCCGACGGCGACTCCGAGCGCGTGATCGGCACGCTCCTGTCCGGCAAGGTGGGCCGGCACGAGCTGGTGCTCGCCACCAAGGCCGGCATCCGGTCGGAGTCGCGGCCCGACGGCGGCCCGGGCCGCGTCGTGGACGCCTCCCGCGGCGCGCTGCTCGACAGCCTCGACGAGTCGCTGGTGCGGATGGGCACCGACCACGTGGACCTGTTCCTCGTGGCCTGCCCCGACCCCAACACGTCGCTCGAGGAGACGTGCAACGCGCTGCGGATCGCCGTGACCAGCGGGCGCGCCCGGTACGTGGGCCTGAGCAACCACCCCGGCTGGGCGACGGCGCGCGTGGCGACGCTCCTGGAGCCCGACGTCGGCCTGGCCGCCGTGGAGCTCGAGTACTCGCTCCTGCAGCGCGGCGTGGAGCGGGACGTCGTGCCGGCCGCCGACGCCCTCGGTGCCGGGCTGCTGGCCTGGTCCCCGCTCGGGCGCGGCGTGCTCACCGGCAAGTACCGGCGTGCCATCCCCGCCGACTCACGGGCCGCCGGGGCGCTGGCGGGCTTCGTCCAGCCGTACCTGGAGGGGCCGGCGTCCGCCGTCGTCGAGGCCGTGGCGACCGCCGCCGAGGGGCTGGGCCGCGCCGCCGGGGAGGTGGCGCTCGCCTGGCTCCTGGAGCGCGAGGGCATCGCGTCGGCGATCGTGGGCGCGCGGACGCCCACCCAGCTCCGTTCGTCGCTGGCGGCCGTGACCCTCGAGCTGCCGTACGAGGTGCACGCCGCCCTCGACGACGTCTCCGCCCCGGAGATCGGCTATCCGGAACGCTGGTGACCGTTCGCCCGCCCGGGCCTGAGCCCGCGCCGGGTCAGCGCTGCTGCGCAGGCTGCGGCTGGTCCTCCGACTCCTCGACCTCGCCCAGGTCGTCGTCGAAGTCGAGGTCCTCGAGGTCCTCCAGGTCCTCGTCCGACTCGTCGTCCTCGTCGTCGTCGTCCTCGTCCACCTCGTCGGCCAGGTAGAACGGCGTCACCTCGCCGAACACCGTGGCCAGGGAGTCCTCGTACACCTCGTAGGCGTCGGCCAGGACGTCGTAGGCGTCGTCGACGGCGGGGTCGTCGTCACTCCGGCGAGTGGCGACCGCGTGGTGGTGGGCCTCGAGTGCGGCTACGAGGCGGTCGAGCGCGGCACGCGGTTCAACGGTCATGCCTTGAAGGTAGCGCCCCATGGGCCACAATGGGCAGACGAAATTCATTGCTGTCACCGGTCTGCAACCAAACCGGCATAAACTGACCTCACCCGCGACCCGAGGACGGTGCATCAGATGGCGAGAGACGGCTCCGTGTTCCGCAAGAACAGTCAGTACGAGTACCGCGTCGTGACCTTCGAGCCGGACACCACGGTGCCGGACGCCCGCAAGGTGCTCACCGACGAAGCCGAGTACGGCCGTTGGGAACTGGCAAGGACCCTTCTCTACATCGGCGGCAGACGCAAGGTCTGGCTCCGCCGCAAGATCATCAAGGTCTCCTCGACCCTCTGACCCCGTGCCGGACGCTCAGGTCACCCGGGTGACCTGAGCGTCCGGCACGTGCGCGCGCGTGCGCCGGGCGCGTCAGTGCTCCGGACGGGTCAGCAGGTGGCCAGCAGGCGGTCCAGCACGCGCGTGCCGAACTTCAGCGCCTCGGTCGGCACCCGCTCGTCCACGCCGTGGAACATGCCGGCGAAGTCCAGGTCGTTCGTGAGCTGCAGCGGCGCGAAGCCGTAGCCGGTGATGCCCAGCCGGTGCAGCGACTTGTTGTCCGTGCCGCCGGACAGCGTGTACGGCAGCACCTTCGCGCCCGGGTCCTCGGCGTCGATCGCGGCGACCATCGCGTCGACCAGCGACCCGCTGAACGGCACCTCCAGCGCCGTGTCCAGGTGGATCGGCTCGATCCGCACCCGGGGTCCGGCCAGCTCGCGCAGCGTGGCCATCCCGGCCTCCTCGTGCCCCGGCAGGAGCCGTACGTCCACGGTCGCCTCGGCGCGGCCCGGGATCACGTTCGCCTTGTACCCGGAGGCGAGCTGGGTCGGGTTGGACGTGTTGCGCACCGTGGCGCCCACGAACTTCGCCACCGGGCCGAGCGCGGCGACCAGGGCGTCGATCGTGGCCGGGTCCTCGTGGTCCACGGGCAGCCCCGTCAGGTCGCCGACGCCGCGCAGCAGCGCGTCCACGGTCGGGGTGATCGTGGTCGGCCAGGCGTGCTGCCCGATCCGCGCGACGGCGGCGGCGAGCTCGGTGACCGCGTTCTCCTCGTTGACCTGCGAGCCGTGCCCGGCCCGCCCGTCGGCGATCAGCCGCAGCCAGGCGATGCCCTTCTCCGCCGTCTGCAGCAGGTAGGCGCGCTTGCCGCCCACCTCGACCGAGTAGCCGCCCACCTCGGAGATCGCCTCCGTGGCCCCCTCGAACAGGTCGGGGCGGTGGTCCACGGCCCAGCGGGCGCCGTACACGCCGCCCGCCTCCTCGTCGGCGAAGAACGCGACCACCACGTCGCGCGCGGGCTTGCGGCCCTCGCGCGCCATCTGCCGCACGACCGCCAGGATCATGGCGTCCATGTCCTTCATGTCGACGGCGCCGCGGCCCCACAGGAGCCCCTCCGTGAGCTCGGCGCCGAACGGGTCCACGCTCCAGTCGTCCTTCGCGGCGGGCACCACGTCGAGGTGCCCGTGCAGCACCAGCGCGGGCCGGCCACGGTCCTGCCCCTCCAGCCGGACGACGACGGAGGCCCGTCCCGGGCTGGACTCGAACAGCTCGGGCTGAAGCCCCACCTCGTGCAGCAGCTCCATGACATACTCGGCCGCGGCACGCTCCCCCGGGCCCTCGTTGTCGCCGTAGTTCGACGTGTCGAACCGGATCAGCTCCTGACAGATCCGGATGACCTCGTCGGCGGCGGTGGGCACGGGCGCGGCGGTGGGAACAGTCTCAGTCACAGGGCCACGGTAACCGGCCGCACGAGGCGGCCGGTCCACCGTGGCCGGGCGTCTCACCCCTCAGACGAGGCCGCGCCCCTCGGACGGCGCCTCATCCCTCAGACCAGGCCGCGGCGCTCGAGCAGCGGCGCGATCTCGGCGGCGCGCCCCCGCAGGTCCTCGAACGAGGCCAGCGGGTCCTGCGAGCCGCCGCGGGCGAGCAGCTTGCGGCGGAACGCCTCGCCGTTCTCCCGGGTCAGCCCGCCGTTCTCGGCGTACCACTGCACGGTGTCCGCGTCGAGCACCTCGGACCAGATGTACGAGTAGTACCCGGCCGAGTACCCGCCGCCGAAGATGTGGTTGAAGTAGGTGCTCCGGTACCGCGGCGGCACGGACGCGAAGTCGACCCCGGCCGCGGCGAGCGCCGCCGCCTCGAAGGGCAGCACGTCCTCGACCGACGTCGGCACCTGCTCCGGCGTGAGCTGGTGCCACGCCTGGTCGAGCAGCGCGGCGGCGAGGTACTCGGTGGTCGAGAAGCCCTCGCCCCAGACGCGGGAGGCGAGCATGGTGTCGACCCACTCGGCCGGCATCGGCTCGCCGGTGGTGTGGTGCACGGCGAACGACCTCAGGATCTGCGGCTCCCACGACCACATCTCGTTGACCTGCGAGGGGTACTCGACGAAGTCGCGCGGCACCGAGGTGCCCGACTGCGACGGGTAGCGGACGTCGCTGAGCAGGCCGTGCAGCGCGTGCCCGAACTCGTGGAACAGGGTGGTCACCTCGTCCCACACGAGCAGCGTGGGCTCGCCCGCCGGGGGCTTGACGATGTTGAGGTTGTTGACGACCACGGGCTTCTCGCCCAGCAGGTCGCTCTGCACGACGAGGCTGTCCATCCAGGCGCCGCCCCGCTTCGACTCGCGGGTGTAGAAGTCGGCGAGGAACAGCCCGAGGCCGGTGCCCGGCTCCCCCGGCTCGACCGAGTCGAACACCTCGTAGACCCGCACGTCCGGGTGGTAGCCCGGCAGGTCGGCGCGCTCGGTGAAGGAGAGCCCGAACAGCAGTCCGGCCGCCTTGAACACGCCGTCGTGCACCACGCGCTCGAGCTCGAGGTAGGGCCGCAGGGCGGCGTCGTCCAGGTTGAAGCGCTGCTTGCGCACGGCCTCGTTGAGGTAGGACCAGTCGGCGGCGGCCACGCCGTCCGCGCCGCCGCTGCCCGACGCCCCGCTCACCTTCGCGAGCTCGCTCGCCTCGCGCCGCGCGTTGGCGACGGCGGCGGGCGCGAGGCGCCCCAGCATCTCGTTGACCGCCGCCGTGGTGCCCGCCGTCGCGTCCGCGGCGATGTAGGCCGCGTGGTGCTCGTAGCCGAGGAGCTGCGCGTGCTCGGCCCGCAGCCGGGCGAGCTCCAGGAGCACCTCGCGGGTGTCGTTCTCACCGCCCGTCGCGCCGCGCGCCATGGAGGCGCTCTGCACGCGCTCGCGCGTGGTCGGGTTCTCCAGCGAGGCCAGCACGTTCTGGTGCGTGAAGAGCTGCATCTCCAGGAGCCAGCCGTCCTGGCCGCGTGCCTCGGCGGCGGCCCGGGCGCCCGCCCGGGCGTCGGCGGAGAGGCCGGCGAGCTCCGCCTCGTCGGTCACGAGCACGCTCGCCTCGTTGGCGCCGGCCAGGAGCTTGCGCCCGAAGCTCGCCTCCAGCGACGTGATGCGCGCGTTGAGGTCGCGCAGCGTGTCCTGGTCCTGGGGCGACAGCTCGATGCCGGAGCGCTGGAACTGCTTCATGAGCTTCTCGACCAGGTACGCGGTGTCGGGCTCCAGGTCGAGGTCGCCCGCGGCGGCGGCGTCGGCCAGGGAACGCACGCGCGCGTGGAGGCGCGCGTCCATGTTGATCGCGTCCTGGTGGGCCGCGAACCGCGGCGCGAGCCGCTCCTGGACGTCCTCCAGGCCGGGGGTCGAGTCCGAGGGGAGCTGGTTGAAGTACGCCCGGGCGGCCCGGCCCAGGAGCTGCCCGGCCCGTTCCAGCGCCTCCAGCGTGTTCTGGACGGTGGCGGGCTCCGGGTTCGTGGCGATCGCGTCGACCTCGGCGCGGTGGGCGGCCATGCCGGCCAGGATCGCCGGCTCGTAGTGCTCCTCGCGGATCGCGGCGAAGTCGGGCAGGCCGTACGGGAGGGTGGACGGGGCGGCGAACGGGTTGGCCGGGTCCAGGTCCGCGGGCGCGGTGGTCTCATGGGTCGAGGTCATGGGGAACATCCTCGCCCATCGGCTGCCTCGTGGACGCGCCCTTTCCGTGAGGTCGGCACGACGCACCGAGATCGGTCCAGGCCTGTGCCGATCTCGGTGCGAACTGCCGATCTCTCGGCGCGGACTGCCGACCGGCGGAGCCGCTAGGGTCAGGGCGTGGATCCTCTGCGGCTCGTCGGTACCTGGGACTTCCGGCGGGAGATCCGGCACGCCGACGGCACGCAGTACGCCGCCGACGGCGGGGCCGAGCTCACCCCGCAGGAGGACGGGCGCATCCGCTGGGCCGAGCGCGGCACCCTGCGCTGGGCCACGGGGAGCACCCCGGTGACGCGCACCCTGTTCCTGGTCCGCGAACCGCCGTCCGACGACGAGGCCGCGCCGGGGAGTCGGCCGCCGTCCGACGACGGGGCCGCGCCCCGGTGGCGCGTGACCTTCGAGGACGGCCGGGACTTCCACCCCTGGACGGCCGGCGCCGTCGAGCACCTGTGCGGCCGGGACCTCTACCGGGGCGGCATCGACCTCCCTGCCCAGGTCCCGGCAGGAGTGCCCGCCGTCCGGGTGCCGGCGGACTCGTGGGACCTGCGCTGGCACGTGACGGGCCCCGAGAAGGACTACCTGATGCACACCTGGTACACCCGCCGCCCCTGAGCCTCCCGTCCGCACGCCGAGGTCGGCAGTGCGGTCGAGGTCGGCAGTGTGACGTCGAGGTCGGCAGTCGGCTTCGAGATCGGGCCGGGCGATGTGCGACTCCTGCGGGGTGCGCACCGTGTGCGGCTGGGG